>NZ_PIOG01000280.1:0-187752 GCF_002810545.1 Klebsiella sp. A-Nf5 | reverse complement strand
TGCTCAACACCCTCACCGGGGTGATGATGCCCTACTTCACCTCGGCGTTCGGCGTGTTCCTGATGCGCCAGGCGTTCCTCGCCATCCCGAAAGAGCTGGAAGAGGCAGCGCTGATGGAGGGATGCCGTTGGTGGCAGGTGTTATTCCGCGTACTGCTGCCGATGTCCTGGCCATCGGTGCTGGCCTTCGCCACCGTCAGCATTACCTACCACTGGAACGAGTACCTGTGGCCGCTGATGATGCTCAACGATCCCGATAAGCAGGTGCTGACCGTTGGGCTGGTCTCTTTCGCCATGGGCGCTGAATCCGGCGGCCAGTGGGGCACCATCGGCGCCGGGACGCTGATGGTCTGCCTGCCGCTGATGCTGGCGTTCATCCTTTTCCAGAAACAGTTCCTGCGAAGCTTCGGCTTCTCCGGGATCAAATAAGGAGTTATTCATGCTGTTAGCGCACATTTCCGATACCCATTTCCGCAGCCGCGGCGAAAAGCTGTACGGTTTTATCGACGTCAATGCCGCCAATGCTGATGTGGTTTCTCAACTTAACGCGCTGCGCGAACGCCCGGATGCGGTGGTGGTGAGCGGCGATATCGTCAACTGCGGCCGCCCGGAGGAGTATCAGGTCGCCCGCCAGATCCTCGGCAGCCTGAACTATCCGCTGTATCTCATCCCCGGCAACCACGATGATAAAGCGCTGTTTCTGGAGTACCTGCAGCCGCTGTGCCCACAGCTCGGTAGCGATGCCAATAATATGCGCTATGCGGTTGACGACTTCGCCACCCGCCTGCTGTTTATCGACTCCAGCCGCGCCGGCACTTCAAAAGGCTGGCTGACCGACGAGACCATTAGCTGGCTGGAAGCGCAGCTGTTCGACGGCGGCGACAAACCGGCAACGATCTTTATGCATCACCCGCCGCTGCCGCTGGGCAACGCGCAGATGGACCCGATCGCCTGCGAAAACGGCCACCGTCTGCTGGCGTTGGTAGAGCGTTTCCCGTCGCTGACGCGCATCTTTTGCGGTCATAACCATAGCCTGACCATGACCCAGTATCGCCAGGCGCTGATCTCCACCCTCCCCGGCACCGTCCATCAGGTACCGTACTGCCACGAAGACACTCGGCCGTATTACGATCTCTCGCCGGCTTCGTGCCTGATGCACCGCCAGGTCGGCGAGCAGTGGGTGAGCTACCAGCACTCGCTGGCCCACTACGCCGGGCCGTGGCTGTACGACGAAAACATCAGTTGTCCAACGGAAGAGCGCTAACCGCCATGCTCAGTCTGCAAAACATCAGTAAACATTTCGACGGTAAACCGGCGCTTAGCGCGCTGTCGCTTGATATCCGCGAAGGCGAATTTGTGGTGCTGGTCGGCCCGTCGGGCTGCGGTAAAAGCACCCTACTGCGCCTGCTTGCCGGGCTGGATCAGGTCAGCGAAGGCGAAATCTGGCTGCATGATGAGAACATCACCGCCACCACGCCGCGCGAGCGCAACTTCGCGATGATCTTCCAGAACTATGCCCTGTTTCCGCATCTGTCGGTGCGCGACAACATCACCTTCGGCATGAAGGTGCGCAAGGAAGAGAAAAGCAGCTGGCAGCCGCGGGTGGATAAGGTGGCGCAGATGCTGCAGCTGGAGGCGCTGCTCGACCGCAAACCGGCGAAGCTCTCCGGCGGCCAGCGCCAGCGGGTGGCGATGGCCCGGGCGATCGTGCGCAATCCGCGGCTGTTCCTGATGGACGAGCCGCTCTCCAACCTCGACGCCCGCCTGCGCAGCGAAGTGCGCGACAGCATTATGGCCCTCCACCAGCAGCTGAAAACCAGCACCATCTATGTGACCCACGATCAGACCGAGGCGATGTCGATGGCCGACCGCATCGTGGTGATGAACGGCGGCCACGTACAGCAGGTCGGGCGCCCGGAGTATCTGTATGCCAACCCGGCCAACCTGTTCGTCGCCGGATTTATCGGTTCGCCGGCGATGAACCTCCTGTCGCTGCCCTGCGCCAACGGTGAAGTACTGTTGGACGAACAGCGCTATCCGCTGCCGCCGCGCCACCGGGATCAGACCCGCGTCTGGCTGGGCGTTCGCCCGGAACATATTACCGACCGCGTGGAGAAGGGCCATCTGCGCCTGCCGGCCACCGTTCTGCAACGAGAACTGATGGGAGCCGATTACCTGCTCCACGTCAGCACCCCGATCGGCACCCTGCGCTTTAGCCGCCGCCACCGCGGCACGGTGCCGGAGAAAGGCGAGTCGCTACTGGTCGGCTTCTCGCCTGCCGATGTGCATCTTTTTCATGCTGAGACCCAGCATAATTTACTGATGGAGTGTAATCATGTTTAAACCCCTTACCGCCCTGACGGTTGGGCTCAGCCTTGCCCTGAGCGGCGCGGCGCTGGCGAAAGAGAAAATAGACTTCATGTTCCCGGCGCCGGTGGACGGCAAGCTGACCATGGAGATGACCCGCGTCATTAAGCAATTCAACGACTCGCAGCAGGATGTCGAAGTGCGCGGCATCTTCACCGGCAACTACGACACCACCAAGATCAAAGCCGAATCGGCGCAGAAGGCCGGACAGCCGCCGGCGCTGGTGATCATGTCCGCCAACTTCACCACCGATCTGGCGCTGAAGGATGAGATCCTGCCGATGGACGAGCTGTTTAAATATGGCGATCAAAAGGCTGGCGATTTTCTGCAAAAGGAGTTCTGGCCCGCGATGCATAAGAACGCCCAGGTGATGGGCACCACTTATGCGATCCCGTTCCATAACTCGACGCCGATCCTCTACTACAACAAGACGATGTTCGATCAGGCCGGGATCAAACAGCCGCCGCAGACCTGGGCCGAGCTGCTGGCCGATGCCAAAAAGCTGACCGACGAGAGCAAAGGCCAGTGGGGGATCATGCTGCCGTCGACCAACGACGACTACGGCGGCTGGATCTTCTCGGCGCTGGTGCGCGCCAACGGCGGGAAATACTTTAACGAAGACTATCCGGGCGAGGTTTATTACAACTCGCCGACCGCCATCGGCGCCCTGCGCTTCTGGCAGGATCTGATTTACAAGGACAAGGTAATGCCGTCCGGGGTGCTGAACTCGAAGCAGATCAGCGCCGCGTTCTTCTCCGGCAAGCTCGGGATGGCGATGCTCAGCACCGGCGCGCTGGGCTTTATGCGCGAGAACAGCAAAGACTTTGAGCTTGGGGTAGCGATGCTGCCGGCCAAAGAGCAGCGCGCGGTGCCGATCGGCGGCGCCAGCCTGGTGAGCTTTAAAGGCATCAACGAGGCGCAGAAGAAAGCGGCGTATCAGTTCCTGACCTATCTGGTGAGCCCCGACGTGAACGGCGCATGGAGCCGCTTCACCGGCTACTTCTCGCCGCGCAAGGCGTCATATGATACGCCGGAGATGAAGGCCTATCTGCAGCAGGATCCGCGGGCGGCGATCGCGCTTGAGCAGCTGAAGTACGCCCATCCGTGGTACTCCACCTGGGAGACCGTGGCGGTGCGTAAAGCGATGGAGAACCAGCTGGCGGCGGTGGTCAATGATGCCAAAGTGACGCCGGAAGCGGCGGTGCAGGCGGCACAGAAGGAAGCCGACGCGCTGATGAAACCTTATGTGGATAAGACCGCGCTGGCGGAAGTGAAGTGACGCTTTACCCGTCATCGTCACCCTCACCCTGGCCCTCTCCCTGAGGGAGAGGGGACGGTACGGCGCCGTGGTTGAGCCCTGAGTCCGGTTGAGGAAGGAAAAAAAGCAGGCCATACCCGGTATGGCCTGAAAATGTCACAACGATTAGATCCCTGCCGTTTCGCGGATATATTTGCGCGCTTTGACGGCGTATTCGAAAGGATTGGCCAGGGCAGGATCCTGCTCGGCTTCCACCACCATCCAGCCTTTATAGCCAAAGTCGTCCAGCAGCTTGAACACCGGACGGAAATCGATCACCCCGTCGCCCGGGACGGTGAAGGTGCCTTTTTTCACGCCATCGAGGAACGACAGGCCGTCGCGGCGCACCTGGTCAATCACCGGCGGACGCACGTCTTTCAGGTGAACGTGGTTGATGCGCGGCAGATACTTTTTGAGGATCGCCAGCATCGGCGCTTCGCCGCCTTCGGAATACCAGGCGTGGCCGGTATCGAACAGCAGGAAGACGCGCTCGTCCACCAGCGACATAAACTTGTCGATTTCCGCGGTGGTCTGAATGCCGGTGCCCATGTGGTGGTGCAGACAGACCTGCATCCCCTTCTCCGCCGCCAGGCGACCGAGGGTGTTATAGCCTTCCGCCACCCGCTGCCACTCTTCGTCGCTGAAGCACGGCTTCGCATCGCTGAGGATCGGTTTATCCAGCCCCTGGATGCTGCCGCTCTGCTCGGAGCAGCCAATCACTTTCGCCCCCATCGCATGAAGGAAGTTCATGTGATTGACGAATTCATCAATGGTTTTTTCCCGCTGGCCGTTGGCGAAAAAGGTGCTGAACCAGGCGTTGCAGATCTGAATGCCGCGGATGTCCAGCATCGGCTTGAGGACCGCCGGGTCGCGCGGATATTTGCTGCCGACTTCGCTGCCGGTAAAGCCGGCCAGCGCCATTTCGCTGACGATCTGCTGGAAGGTGTTTTCGCTGCCAAGCTCCGGCATATCATCGTTAGTCCAGCCGATCGGGGCGATAGCCAGTTTGACGTTATCTTTGTTCATAGTAGGGCTCCTGCCGCTGCGCCTTACCGGCGCAGCAATTCACGTTCAATGAGTTCACGGGTTTCCACTGCCTGGTATTTCATTTTTTCCGGGTAGCCAAACAGCGAGGTGGCGACAATCGGCTCCCCGCCGACCTTGAAGGTCTGCTCGGCGAATTTCATTTCGCGCAGGGTGCGGAACAGCGCGTCGAAATCCACATCCCCTTCCCCGACGCCTACGTGCTGGTGCACCACGGCATCCACGCCCGGCGGGTTAACGATATAGCGGCAATGTTTCGTATGATTACGGGTGTCCGCAATCAGGACATGGGAGAGATCGCTCCCGGCGTAGCGCAGCATGCTCGCCACGTCGCCGACGCCTTTGTCGTAGAAAAAGGTGTGCGGCACGCTGTAGACGTACTTCACGTTATCGCTGCGGAACGACTTCACGATATCGACGGTTTCATTGTTCTCTTCGCAGAAATCCCAGGGATGCGCCTGGATCTCCACGCGGATGCCTTCCCGCTCAAAAATCGGCAAAAGCTCTTCCATGGAGCGATAGAACATTTCATCGCAGATCTCAGGCTGATTCGGATCGCCGGAGAACTCGGTGTTGATCACCTGAACGCCCATCTCCACCGCAATTTCCACCAGCCGTTTCCAGTTTTTCACCGCCGCCTGACGGCGCAGTTCGTCCGGGCCAGACCAGCGGTAGACGCAGATAAACGACGACAGCTCAAGGCCGGTATCGCGCAGCGCCTGCTTATACTCCGCCATGATCTCCCGGCTGGCGCGCGGGTGCTTGTAGAACGGGTTAATCTGCGGGTGCGGCGACTGTTCAATGTACTTGTAGCCCCACTCCGCTACCTGATGGACCATGCGGGTGATCCCGAGGTCCTTAATGACATCCACATCAAAGGCAATTTTCATCGTCGTTACCTGTGCAAAGAAGTTCCGTCAGCAAAACGCGCTTAACGTTTGTAGAATGCCGGGCACTCAGGCAGCGTCACCTCAACCGGCTCGCTGGTTCCCTGCGCTTTAATGCAGGCATCCGCCGCCACTGACGCCGCGTAGCCGTCCCAGGCCGACGGGCCGTGCAACTGGCCGGCTTTGACGTCGTTGATAAAGGCCTGCAGCTCGACGTCGTAGGCTTTGATAAAGCGGTCTTTCCAGTCGGTCAGAATGGCGGTCGACAGACTGGCGGACTTGCGCATCTGGACGGCAGACGGCTCCGGCAGACGGGCAATCCCGGTCTCGCCAACCACTTCGCACTGGATGTCATACCCGTACTGGCAGTTCACGAACACTTCGACGTCGATCAGGGTGCCTTTTTTGGTTTCAAAGGAGACGATCTGCGGATCTTTCAGGCGCGCATGGGTGTGCGAGGTGGAGCGCGGGAAGCGCACCTGTACGGAACGGTAGTCATCGTTCAGCAGCCAGCGCAGTACGTCCAGCTCGTGGATCAGGGTGTTGGTGATCGCCATATCGGTGGTGTAGTTCTCGCCGACCGACTGGTTGCGGTGGGCGCAGCGCAGCATCAGCGGCGCGCCGATATCGCCATCGTCGATCACTTTTTTCAGCGCCAGATAGCCTTCGTCGTAGGGGCGCATAAAGCCAACCTGCACCAGACGACGGCCGGCCTTCATTTCAGCATCGACGATGCGGCGGCAGCCTTCCGCAGACATCGCCAGCGGTTTTTCGCAGAACACCGGCTTACCGGCGGCGATGGCGGCCAGGGTGTACTCTTCGTGGGTCGGGTCCCAGGAGGTGACCAGGATGGCATCGACATCGCTGGCGTTAATCACGTCGTGGCCGTCGGCGTAGACTTCCGCCTGCACGCCCGGCAGCGCGACCGCCGCACGGGCGTTGTCGGCATTGATATCAGACACCGCCACAACGGTGGCGCCCTGCAGAACCTGGGTGCAGCGACGGATGTGTTCTTTACCGATAGCGCCAGCGCCGATGACACCTAATTTGAGCGACATAATGGTTTTCTCCGTAAGTCTGTAGGATTCAGGGTAGAGGTTCGTTTTAGTAATCACGCGCCTGGGCGCGCTTTTCATTAATCATTTGCGCCACCTTGCGGATCCGCTCAGAGAGCGCCGTCTGGGCGACCCCAACGTTCCACCAGCTGCCGTATTTGTGCACCATGGTCTTCGGCAGCACTTTAATATCAATCAGGGTGCTGACCGTTTCGCGACGGGCGGCGTCCAGCGCGTGGCGCAGTTCGTCCAGGGTGGTGACGCGCCAGGTTTTGCAGCCGTAGCCGGCGGCGATGGTGGCGAAGTCCACCGGCACCAGGCCGCCCTGCAGCTGGCCGGTTTCCGGCTGGCGGTAGCGGAACTCGGTGCCGAAGCTGTCCATCCCGTGCTCCATCTGCAGGTTGTTGATGCAGCCGTTGGCCATGTTGTCGAACAGCACGACGTTGATCTTCGCTCGCTCCTGCAGGGAGGTGACCAGCTCAGAGTGCAGCATCATGAAGGAGCCATCGCCGACCAGGGAGTAGACTTCGCTTTGCGGCTGCGCCAGCTTCACGCCCAGCGCCGCGTTGACTTCGTATCCCATGCAGGAATAGCCGTACTCCACGTGGTAGGTATTTTCCGCGCGGTTGCGCCAGACGCGCTGCAGATCGCCGGGCAGGCTGCCCGCCGCCGCGACGATCACCGCCTCGGCCGGCAGCGTTTCATTCAGTACCCCAAGGACGCTGCTCTGGGTTAGGGTGGAGTCGGTGATCTGGCGGAACTCGCGATACACCGATTCACGATCGAGGTGATCGTCGATCTCCGGGACAAAGGATTTTTCCTGCCACACCGCCTGGTAGACGCGCTGGGTCTCTTTTAACTGACGGCTCTGCACGCTCTCGATCTGCGCGCCCCAGCCGGCCTGCCAGCCGGTATCCGCCAGCGCCGCGTCGAGGGCGGTCATCGCTTCACGGGCGTCCGCCAGCATGGCAATGCCGTCCAGCTTCCAGGCGTCGAAGTTGCTGACGTTAATATTCAGGAAACGCACATCCGGGTGCTGGAAAATCCATTTCGAGGCGGTGGTAAAATCGCTGAAGCGGGTGCCGACGCCGATCACCAGGTCGGCCTCTTTCGCCAGCAGGTTCGCCGCCAGGCAGCCCGTCTCGCCGACGCCGCCGACGTTCAGGGGGTGAGACGAGACCACCGTCCCCTTCCCAGCCTGGGTTTCGGCGAAGGGCACCCCGTAGCGCTCGGCAAAACGGGACAGCGCTTCGCCCGCACCGGAGTATTTCACCCCACCGCCGCAGACGATCAGCGGTTTACGGCTGGCTTTGATGGCCGCGACGGCGTCCGCCAGCTGCGCGGCGCTGGCCGGGCGGCGGTCGAGACGGTGCACGCGGCGCGCAAAGAAGGATTCCGGGTAGTCCCAGGCTTCGCCCTGCACATCCTGCGGCAGGCACAGCGTCACCGCGCCGGTTTCCGCCGGGTCGGTCAGGACGCGCATGGCGTTGATGCAGGCGCTCATCAGCTGTTCCGGGCGGGTAATGCGGTCCCAGTATTTGCTGACTGCGCGGAAAGCGTCATTGGTGCTGATGCTGAGATCGTAGCTCTGTTCAATCTGCTGGAGCACCGGGTCCGGCTGGCGGGTGGCGAAGACATCGCCCGGCAGCAGCAGCAGCGGAATGCGGTTGGCGCTGGCGGTGCCGGCGGCGGTGATCATGTTGGCCGCCCCCGGGCCGATGGAGGAGGTGCAGGCGATAATCTGCCGGCGCAGGGCCTGGCGGGCAAAACCGGTGGCCGCGTGGGCCATCCCCTGCTCGTTACGCCCCTGATAGACGCGCATATCGCCGCTGTCCTGCTCCAGCGCCTGCCCCAGCCCCAGGACGTTGCCATGGCCGAAAATCGCGAAAATGCCTTTCACGAATTTCAGCTCTACGCCATCCACTTCCAGGTACTGGTTATCGAGGAACTTCACCAGCGCCTGCGCCGTTGTCAGTCTCAGTTTGCCCATGATGCACAATCCTTATTGTTCAGTATTTGTGTGTGGCGTCGCGCCGATGCCGCCGGGGCCGTCGTTCACGTCACTGGAATACCTGTGGATTATAGGCAAACATTTTTTTCATTAAATACAAATACAGAAGAAATATTTCATTTTGCGAGAGGGATCAAACTCTCTACCCATTTCATACGTTTCATTGACATTCCTGACAGGTTTTCGGGCGCTGTTTTGCCGCGCCAGACGGCTATATCCCCTTAAAAATCATAGGTAAAGAAACCACATCCGGCGTTTCATTTTCCGCCAGGTCGACAGAGGGGCCGATCCACGCTCACGCGAGGCTCAGTGCGGCAGAGTGGTAGATCCCTCACACTTTTGGTTTTTTAATTTCGAACGAGTTTGCAAATGAAATATTTATTTCTCAAACTAAGGGTAACCAATAACCCTCAGGCTGTTCACGGAGTCGACGTCGGGATCCCGACCCTTCCAGGCAGCAGACACCAAAAAGGAAATCCTAGCTATGAATGCAGCAGTAAAGCGGCTCGACGTCATCTGTATAGGTCGGGTGGCCGTCGACCTCTATGCCCAGCAGATCGGTTCGCGGCTAGAAGACGTTGCCAGTTTCGCGAAATATCTGGGCGGCTCCTCCGGCAACGTGGCCTATGGCACCGCCATTCAGGGGCTAAAATCGGCCATGCTGGCGCGCGTTGGCGATGAACACAACGGCCGTTTCCTGCGTGAAACGCTCAACCGCGCCGGGGTGGATACCGAGTATCTGATCACCGACCAATCCCGCCTGACCGCGCTGGTGATGCTGGGGATTAAGGATCAGGAGACCTTCCCTCTGATTTTCTACCGCGATAACTGCGCCGATATGGCCTTAACGCCTGACGACATTAGCGAGGAGTATATTGCCTCCTCCCGGGCGCTGGCGGTGACCGGCACCCACCTGTCGCACGCCAATACCCGCGCCGCGGTGCTGAAGGCGCTGGAGTACGCCCGCCGTCACGGCCTGCGTACCGCGCTGGATATCGATTACCGTCCGGTGCTGTGGGGGCTCACCTCGCTCGGCGATGGCGAAACCCGTTTCATTGAGTCCGGGCCGGTCACCAGCCAGCTGCAGGAAGTGCTGCATCTGTTCGATTTGGTGGTGGGAACCGAAGAAGAGTTTCATATTGCCGGGGGCAGCACCGATACCCTGACCGCGCTGAAAAATGTGCGCAATGCCACCAAAGCCACCCTCGTGTGTAAGCGCGGGCCAATGGGCTGCGTGGTGCTGGAAGGCGACATCCCGGACAGCTGGGACCAGGTGCCGCTGCAGCAGGGCGTGCGCGTGGAAGTCCTCAATGTGCTGGGCGCCGGGGATGCCTTTATGTCGGGCCTGCTGCGCGGCTGGCTCAACGACGAAGGCTGGGGGCAGGCTTGCCGTTATGCCAACGCCTGCGGCGCGCTGGTGGTTTCCCGCCACGGCTGCGCGCCAGCGATGCCGACCAAAGTCGAACTCGATGACTACCTGCTGCGTGCCGAATCGGTGCCGCGCCCGGACGTCGACGAGCGCCTCAACCACCTGCACCGGGTCACCAGCCGCCGTCAGCAGTGGCCGGAGCTGTGCATTTTCGCCTTCGACCATCGCAAACAGCTGGCCGACCTGGCACGGGAGACCGGGCGCGATGAAGCCTGCATTCCGCAGCTCAAGCTGTTGTTGTTAGCCGCGGCCGAAGCCGCGGCGCAGGAGGCGGGTCTCGATCAGCGCAGCGGCATTCTGGCCGACGGCACCTACGGCCAGCGTGCGCTCAACGCCATTACCGGCAAGGGCTGGTGGATCGGGCGCCCCATCGAGCTGCCCAGCTCGCGACCGCTACGTCTGGAGCATGGCAACATCGGCTCGCAGCTGATTGACTGGCCGCTGGAGCATGTCGTCAAATGCCTGGTCTTCTATCATCCTGCCGACCCGGCGGCGCTGCGTGAAGAGCAGGACGCTCTGCTGCTCGAGGTGTGGCAGGCCTGTAACAAGTCAGGCCATGAGCTGCTGCTGGAGGTGATCCTGCCGGAAAATGGCCCGGACAAAGACGAGCGCCATTACCACACCATGCTGGAACACTTCTATCAGTTGGGGATCAAGCCAGACTGGTGGAAGCTGCCGCCGCTCTCCAGCGCCTGCTGGCAGCAGATCACCGCCCTTATCGAGCGCGAAGATCCGTGGAGCCGCGGGATCCTGATCCTCGGCCTCGACGCGCCTTCCGACAAACTGCGCGCCGGTTTCGCCGAGGCGGCCGCACACCCGATGATCAAAGGTTTCGCCGTCGGGCGCACCATCTTTGGCCTGCCATCGCGGCGCTGGATGCAGGGTGAGCTCAGCGATGAGGCCCTGATAGAGGAAGTGAAACGCAACTACCTGACGCTCATTGGCTACTGGCGCGAAGCCCGCCGCTGATCCCCCGACGCCCGTCTCCGTCACCTTGCGGAGCGGGCGTTTTTCTGTTTCTTCGTGAAATGAATCGCGTATTTCGTCGCAATAAATGAAAAATTCGCTTCATTTGGTACACTGGAAGCCATATTCCTTCCATTTTCTCAGAGCGCACTCTATGGCCAATAACCCAACACAGCTGACCATCCTGCAGGATGAAATCAGGCGTCGCTACGATACGTTAAGCAAACGCCTGAAACAGGTCGCCCGCTATATCCTTGATAACAGCAATAGCGTGGCTTTCGATACCGTGGCCTCCATTGCGCAACAGGCGGATGTTCCCCCTTCCACGTTGATTCGTTTTGCCAACGCCTTCGGCTTTAGCGGCTTTAACGAAATGAAACAGATGTTCAAGCAACATTTGATGGAAGAGACCGCCAACTATACCGAGCGCGCCCGTCTGTTCCGCCAGACCACCAGCGATGAGTCCAGCCCGCCGGAAACGCCGACGGAAATCCTCAATATGTTCACGATGGTGAACAACCAGGCGCTGCAGCAGCTGGCGATGCAGACCTCCAGCGATGATCTGGAGCGCGCGGTGGCCCTGCTGGGCGAAGCGGAAAATATTTACGTCATTGGCCTGCGCCGGTCGTTCAGCGTCGCCTCCTATCTGACCTATGCGCTGCGTCACCTCGATCGCAAAGCCTTTCTGATCGACGGCCTCGGCGGCATGTTCACCGAGCAGCTGAGTCTGGTCGGCCCGAAAGACGTGGTGGTGGCGGTGAGCTTCTCGCCGTACGCGCGGGAAGTGGTCGAGCTGGTGGAGCTGGGCGCGCAGCGCAAAGCGCGGCAGATCGCCATTACCGACAGCCAGGTCAGCCCGCTGGCAGCCTTCAGCGATGTCTGCTTTGTGGTGCGTGAAGCGCAGGTGGATGGCTTCCGCTCGCAGGTTGCTTCCCTGTGTCTGGCCCAGACGCTGGCGGTTTCGCTGGCGCTGAACAGCAGTCAGGAGTCCGAGGCCAAGCAGAAGGCGTGAGATAAGCCGCAGGCGTCAGTTGCCCGGCGGAGTTGTATAAGCCTGCGGGAGGATCCCGTAGGCCGGATAAGGCCTTTATGCCGCCATCCGGCACAAAGGCGGGTATGGCGCCGGAGGTGTCCTGCCCGGCGGCACTGCGCTTGCCGGGCCTGGGGTATATGCGCCTGCCGGGTGCCGGAGATAATGTTATTGGTATGCAACTTTATTAATCCGGGAAAAGCGTTTGTCGCATGTGATTTCAGCGCACATTGCGCTCCCGGTTAATCGTCTACGTTATGCCTGGCATGGCGCAGGGAGCGCACAGGGGGCGGCCAGTCGCCGCCGCCCGGCATAAAAGCGGCTCCGTGCCTGCGGTCATCGCCCGGCGGCGCTGCGCTTGCCGGGCCTACGGTATAGGGGCTTACGGGAGGATCTCGTAGGCCGGATAAGGCATTTATGCCGCCATCCGGCACAAAGGCGGGTATGGCGCCGGAGGTGTCATGCCCGGCAGCGCTGTTGCTTGCCAGGCCTGGGAGTGGGATTCGACGGAGCGTTTCGCTAACAAACACCCGCCGCCCTCAAACAAGAAGGCCGGTTAGCATCGCTAACCGGCCTTTTTTATCCGCTTCTGCACCGCGCGTCAGTCGTGGCGCGGGTACTCCGGCGTGTTGATCCAGGCGTGGTCATCTTCCCAGGTGAACAACCATTTCCGATCCGGCCCGGCCATCACGTTCAGATAGTAGCTGTCATAACCGGCAATCGCCGCCACCGGGTGGTAACCGCGCGGCACCATCACCACATCGTGGTTGTAGGGCGCCATGCAGGCGTCCAGGCTGCGGTCGTCGGTGTAGACCCGCTGGAAGGCAAAGCCCTGCGGCGGATCGAAGCGGTGGTAGTAGGTCTCTTCCAGCTGCGTCTCTTTGCCCGGCTGGGAGGTATCATGCTTATGCGACGGCCACGAACTGGTGGCCCCCTCGTCGGTGTACACCTCCACCACCAGCAGGCAGTCCGCCTCGGCGCTGTCCGGCAGAATATTATGCACCCGGCGCTGGTTGCGCCCTTTCCCGCGATGCTCTACGCCGACGTCTTCCGGCCGAATGAGGCGTGCCGGGAAGCTGCCTTTGCCCGGCGCGCTGCATACCGCCAGCTCCAGATCGGAATCGGCAGTTACCTCGACTTTATCCTGCGGCGGCACGTAGACCGACCACGGCGGGGTGCGTTCAAACGGCGACATCCGTTTACCGAGATTCGGGAAATCGGCATGCTGCGTTTTCACCGACGCCAGCCCGGCGACCAGCACCAGGCACAGCTCGCGATCGCCGCTCTCCAGCGTCACGGTCTGCCCTTTTTTCAACATCCAGACATCAAAGCCGATATAGCGCCAACCGGCGCTTTGCGGCGTAATATGCTGGATCTGTCCCTCTTTTCGCGATTTAGCCAGTAACGACATGGCGCTCTCCTTCGCCGATTAACCTAACGTCGGCATGCTGAATTCAGATACGGTCTGCTGCCCTGCCGGCCAGCGTACGGTGGCGGTCTTCATGCGCGTGTAGAAGCGCACGCCGTCCGGCCCGTGGACGTTCAACGCGCCAAACACCGAGCGCTTCCAGCCGCCGAAGCTGTGGAACGCCATCGGCACCGGGACCGGCACGTTCACCCCAACCATCCCCGCCTGCACGTCGTGGACGAATTCACGCGCGGTGTGGCCGTTGCTGGTGAAGACGGCGCTGCCGTTGCCAAACTCATGGCTGTTGACCAGCTCAAGGGCGCTGTCATAGTCCGCCGCGCGCACAATTCCCAGCACCGGGCCAAAGATCTCTTCGCGCCAGATGGTCATCTCCGGGGTGACGTGATCGAACAGGGTGCCGCCGACATAATAGCCTGCGTCATAACCCGGCACGCGCAGTTTGCGGCCATCGACCACCAGTTTTGCCCCTTCGCTTTCGCCTTTATCAATATAGCCGAGCACTTTTTTCTGGTGGGTATCAGACACCACCGGTCCCATCTCGTTCTCTTCCTGGCCGCGCATACAGCCCGGCCCCACTTTCAGCGCTTCCACGAGCGGCTTCAGGCGGGCGATCAGTTTGTCGGCGGTTTCATCTCCCACCGCCACCACCACCGGCAGCGCCATGCAGCGCTCGCCTGCGGAGCCAAAAGCACCGCCCATAATGGCGTTAACGGTGGCGTCGAGATCGGCATCCGGCATCACAATCGCGTGGTTTTTGGCAGCGCCGAACGCCTGCACGCGCTTGCCGTGGGCGCTGGCGGTCTTATAGATATACTCCGCCACACCGGAGGAGCCAACGAAGCTCACCGCGGCAATGCGCGGATCGGTATACAGCTGCTCGGCATCTTCATTGCTGCAGTGCACGACGTTAAACACGCCGTCCGGCAGACCGGCTTCTTTCAGCAGTTCTGCCAGACGCACGGCGGCCGTCGGCGCCAGCGCGGGCGGCTTGAGGATGAAGCTGTTGCCGCAGGCCAGCGCCAGCGGGAACATCCACATCGGCACCATCGCCGGGAAGTTGAACGGGGTGATCCCGGCCACCACGCCCAGCGGCTGCATCAGCGAGTAGCTGTCGACGCCGGTGCCGACGTCAGAGGAGTATTCGCCTTTAATCAGGTGCGGGATCCCGCAGGCGAATTCGACCACTTCCATGCCGCGGGTCAGCTCGCCCAGCGCATCCGACCACACCTTGCCGTGCTCACTGACGATGATCCCGGCCAGCTCTTCCACATGCTGCTCCAGCAACATTTTGAAGTTGAACAGCACCCGGGCGCGGCGCAGCGGCGTAGTACGGGACCAGCTGTCAAACGCATCGCGAGCAACCTGAATCGCCTCAGAGACTTCCTGCGCGGTCGACACCGTGACTTCGCGCACCGCTTTGCCCGTCGCCGGATCGTACACCGGCATCGTTTCGTTGCTGCTGCTGATAACGGTTTTCCCGCCAATAAAGTTTCCTGTGATCGTCATGTTCTCGCCTCATAGTGAAGAGGGCCAGCGCACACCGGCCCGTCGCTGATTCTGCTGTGCTATAACCGTAGTAAAATGAAATTTATATTTCAACATTGTTGTGAAATGAAATTTCATTTTGGTGATAGCAGTCGCATTTTGCGCTGACGGATTGCCTGTGCGCTTCCCGCATCGCGCCTCGTTGTCTCTCGATGCCAGGCTTCCCGCCGCTGTCGCCCCGTAGTCTGGGCCAGTGATATTTTGCGAGACAGCTCAAACATTCATCATTTCCATTCTTGCTAATTTTGGAATAAACGTTTTGACTGTTAGCCAATTGAACGAACCTCCCCCCTCTTCCGTCAGGAGTGTCCTATGGCCATCGCAATGCAACGTTTTTGTATTAACCGCAAAATCGCGCCAGCGCTCAGCATTGAAGCGTTTTTCCGTCTGGTGAACCGTCTGGGCCTGAATAAGGTTGAGCTGCGCAACGATTTACCCAGCGGAAAAGTGACCGACGATCTGAGCCATCAGCAGGTGCGCGAGCTGGCGGCGCGCTACCACATCGAGATCCTGACGATTAACGCGGTCTACCCCTTTAACCGTCGTAGCGAAGAGGTGCGGCAGCTGACCGAATCGCTGCTGAAAGAGGCCCAGGCCATCGGCGCCAAATCGCTGGTGCTCTGTCCGCTTAACGACGGCAGCGAAGTGCCGGCCAGCGAAACCCTGAGCGCCCTGCGCGATCTGTCGCCGCTGTTTGCGTTCTATGGCATCCACGGCCTGGTGGAGCCGCTGGGCTTCCCACAAAGCTCGCTGCGCTCTGCGCACCAGGCGCAGACGCTGATCCATGACGCCCGCGTGCCGTTTAAGCTGCTGATCGACACCTTCCATCACCATCTCTACCCGCAGGCGGCGGACGAGTTCAGCCAGGTGGAGGTGGCGGACATCGGTCTGGTGCACCTTTCCGGGGTGGACGATACCCGTCCGCGCGAGCAGCTCACCGATGCCGAGCGCATCATGCTAACCCCGCAGGATCGTCTCGGCACCTGCGAGCAGGTTAAAGCGCTGGAAGCCCGCGGCTATCAAGGGGTATACGCTTTTGAGCCCTTCGCGCCCGAACTGGCGCAGTGGAGCGAAACGGATATCGAGCGCGAAATTGAGCAGAGCATCGCGCTTATCCAGCGCCACTGCGCCTGAAGACTGCTCTGCACAGCGTGCGCGGCACGTGACAATTTCCCCAACGCCGGACGACGAGGTTGCCTATAATCGTCGCAGGATAAATGGAGGAATCGATCATGAGCTCACCCTTGTTGATTGCGCGCACGCTGGATAACGCGCTGTATTTGCTGCCCGCGATGGCCAACCGCCATGGGCTTATCACCGGTGCGACCGGCACCGGTAAAACCGTCACCCTGCAAAAGCTGGCTGAGTCGTTCTCGGAGATTGGCGTGCCGGTATTTATGGCGGACGTCAAGGGCGACCTGACCGGCATTGCCGCCGCAGGACAGAGCTCAGAGAAACTGCAGGCGCGGCTGGAGAAGATCGGCGTCAGCGACTGGGAGCCGCATGCCAACCCGGTGGTACTCTGGGATATCTTTGGCGAGAAGGGCCACCCGGTTCGGGCGACGGTCTCCGATCTTGGCCCCCTGCTGCTGGCGCGCCTGCTCAATCTCAACGAGGTTCAGAGCGGCGTGCTGAACATTATTTTCCGCATCGCGGACGACCGCGGCCTGCTGCTGCTCGACTTCAAAGACCTCCGCGCCATCACCCAGTTTATTGGCGACAACGCCAAATCGTTCCAAAACCAGTACGGCAATATCAGCAGCGCCTCGGTCGGCGCCATCCAGCGCGGGCTGTTAACCCTGGAGCAGCAGGGTGCCGAACACTTCTTCGGCGAACCGATGCTGGATATTGCCGACTGGATGCGCGTCGATACCAGCGGTAAAGGGGTGATCAATATCCTCAGCGCCGAAAAGCTCTACCAGATGCCGAAGCTGTATGCCGCCAGCCTGCTGTGGATGCTTTCCGAGCTCTACGAGCGTCTGCCGGAGGCGGGCGATCTCGAAAAACCCAAACTGGTGTTCTTCTTCGATGAAGCGCATCTGCTGTTCAACGACGCGCCGCAGGTACTGCTGGATAAAATCGAACAGGTGATCCGCCTCATCCGCTCCAAGGGCGTCGGCGTCTATTTCGTCTCGCAGAACCCGGCGGATATTCCCGACGCCGTGCTCGGCCAGCTGGGCAACCGCGTGCAGCATGCCCTGCGCGCCTTTACGCCGAAGGACCAGAAGGCGGTGAAAACCGCCGCCCAGACCATGCGCGCCAACCCGGCGTTTAGTACCGAACAGGCGATCCAGGAGCTGGGCACCGGCGAGGCGCTGATCTCCTTCCTCGATGAAAAAGGCAGTCCGTCGGTGGTCGAGCGGGCGATGGTTATCGCCCCCTGCTCGCGAATGGGTCCGGTCAGCGATGACGAGCGCAATGGCCTGCTGAATCACTCGCCGCTGTACGGCAAGTATGAGGAGGAGGTGGACCGCGAGTCGGCCTTTGAGATGCTGCAGCAAGGGGTGCAGGTCGCCACCGGGCAGCAGTCGGCCCCGCCGGCGAAGGGTCAGCAAAGCGGTGATGACGATGGACTGCTCGGCGGCCTGAAAGATATTCTGTTCGGCAGCACCGGCCCGCGCGGCGGTAAACGCGACGGTATCGTGCAGACGGCAGCGAAAAGCGCGGTTCGCCAGGTTACCAATCAGATCGTCCGCGGCATGCTGGGCAGCCTGCTGGGCGGACGCAAGCGCTAAAAAAAAGCCCCCTCATCGTTGAGGGGGCTTATACGTTCCGGGCTTAACCCGCTAGGCCTTGCGCATCATCAGCCAGAGGCTTATCAGGAAGAAGCTGGCGCTCGGCAACAGCGCGCCGATGATCGGCGGTATGCCATATACCAGGGTCAGCGGGCCGAAAATCTGGTCCAGCACGTAGAAGATAAAGCCGAAGCTAATCCCCGTCACCACCCGCACGCCCATCGGCACGCTACGCAGCGGACCAAAGATAAACGACAGCGCCATCAGCATCATCACCGCCACCGACAGCGGCTGGAAGATTTTGCTCCACATATTGAGCTGGTAGCGTCCCGGATCCTGGCCGCTGGACTTCAGGTATTTCACATAGTTGTGCAGACCGCTGATCGACAGCGCATCCGGATCCAGGGCAACCACGCCGAGCTTATCCGGCGTCAGGTTGGTTTTCCAGGTGCCGCTCACCATCTGCGACCCGGTCACCTGCTTTGGATCGGTCAGGTTGGATTCATCCACCTGCGACAGGCGCCACACTTTATTTTCACTATCGAACTTTGCCGAGGCGGCATAGCGCACCGACTCTAAACGACGCTCCGGATTGAAGGCATAGATGCTGACGCCCCCCAGCTCATCGTTGCCTTTCACGCGTTCGATATAGACAAAGTTGTGGCCATCTTTCGCCCACAGCCCTTGCTGAGTCGACAGCAGCGAACCGCCGTACATCTGCTGGGCGCGGTAGTTGCGCGCCATTTGCTCGCCCTGGGGCGCCACCCATTCGCCGATCGCCATGGTCAACAGCACCAGCGGGATCGCGGTTTTCATTACCGCCAGCGCCACCTGCAGCCGGGTGAAACCGGATGCCTGCATCACCACCAGCTCGCTGCGTTGGGCCAGCATCCCCAGCCCCAGCAACGCGCCAAGCAGCGCCGCCATCGGGAAGAAGATCTGGATGTCCTTCGGCACGCTGAGGATGGTGTAGAGACCAGCGCCCAGCGCATCGTAACTACCCTGCCCGGACTTTTTCAGCTGATCGACAAACTTGATAATGCCGGAGAGCGACACCAGCATGAACAGGGTCATCATGATGGTGTTGAAAATCGTCTTACCGATATAACGGTCAAGTACGCCAAACGCCTGCATCAGGCCGCTCCTTTATTAAAACGGGCACGGAAGCGGCGCATCGGCACCGTATCCCACAGGTTTAACAGCACCGCCAGCGCAAAATAGAGCAGGTTAATCGCCCACATCCAGATAGCCGGGTCCATTTTGCCTTTGCCGCCATTCGACTTAATCGACGTTTGCAGCAGGAAAAACACCAGATAGAGCAGCATCGCCGGCAGCATCGACAGCACGCGGCCCTGACGCGGGTTCACCACGCTGAGCGGCACGACCATCAGCGCCATAATGAAGACGGTCGCCACCAGCGTGAAGCGCCAGTGCAGCTCGGCGCGCGCGCGGTCGGTGTGGGTTTGCCACAGGGTGCGCATATCCATCTGTTCGGTATTGTCCGGATCGGAGGTCACCGCCTGGTGGCCGATGATAGCCTGATAGTTATTGAAGTCGGTGATGCGGAAGTCGCGCAGCATCGCCGTGCCTTCAAAGCGGGTGCCCTTGTTGAGGGTCACCACCTGCGAACCGTCTTTCTGCTGCGACAGTTCGCCAGAATCCGCGACCACCACGGAGGGGCGCGCATTGCCTTTCGGACGCAGCTGGGCAAGGAAGACGTCATGGAAGCGACTGCCGTTGACGCTCTCGATAAACATCACCGCGTTACCATCGCTGGCCTGCTGGAACTGGCCCTGGGCCAACGCCGCCATGCCGGGGTTGGCTTTGGCTTCGGCCAGCACTTCGTCCTGATGGCGCGACGACCACGGCCCCGCCCACATGACGTTGACCGCCGCCACCGCGCCGGTGAACAGCGCGAGGATCATCGCCGCCTTGATCAGCACGGCTTTGCTCAGGCCGCAGGCGTGCATCACCGTAATTTCACTTTCGGTGTAGAGTTTGCCCAGGGTCATTAGCAGGCCAAGGAACAAACTTAACGGCAGGATAAGCTGCGCCATCTCCGGGATGCCGAGCCCCAACAGCGAGAGCACCAGATTGGTTGGGATATCGCCATCCACCGCAGCGCCGAGGATCCTGACTAATTTCTGGCAAAAGAAAATCAGTAACAGGATGAATAGGATCGCCAACTGGCTTTTCAGCGTCTCACGAACCAGATATCTTATGATTATCACTATAAATACGCCCGTAAAAACCCGTTTTATTGCAGGAAAATTGCTTGTTTCATGGCTTAAACGTCATTTATTCTCTTTGGTCGTCGAAAACATCGCTAAGATTAAATGACTCATCGGTTCTGCATGTCAGGATCTTTTCTGACGAACCCAGGCCTTAATAACGTTAAGATTAACACGAAGTCACCGCAACAGCGGACATGAGTTACGAAAGCTTGCAATTATATACTCAATGGATTTCGAGTTGTAAGAAGGCAGCAGGGCTGTGACCCCCGGCGCGCGCGTTATGCCCGCGTCAGGTAAGCAGGCGCAGCCGGCGCATCTGCAACTTGAAAGGCGACGAGTATAGCCGTAGCCACCACTGTTGTCTTTAAGATTCAGGAGCATAGTGCATGGAGTTCAGTGTAAAAAGCGGTAGCCCGGAGAAGCAACGGAGCGCCTGTATCGTGGTCGGCGTCTTTGAACCACGTCGCCTCTCCCCCATCGCCGAACAGCTCGATAAAATCAGCGACGGCTACATCAGCGCCCTGCTACGTCGCGGCGAGCTGGAAGGCAAACCTGGCCAGACGTTATTGCTGCACCATGTGCCAAACATTCTGTCTGAGCGCATTCTGCTGATTGGCTGCGGTAAAGAGCGTGAGCTGGATGAGCGTCAGTATAAGCAGGTCATCCAGAAAACCATCAACACCCTGAATGATACCGGCTCAATGGAAGCGGTCTGCTTCCTGACCGAGCTGCACGTCAAGGGCCGCAACAACTACTGGAAAGTTCGCCAGGCCGTTGAAACCGCCAAAGAGACGCTGTACAGCTTCGACCAGCTGAAGACCAACAAAAGCGAGCCGCGTCGCCCGCTGCGTAAAATGGTCTTTAACGTGCCGACCCGTCGCGAGCTCACCAGCGGCGAGCGCGCCATTCAGCATGGCCTGGCGATCGCCGCCGGCATCAAAGCGGCGAAAGATCTTGGCAACATGCCGCCGAACATCTGTAACGCCGCCTATCTGGCTTCCCAGGCGCGTCAGCTGGCTGACACCTACAGCAAGAACGTCATCACCCGCGTGATCGGCGAACAGCAGATGCGCGAGCTGGGGATGAACTCCTATCTCGCCGTCGGCAATGGTTCGCAGAACGAGTCGCTGATGTCGGTCATCGAGTATAAAGGCAACCCGTCTGAGGACGCGCGCCCTATCGTGCTGGTCGGTAAAGGCCTGACCTTCGACTCCGGCGGTATCTCCATCAAGCCTGCCGAAGGCATGGACGAGATGAAATACGACATGTGCGGCGCCGCGGCGGTGTACGGCGTGATGCGGATGGTTGCCGAGCTGCAGCTGCCGCTGAACGTCATCGGCGTGCTGGCGGGCTGTGAAAACATGCCTGGCGGTCGCGCCTATCGTCCGGGCGACGTCCTGACCACCATGTCCGGCCAGACGGTGGAAGTGCTGAACACCGACGCCGAAGGCCGCCTGGTGCTGTGCGACGTGCTGACCTACGTCGAGCGCTTCGAGCCGGAAGCGGTTATCGACGTCGCAACGCTGACTGGCGCCTGCGTGATTGCCCTCGGCCATCACATCACCGGCCTGATGTCGAACCATAACCCGCTGGCCCATGAGCTGATCGGCGCCTCCGAACTGGCGGGCGACCGCGCGTGGCGTTTGCCGCTGGCCGACGAGTTCCAGGATCAGCTGGAGTCCAATTTTGCCGATATGGCAAACATCGGCGGCCGTCCTGGCGGCGCCATTACCGCTGGCTGCTTTCTGTCGCGCTTTACCCGTAAGTACAACTGGGCGCACCTCGACATCGCCGGTACCGCCTGGCGTTCCGGTAAGGCCAAAGGCGCCACGGGTCGTCCGGTAGCGCTGCTGTCGCAGTTCCTGCTCAATCGTGCGGGTTTTAACGGCGAAGAGTGATTGCCGTCTGATGCCCGGTGGCGCTACGCTTACCGGGCCTACGGAAAGATGCCGTTTGTAGGCCGGGTAAGCGTAGCGCCACCCGGCTTTGCATTTAAATCCACGACAAGAAGCCCCATATATGAAGAATGCAACGTTCTACCTTCTGGACAACGAAAACACCGTCGAAGGCCTGAGCGCCGTCGAGCAGCTGGTGTGTGACATTGCCGCAGAACGTTGGCGCAACGGCAAGCGCGTCCTGATCGCCTGTGAAGATGAGCAGCAGGCTATTCGCCTCGACGAGGCGCTGTGGTCGCGGCCGCCGGAAAGCTTTGTGCCGCATAATCTGGCGGGAGAAGGCCCGAGAGGCGGTGCGCCGGTGGAGATTGCCTGGCCGCAGAAACGCAACAGCAGCCCACGGGACATTCTGATCAGTCTGCGGCTTAACTTTGCAGATTTTGCCACCGCTTTCACAGAAGTGATAGACTTTGTCCCTTACGAAGAAAATCTGAAACAACTGGCGCGCGAACGCTATAAAGCGTACCGCATGGCTGGTTTCAACCTGAACACGGCAACCTGGAAATAATGGAAAAGACATACAACCCACAAGATATCGAACAGCCGCTTTACGAGCACTGGGAAAAGCAGGGCTATTTCAAACCGAATGGTGATGAAAGCCAGGAGAGCTTCTGCATCATGATCCCGCCGCCGAACGTCACCGGCAGTTTGCATATGGGTCATGCCTTCCAGCAAACCATCATGGATACCATGATTCGCTACCAGCGCATGCAGGGCAAAAACACCCTGTGGCAGGCCGGTACCGATCACGCGGGTATCGCCACCCAGATGGTGGTTGAGCGTAAGATTGCCGCGGAAGAAGGGAAAACCCGTCACGACTACGGCCGCGATGCCTTCATCGACAAAATCTGGCAGTGGAAAGCGGAATCCGGCGGCACCATTACCCGCCAGATGCGCCGCCTCGGCAACTCCGTGGACTGGGAGCGCGAGCGCTTCACCATGGACGAGGGGCTTTCCAATGCCGTGAAAGAAGTCTTTGTTCGCCTGTACAAAGAAGATCTGATTTACCGCGGTAAACGCCTGGTTAACTGGGACCCGAAACTGCGCACCGCCATCTCCGACCTCGAAGTGGAGAACCGCGAATCGAAAGGTTCCATGTGGCACATCCGCTACCCGCTGGCCGATGGCGCGAAAACCGCTGACGGTAAAGATTACCTGGTGGTCGCCACTACCCGTCCGGAAACCCTGCTGGGCGATACCGGCGTGGCCGTTAACCCGGAAGATCCGCGTTACAAAGATCTGATTGGCAAATTCGTGGTGCTGCCGCTGGTTAACCGTCGCATCCCGATCGTGGGCGACGAACACGCCGACATGGAAAAAGGCACCGGCTGCGTGAAGATCACCCCGGCGCACGACTTTAACGACTACGAAGTGGGTCGTCGTCATCAGCTGCCGATGATCAACATCCTGACCTTTGACGGCGACATCCGCGAAAGCGCGGAAGTCTACGACACCAAAGGTAATGAATCCGACGTCTATTCCAACGAGATCCCGGCTGAATTCCAGAAGATGGAGCGTTTTGCCGCGCGTAAAGCGATGGTTGCCGCCGTCGACGCGTTGGGCCTGCTGGAAGAGATCAAACCGCACGACCTGACCGTCCCTTACGGCGACCGCGGCGGCGTGGTTATCGAACCGATGCTGACCGACCAGTGGTACGTGCGCGCGGACGTGCTGGCCAAGCCGGCAGTAGAAGCCGTTGAGAATGGCGACATTCAGTTCGTGCCGAAGCAGTACGAAAACATGTACTTCTCCTGGATGCGCGATATTCAGGACTGGTGTATCTCCCGTCAGCTGTGGTGGGGTCACCGTATCCCGGCATGGTATGACAACGACGGCAACGTCTACGTGGGCCGTACTGAAGACGAAGTGCGTCAGGAAAACAACCTGAGCGCCGACGTTGCGCTGCGTCAGGACGAAGACGTTCTCGATACCTGGTTCTCTTCCGCGCTGTGGACCTTCTCCACCCTCGGCTGGCCGGAAAACACCGACGCCCTGCGTCAGTTCCATCCGACCAGCGTGATGGTGTCCGGCTTCGACATCATCTTCTTCTGGATCGCCCGCATGATCATGATGACCATGCACTTCATCAAAGATGAAGATGGCAAGCCGCAGGTACCGTTTAAGACCGTCTACATGACCGGTCTGATCCGCGACGACGAAGGCCAGAAGATGTCCAAATCCAAGGGTAACGTTATCGACCCGCTGGATATGGTTGACGGCATCACCCTGCCGGAGCTGCTGGAGAAACGTACCGGCAACATGATGCAGCCGCAGCTGGCGGAAAAAATCCGCAAGCGTACCGAGAAGCAGTTCCCGAACGGCATCGAGCCGCACGGCACTGACGCCCTGCGCTTCACCCTGGCAGCGCTGGCCTCTACCGGCCGCGACATCAACTGGGATATGAAGCGTCTGGAAGGTTACCGTAACTTCTGCAACAAGCTGTGGAACGCCAGCCGCTTCGTGCTGATGAACACCGAAGATCAGGATTGCGGCTTCAACGGCGGCGAGATGGTGCTCTCCCTGGCCGACCGCTGGATCCTCGCGGAATTCAACCACACCGTGAAAGCGTATCGCGAAGCGCTGGATAACTTCCGCTTCGATATCGCCGCCGGCATCCTGTACGAGTTCACCTGGAACCAGTTCTGCGACTGGTACCTGGAACTGACCAAGCCGGTGATGAACGGTGGCAGCGAAGCGGAGCTGCGCGGGACTCGCCATACGCTGGTGACCGTGCTGGAAGGTCTGCTGCGCCTGGCGCATCCGATCATTCCATTCATCACCGAGACCATCTGGCAGCGCGTGAAAGCGATCTGCGGTATTACCGCCGACACCATCATGCTGCAGCCGTTCCCGCAGTACGATGCTTCTCAGGTCGATGAAGCGGCGCTGACCGACACCGAATGGCTGAAACAGGCGATCGTCGCCGTGCGTAACATCCGTGCGGAAATGAACATCGCCCCGGGTAAACCTCTGGAACTGCTGCTGCGCGGCTGCAGCAAAGAGGCCGAGCGTCGTGTGAACGACAACCGCAGCTTCCTGCTGAACCTGGCGCGTCTGGAAAGCATTACCGTGCTGCCTGCCGATGATAAAGGTCCGGTCTCCGTGACCAAGATTATCGACGGCGCCGAGCTGCTGATCCCGATGGCGGGCCTCATCAATAAAGAAGATGAGCTGGCGCGTCTGGCGAAAGAAGTGGCCAAAATCGAAGGTGAAATTGGCCGCATCGAGAGCAAGCTGTCCAACGAAGGCTTTGTCGCCCGCGCGCCGGAAGCGGTGATCGCTAAAGAGCGCGAGAAGCTGGAAGGCTACGCGGAAGCGAAAGCGAAGCTGATTGAGCAGCAGGCGGTGATCGCCGCGCTGTAATTGCTCGCGGCTGTCATTGCTCGCGATAAAAAAAGGCCGGAGCTTGCTCCGGCCTTTTTACATTACAGGAACGGCAGCATCGGAAAAAAACCGCCGCACAGTTTGTCAGATACCGTCGGCTGCGGTGGCGCCGCGGGCTGCAGATCGAGCGAATCGAGCTCACCGACCATCGTCGTGTTTTCAGCAATATAGCGCAGCAAATCAATCTTAAACCAGGGATAGGCCAGCCCCAGCGTCATCGGCGTGAGAAACGTCAACGCCAGTAAACGCGGAGTAAGACCGAAAAACGTCAGGGTGGAACGAAAATGAACGCTGTCCCCCAGCACCAGGTTATTCATCGCGTGATTACGTAAAGCCACACGAAGGTATGCCATGGATAATACGATACCGATAGTGAGGAATACATATCCCCCTAATACCGCCCCAAGATGCCGCAATGCCATAAACAGTGCCGAACCTTCACTGCACAGACCAAACATACAGCCCGTCAGCAGTTGAGCGAATGCGGAAAATAAAAAGCCAATAAAAATGACGATAAACGGCAACAAAATCGCCGTTGCCCATAAAAAAATCACCACACAACGCTTAGTACTCACATAAATATTAAATTTATTTTTGCCTAAGGTTGCGCCTTTGCCGATGAGATCAAGCCAGTGGCTGTAAACCACACCGCTGGTTATCGCCATAATAACCAGCGACAGCAAAAACAGCACAACGATCCCCAGCAGCATGCTATTTAGGCCATTGTAAAAGGGACGACTCCCCAGCATGGCGAACACCACCGCCGTTAGCACGTATATCAGCAAGGGTAAGCCGAGCATAATCCACCACCCGCGCAGCAGATGACACTGAACCCCAAAGCGAATATTCGCGAAAGAGGTCATGGTGGCATGGTAGCTTAACCCCTTAATTATCATTACCGGCAGCAGGATAAGAAATGCCAGTGTCTCCAGCCCTTCGCTACCGGGAGAGAAAATGGCAAGCGCTAAGCTGAGTAAAAGCAGCACGACAAATATCAACAGCCAGCTGAGTAAAATCGTGATACCGCGCCCGTGATAGGCAAAGCGGGCGCCATTAACCTCCATATTCTCACAAAGATAACGGCGACTCCGTACCCATGCCCATGGAATAAATAACCCACAAGTTATTACAGAAAAAATAATATTAACCAGACAAATAATAAAATAGCGCCCGGCCTGACCATGAAAAACAAAAGAATGGCCAGAACGCTGCAATTGTCCTGAAATCATACTCATAAAAAAGTCGTCCTTGTACTTTAAAACATATATAAAAATAATAAATAATGCGCATCGGCATTAAGCGAGCAGAATATATTATTTTGAATTTTCCCGGCAATACATTTCACGCGCACCTTGCGCCTGTAAACGAATAATGGTATTAAAGAAATGTATGGTTATTTAAGCTAAAATTGAGTGATTCTATGAATCTTGCCGCGCCACAGACCTTTACTTTACGCCGTATCGCGGTACAGGATAACGCTGCGATAGCGGCCGTCATCCGCCAGGTATCGGCAGAATATGGCCTGACCGCCGATAAAGGCTATACGGTCGCCGACCCGAATCTCGATGAACTGTATGAGCTGTACAGCCAGCCGGGCTCTGCCTATTGGGTGGTGGAGAAAGAGGGTGAAGTGGTTGGCGGCGGTGGCGTCGCGCCGCTCGCCTGCAGCGAGCCGGATATCTGCGAGCTGCAGAAAATGTATTTTATGACCAGCGTCCGCGGCCAGGGGCTGGCGAAGAAGCTGGCGCTGTTGGCGCTGGACTACGCCCGCGAGCAGGGGTTTAAACGCTGCTATCTGGAAACCACCGCCTTCCTGACGGAAGCGATCGGCTTATATGAACATCTCGGCTTCGAGCACATTGACGGGCCGCTGGGTTGCACCGGCCACGTTGACTGTGAAGTACGGATGCTGAAAACGCTTTAACGCCTCGATATCGCAGGTGTCCCCGGTAGCGTTACGCTTACCGGGGCTACAGTTCGGTAGCCCGGCTAAGCGTAGCGCGAGCCGGGGGATGTCCCGTGCTCGCGGTGCCGTTTTTTTGTCGGGTGGCGGCTAACGCCTTGCCCGACCTACGGCCCGTACCATTGCGAGCTGAAGCTCTCAACGCTATCTCTCTCCCCATGGCTACTGAAACTGCCGGTGTTAGTGGCTACCGGGGCTACAGGGCCCGAATACCGAGGGTTACGCCGCTACCGGCACACCGCTGTGAAAGCGGAACTCGGCCTCCGGCCTGAGGATCAGCGCCGCTTCCGCCTCGCCAAGCTGGCGCACCCGCTCGCTAATATCGTCTCCGGCAATCTTCTGCGCCAGATCCAGATAGTCCTGATAGTGACGCGCCTCGGAGCGCAGCAGCGACAGATAAAACTTCTGCAGCTCGTCATCCAGCCACGGCGCCAGCGCCGCAAAGCGTTCGCAGGAGCGGGCCTCGATATAAGCGCCGCAGATCAACTTATCGATCAGCATCACCGGCTCGTGCGAACGCACCTCCCGCCGCATGCCGCGGGCATAGTTGCTGGCGGTGATTTTGACGTAGGGGATATCGCGCGCCAGCATCATCTCCCGCACCTGCCAGAAGTGATGTAGCTCCTCTTTAATCAGCAAAATCATGCTGTCCAGCAACTGGCGGCCCCACGGGTCGTCGGTCTGCGGCATGGCGCTTTTGTTGATCCGCTTATGCAGGGCGACGAAATCCGGCTCCGGCCCCCAGCGGTAGGTGAAGTCTTCATACGGCTTCAGGCAGGCCAGCAGCTCGTCGGCGTCGGCTTTATCAGCCACGTAGCGACGCACCAGCAGCATGGCGTTCTGCGCCGCTTTCAGTTCGCACACCATATGGTCGGTCAGCAGCAGCGGCAGGTTTTCCGGCTTGCGAGCTTCGTCAATCCACGCCTGCGGCGTCGGGCAGTGCAGGAAGTTGATAATCGGGGAGAGTATCTGCGGGTAATCCATGGAGGTTCCTTGCTATACGGCGGCAGGCGCCGCCGTATCCATCTGCGACTTAGTGACGAACACCATCGTCGTCTTCATCGACAAAATCTTCGTCATCGTCGCCGTCTTCTTCACCGTTCGGGTCCTCATAGTAGGTGCCCCAACCGTCATACTCGACGTCATATTTTTCTGCCAGCGTCATCAGCTGTTCTACCTGGGCATCGATCAGGTCTGCGTTCAGTGCGCATTCGCTCAGAATATCGCAGCAGATGACCATGTCACCCTCTTCCACTTCCAGCTCTTCGGGCTCGGTCACTTCATAGCCCAGCTTGAACGCTTCCACCGCCACTTTCTCCAGGGTTTCGAAATCGTCTGCAGAGAGGTGATGCTCAATCGTGTACAGTGCGTCCGGATCGCTGCCATCCTCCAGCAGCTCTTCGATAATCAGACGCGTCTCTTCACGCTGTTCTTCCAGGTGTTCCGGGTTTGCCATGGCTCGTTCCTCATAATGTGCGGCAGTTGTCCCTATTGTCACATACCGCCGTCATTGCCTCCACTTCTCAGTGAAAGATTTCGATCACAGACTTGCAAATGAATATTCATACATATAAATTGAATTTTAATTCAATTAGTGGCCTATGCCAGGTGAGGGAACCATGTCTGCGTTTTACCAGAAGCATTTTTTAAAGTTACTCGATTTTACGCCTGCAGAAATCACCGCCCTGCTCGAGCTGGCGGCAAAGCTCAAAGCCGATAAGAAAAACGGTATCGAAGTCCAGAAACTGGCAGGGAAAAACATCGCGCTCATCTTCGAAAAAGACTCAACCCGTACACGATGCTCTTTCGAAGTTGCCGCATACGACCAGGGCGCCCGCGTGACCTATCTGGGGCCAAGCGGTAGCCAGATTGGCCATAAAGAGTCGATCAAAGATACCGCCCGCGTGCTCGGGCGGATGTACGATGGCATTCAATATCGCGGCCACGGCCAGGAGGTGGTGGAGACGCTGGCGCAATACGCCGGCGTGCCGGTGTGGAACGGCCTCACCAACGAGTTCCACCCCACCCAGCTGCTGGCGGACCTGCTGACGATGAAAGAGCACCTGCCGGGCAAGGCCTTTAACCAGATGACGCTGGTCTACGCCGGCGATGCGCGCAACAACATGGGCAATTCGATGCTCGAAGCCGCAGCGCTGACCGGTCTGGATCTGCGCCTGGTAGCGCCATCTGCCTGCTGGCCGGAGTCTCAGCTGGTGGAGACCTGTACGGCACTGGCCAAACAGCAGGGTGGCAACATCACCCTGACGGAAGATATCGCCGCGGGGGTGAAAGGCGCCGATTTTATCTATACCGACGTCTGGGTCTCGATGGGCGAGGCGAAGGAAAAATGGGCCGAACGTATCGCCCTGCTGCGCGATTATCAGGTTAACAGTGCGATGCTGGCGCTGACCGGCAATCCGCAGGTCAAGTTCCTCCACTGCCTGCCGGCATTCCACGACGACCAGACCACGCTGGGCAAACAGATGGCCGCCGATTACGGCCTGCACGGCGGCATGGAAGTGACTGACGAGGTGTTTGAGTCGGCGGCGAGCGTGGTGTTTGACCAGGCGGAAAACCGGATGCATACCATCAAAGCGGTGATGGTGGCGACGCTGGGTAAGTAGCCCTTCGCTTGTGGCCACATCCCGGATAGCACGGCGCTTATCCGGGATTCGGCTCACCATTTTACGCCATCAACATCTTCACTACCGCTTTGCGCACCTTCGCCGGGGCGCCTACGGCGCACAGCGGTTTATGCACTTCACCGGGATAAAACACCACAAAATCCCCTTCGTTGAGGATCACCGTTTTCTCCTGCTGGCCTTCGGCAAGAAAAGCGATGTCTTTCTCCGCCAGCCAGTCGGTCTGTGGCTCTCCTGCCGGTAAGGCACTGAAAGTCATCCCCTCGATGCCGCGGAGCACAATCTGGATATCGAGATAGCGGGCATGATATTCCGCCCGGCGCGCGGCCTGCGGCTCAGTGGTATCTTCGGAAATCAGATAAAACAGGTTATTGCCGTCGATATCGTGTTTACCCAGCGGCGTCGCCTCGTTGACATGGGCGATGACGTGCTCAATGGCCTCGCGCAGCGCGGCAGGCAGCCATGGCTGCAGATGGTGGATATTGCCAATAATCATCACTTACCTCGAATATAAAACAGCATTTCATTTTACTGTTTTATACCCCCATTGCCACTGCCATACCAGTACAGTTTCACGGTTCTTTGCGCTGGCGCACTTTTCTGCAGGCAAACGATTACCTGTTTGTGAATGAATCGCTTGATCGTCATAACGGTCTGCGTATAATGCCAGTCGTTTTGCCGGGAGGAAGCATGGCCAATTGCGTACGACATTCTGTCTTAGCGCGTCTGAACGCAGACGCTGGCCTGGCGTTTTTCTTTCCGTTGCTCATTGGATTCCCGAAGCCCCTTATTTAAGGGGCTTTTTTTTTGCCCAGGCGTCAGGAGATAAGCATGGCTAACCCGCTATATCAAAAACATATCATTTCCATAAACGATCTCAGCCGCGAAGACCTCGAACTGGTGCTGGCGACTGCGGCAAAGCTGAAAGCCAATCCGCAACCCGAGCTGCTGAAGCATAAGGTTATCGCCAGCTGTTTCTTTGAAGCCTCGACTCGTACCCGTCTCTCTTTTGAAACCTCGATGCACCGTCTGGGTGCCAGCGTGGTCGGCTTTTCTGACAGCGCCAACACCTCGCTGGGCAAAAAAGGGGAAACCCTGGCGGATACCATCTCCGTCATCAGCACCTACGTTGACGCCATCGTGATGCGCCATCCGCAGGAGGGCGCCGCGCGCCTGGCGACCGAATTTTCCGGCGGCGTGCCGGTGCTGAACGCCGGCGACGGCGCCAACCAGCATCCGACCCAGACCCTGCTCGATCTGTTCACTATTCAGGAGACCCAGGGACGCCTCGAGAACCTCAACGTGGCGATGGTCGGCGATCTGAAATACGGCCGTACCGTCCACTCCCTGACCCAGGCGCTGGCGAAATTCAGCGGCAACCGCTTCTACTTCATCGCCCCGGACGCGCTGGCCATGCCGCAGTACATCCTCGATATGCTGGATGAAAAAGGTATCGCCTGGAGCGTGCATAGCGCCATCGACGATGTGATGGCGGAAGTGGATATTCTGTACATGACCCGCGTGCAGAAAGAGCGTCTGGATCCGTCGGAATACGCCAACGTGAAAGCGCAGTTCGTCCTGCGCGCCGCCGACCTCGAAGGGGCGCGCGCCAACATGAAGGTGCTGCACCCACTGCCGCGCATTGACGAAATCACCACCGATGTCGATAAAACGCCGCACGCCTGGTACTTCCAGCAGGCCGGCAATGGCATCTTCGCCCGCCAGGCGTTACTGGCACTGGTACTGAATAGCGAGCTGGCACTGTAAGGGGGAAATGAGAGATGACACACGACAATAAACTGCAAGTAGAAGCCATTAAACGCGGCACCGTGATTGACCATATCCCGGCGCAGGTCGGCTTTAAGCTGCTCACCCTGTTCAAACTGACCGAAACCGACCAGCGTATCACCATCGGCCTGAACCTGCCCTCCGGTGAGATGGGCCGTAAAGATTTAATTAAAATCGAAAATACCTTCCTCACCGACGAGCAGGTCAACCAGCTGGCGCTGTACGCCCCGCAGGCGACAGTAAACCGCATTGATGAGTACGAAGTGGTGGGCAAATCCCGCCCGAGCCTGCCGGATCGCATCAACAGCGTGCTGGTCTGCCCGAACAGCAACTGTATCAGCCATGCTGAACCGGTTTCTTCCAGTTTTGCAGTGAAAAAACGCGCCGATGATATCGCACTCAAATGCAAATACTGTGAAAAAGAGTTTTCTCATTATGTGGTGCTGGCCAACTAAATGCGGTTGGTATTGGTGGTAGGCCTCCCTATAATGGCTACCACCCTACGCTTCGTCCTTCAGGCGGCGTCTGCGCCGGCGGCACAGCGCTTACCCTCTGGCGGCAACCTGAATGATTTTGCGTAACATTACTCAGTTCATCTGGAGATAACATGAGCAAAACTATTGCGACGGAAAATGCACCAGCAGCAATTGGCCCATACGTTCAGGGCGTTGACCTGGGCAGCATGATCATCACCTCTGGCCAGATCCCGGTCGACCCGAAAACCGGCAGCGTCCCGGAAGACGTGTCCGCGCAGGCGCGCCAGTCGCTGAACAACGTGAAAGCGATCGTTGAAGCTGCAGGCCTGACCGTCGGCGACATCGTCAAGACCACCGTTTTCGTGAAAGATCTCAACGATTTCGCTACCGTTAACGCCACCTACGAAGCGTTCTTCACCGAGCACAATGCCACCTTCCCGGCGCGCTCCTGCGTGGAAGTCGCACGTCTGCCGAAAGACGTGAAGATCGAGATCGAAGCCATCGCGATCCGTCGCTAATCGCTTCACTGCCCTCACCCCAGGCGCTTGCGTCATCCACGGGGTGGGGGAATTACCCTATTTTATCTTCGTTGCCCGCAACAGTTTCTCCAGCGGATAGACCGCCGCAATCACCAGTTCATCCTGGGTTTTCGCCGCACTATCCAGTTGCGCCTGAATGGAAGCGTACTCTTTATCGTCCAGCGTTCCCTGCCGTACCACCAGATCGGTCAAGCGCAGCCCCAGACTCGCCAGCTTATCAACCTGCTGCACAACGGGTTTCATCGCTGCCAGCTGATAGTTGCCGTCGGTCAGCGCCAGCGCATCGCCACTGTTGTTCTGCCAGCGGGTAAAGACGTGGCGCAGCGCATCAGCGCTCTCAGTATCCTCGGCATCGCTGATCAGCCGCTCCGCCCACTGATTCAGGCTGCGTACAGTGTCGCTCTCCGCCGGTAGCGCATCGGCCAGCCGGTTAAGCGGTTCGAATTGATGATAATTGTTCGCCTGGAACTTCAGGTGCTGGCGGGTGTAGTAGTGCGCTGGCTCCAGCGCCTCGGCGAGGATCTGCAGCGCCAGCGTATGGCCGCTGTTCGCCAGCCGGGTGAACTGCTCCAGTTGCTGGGCATGTTGCTGCAAGCCGACGGAGACCGTTGACCAGCTATCCATCGCCTGCAGGCGCTGATACATATTGTCGCTGTCTTTGACGTCCTCGGCCGACCAGAGCCGCTCCGCCACCGCAAAAGCCCGCGGCCACAGCTTGATGTCGATCACCGGCGCGGCGACGTTCTCCGCCCACAGCGCCGCCTCACCGCCGAGCAGATTCTTCTGTTGCTGCGCGTCGGGCAGCGTCGGCTGAATGCCCTCCGGCACAGCGTCCAGCCGCTTGCCGTCAACCGGATAGCGCGTGTTGCCGAGGAGGAAGTAGCCGCCGAGCGTGTCGTCGTTAATGGTCAGCACCGGGCGGGTTTCCCCCATCCAGGTATCGACGCGGAATGTCACCTGATTGTCGCCGAGCCATTCGATATCCTGCACCGCGCGGCGTGATTTACCTTTAAAATCAATAAATCCGCGCCAGCCGCTATCGCCTTTTACCAGCGTAAAGCTGCCCTCTACCGCGCTGCCCTTCAGGCGCGACATCGAAAACTGCCAGCTCTGAGCGCTGTCGCTATCAGTTATCGTATCCACACCGTTGAGCCCCTGCGGAATAATTTCATTACGATAGTGATAAGCGGTGTACTGCGGCTGATCGAGATAAAAACCGGTGGAGAGAATGCCGCGATAGCCGTGTTTAGCGACGTCGCCCAATGCGTCCTGCCCCTGCCACGACTGGATCAGAATGCTCTTCGGCAAATCAGGATGGTAAATCTCATCCCAGCCGACCATCTGCCGGTGATGTTTTTCGAGTAGCGTCTCCAGCCGCCGGTTGAAGTACGCCTGCAGCGCGTGGCTGTCCGCCAGCCCCTTCTCTTTGAGGAATTTCTGGATGGCCGGATTGGCGCGCCACTGGCTGTCATCCACTTCATCGCCGCCAATATGCAGATACGGATCGGGGAAGATAGCCGTCAGTTCGCTGACCATCGCCTCGGCAAAGGCGTAGGTCGCTTCTTTCGTCGGATCGAGTACCGGTTTCAGCACGCCCCAGTGGCGCTCCATCGCATAGGGTCCCGGCGCGCTCGTCAGTTCCGGATAAGCCACGGCGATCGCCGAGGCGTGTCCCGGCATATCGATTTCCGGCACCACGCGAATGCCGCGTTCGGCGGCGTAGCGCACGATATCTTTCATCTGCGCCTGGGTATAAAACAGGCCGTCGCTGGCCTGCTGCTGCAGCTTCGGATAGCGGCTGGAGGCGAAACGCCAGCCCTGATCGTCGGTCAGATGCCAGTGCAGCACGTTAAGCTTTGCTGCCGCCATGCCATCAATCTGCCTTTTGAGCGCCGACAGCGGCATAAAGTGGCGGGCGGAATCCAGCAGCAGTCCGCGCCACGGAAAGCGCGGCGCATCATCAATAGTGACGTAAGGAATAGTGGTGCCGTCAGGGCCGTTTTGCACCAGCTGCAGCAACGTTTCCATGCCGCGCAGCGCGCCAAAACGCGTATTCGCTTTCAGGGTAGCGCCCTCAGCGTTAACCTCGAGCTGATAGCTTTCGTCGCTATCCGGCTGCGGCAGGAAAGGCACTTTCTTACTGACGATAACGTTAATGGTTGGGCTTTTCGCCGGCGCCGTCTGCGGCTGTAGCGTCCAGCCCGTTTGCCGCGCAAGGCGTTCTCGCCAGCGGTTAGCCGCCTCGCCCAGATCGTCGCCGCTGACGTTGAGCGTTAGCTGATTATTTAGCGCCAGCGCCCCCTGCGCCTGCGGGCGCTCCACATGGGCGGGCCACGGCATCAGCGGCAGATCGCCGGCCGGGGCGGCAAGCGCCATGCTGCTCAGTACTATTCCGCTGGTTAGCAGACTGTAACGCACGGTGTTAAGCATCAATGTTCCTTTTTATGACGGGCCAAAAAAAAGCAAAACATTGGGTTAACATGCGCACAAAATTGCGTCAACACATGGCGATGACGGACTTCACAACTTGATGAGATTTAAGAGAAATACCGGTAAGCCCCTCTGCCGAACGGCAAAGGGGCGAAACCATTACTGCCAGCCGTAGCGACGGCTGTAGAACCCTTTGACGGTTTGGGTCAACACCATGTAGCCCGCCAGGATCACCACCAGCCACGGGAAGTAGCTCAGCGGCAGCGCCTGCAGCTGCAGGTAGCCCGCCAGCGGCGAGAACGGCAGCGCAATGCCCACGGCCATCACCACCAGCGTCATGGCGAACAGTGGCCACGCGGCGCGGCTCTGAACGAACGGAATACGCCGGGTGCGGATCATGTGCACAATCAGCGTCTGCGACAGCAGCCCTTCAATAAACCAGCCGGACTGGAACAGAGTCTGCATCTCCACTGTATTGGCGTGGAACACCCACCACATCAGGCCGAAGGTGAGGATATCGAAAATCGAGCTGATCGGTCCGAAGAAGACCATAAAGCGCCCGAGATCGGCCGGGTTCCAGCGCTGCGGTTTACGGATCTGCTCATCATCGACGTTATCGAACGGGATCGCCACCTGGGAGACATCGTACAGCAGGTTCTGAATCAACAGGTGCAGCGGCAGCATCGGCAGAAACGGCAGGAAGGCGCTGGCCACCAGCACGCTAAAGACGTTGCCGAAGTTGGAGCTGGCGGTCATTTTGATGTACTTGAGCATGTTGGCGAAAGTGCGGCGGCCTTCGATCACCCCCTCCTCCAGCACCATCAGGCTTTTTTCCAGCAGAATGATATCCGCCGCCTCGCGGGCGATATCCACCGCGCCATCAACCGAGATGCCAATATCCGCCGCGCGTAACGCTGGGGCGTCGTTGATGCCGTCGCCCATAAAGCCCACCACGTGACCTTCGCGTTTCAGCAGCGTCACGATGCGCTCTTTATGCAGCGGCGCCAGGCGCGCGAACAGCGTAGTGCGTTTCGCCAGCGCTGCCAGGTCGTCGTCGCTCATGGCTTCAATCTGGCTGCCAATCACCACTTCGCCCGCATCCAGCCCCACTTCATGGCACACCTTCGCCGCCACCAGTTCGCTATCGCCGGTGAGGATTTTCACCGTGATGCCGCTGGCCTTCAGCGCCTTCAGCGCCGGGGCGGTGGTCTCTTTCGGCGGATCGAGGAAGGCGATATAGCCTTCGAGGATCAGGTCGGATTCATCGGCGCGCTGGTAGTCGCCTTCGCGCGCCGGCAGGTATTTGGTCGCCACCGCCACCACCCGCAGTCCCTGACGGTTCAGGGTATCGGTCACCCGGCGGATGCGGCGCAGCATGGTGTCGTCCAGCGGTACGATTTCGCCGTTATAGCGCACCTGAGTAGAGACGTTGAGGATCTCCTGCAGCGCCCCTTTACAGATCAGCTGATGCGCGTCGTCCTGCTCTTTCACCACCACCGACATGCGGCGGCGTTCGAAGTCGAACGGGATCTCATCCACCTTTTGCCAGCGCTCTGCAAGGCCGCGGGCGGCCTCTAGCTCCACCCCTTCCAGCACCGCGGTATCGAGCAGGTTTTTCAGCCCGGTCTGGTAATGGCTGTTGAGCCAGGCGGTATGCAGCACTCTCTCGCTGGACTTCCCGGAGACATCGGTGTGGTTCTCCAGCACGATCTTGTCCTGAGTCAGGGTGCCGGTTTTATCGGTGCAGAGAATATCCATCGCACCAAAGTTCTGAATGGCGTCGAGGTGTTTGACGATCACTTTTTGTTTCGACAGCTTCACCGCCCCGCGCGCCAGCGTCGAGGTGACGATCATCGGCAGCATCTCCGGCGTCAGGCCGACCGCCACCGACAGCGCGAACAGCGCCGCTTCCCACCAGTCGCCTTTGGTGTAGCCATTAATCAACAGCACCACCGGGGCCATCACCAGCATAAAGCGGATCAGCAGCATGCTGACCCGGCTGATGCCCTTCTGGAAGGCGTTCGGTTCGCTCTCCTGCTCGCTGACGCGCCCGGCCAGCTGGCCGAACCAGGTGTTGCCGCCGGTGGCGTAGACGATGGCCTGCGCCGAGCCGCTCACCACGTTGGTCCCCATAAAGCACAGGGTGTCGCATTCCAGCGGGTTCTGCTGCAGCGGGTCGCGACTGCGCGCGACTTTCTCCACCGGCAGCGATTCGCCGGTCAGCGAGGCCTGAGCGACAAACAGATCGCGTGCCTGAATAATGCGCAGGTCCGCCGGGATCATATCTCCCGCCGACAGCTTGACGATATCTCCTGGCACCAGTTGGTCGATGGGCAGTTCAAGCCAGCGGCTCTCTCCCTGCTCGTTCACCACCCGCAGCACCGTGGCGGTATTGCTGACCATCGCCTTTAGCGCATCCGCCGCTTTGGTCGAGCGCGCTTCCTGGATGAAGTTAAGCAGCGTCGAGATGCCGACCATCAGCGCGATAACGCCCGCGGCGAACAGATCTTCGGTGGAATAGGAGACGATGCCGAGCACCGTCAGCAGCAGGTTGAACGGGTTGCGATAGCAGGTCCACAGATGCACCCACCACGGCGAGGGCTTCTGCGCCGGGATCTGGTTGTCACCATGTTTGAGGATCTTTGCCGCCACTTCGCCTTCATTGAGCCCTTCAGGGTGGCTGTCAAAGGCGCGCCAGATCTCCTGGTCATCCATCGCCGCAACGTCCAGGCAGCGCTTGCCGAGCGAGTCCGGGATCGGCACGCTGGTCAGGTTACGGGCATCAGGCAGCGGATCGCGCTGGACCAAACGGCGTGGCAGATGGCGGCTAAGCTGCGCGAACAGCTGCCGGGTATAATTCTTCAACATAAACAGTCCCTCCGCGCTCGCGCGAGCGAACGCAGCGTTGCCAACAGGCGTAGCAAAGCCTACCTGTCAGGCATGTAATTTTTATGGCAGGGACATCAAGGACGTCACTGCTTTACGCTTTCCGGTAAAGCAGTGTTAAACAGGCTTACCGGAAAGAAAGGTTGCTCCATCGAGGATGAGGAGTGGGATCGGGGTCCATAAATTCTCCGGTAAGTGAATATAAACGGCGCGGATTATAACGCGCTCGTTGAGACATGTGTGGCATTTATGGCGATGATAAGCCCGCGCAACTAAACCGAACGTAAACCAGACTTTGCTCATTGCGGTTTGGTTGAGTAGCATTAGGCTCACTTCTACCATCCCTGACGAGAATTCCGCATGCAGAACCGGCTGACCATCAAAGATATCGCGCGTTTAAGCGGCGTAGGAAAATCGACGGTATCCCGCGTCCTCAACAACGAGAGCGGGGTCAGCGAACGGACCCGCGAGCGTGTCGAAGCGGTGATGCAGAAGCACGGTTTCTCCCCTTCCCGCTCCGCCCGCGCCATGCGCGGCCAGAGCGATAAAGTGGTGGCGATTATCGTCACCCGTCTGGATTCCCTGTCGGAAAACCTTGCCGTGCAGACCATGCTGCCCGCCTTTTATGAGCAGGGTTACGATCCGATTATGATGGAGAGTCAGTTCTCTCCTGGACTGGTGGAAGAGCATCTCGGCATGCTCGCCCGGCGTAATATTGACGGCGTGGTGCTGTTCGGATTTACCGGCATTGATGAGGCGATGCTCGCCCCCTGGCGCGATACGCTGGTGCTGATGGCCCGCGACGCTCCCGGTTTCGCCTCGGTGTGCTATGACGACGAAGGCGCCATCACGCTGCTGATGCAGCGACTCTACGATCGCGGACATCGCCACATCAGTTTTCTTGGCGTCCCGCACAGCGACGTCACCACCGGAGAACGCCGCCATCTCGCCTACCTCGCCTTCTGTAAAAAGCATCGCCTGACGCCCACCGCCGCTCTGCCGGGCTTGGGCATGAAGCAGGGGTATGATACCGTCGCCAGCGTGCTGACGGCCGAAACCAGCGCCCTGGTCTGCGCGACGGATACCCTCGCCCTCGGCGCCAGCAAGTATCTCCAGCAGCAGGGCCGCGCTGCGCTGCAGCTCGCCAGCGTCGGCAGCACGCCGCTGATGAAGTTTCTCCACCCGGAAATCTTGACCGTCGATCCCGGCTATGCCGAGTCCGGACGCCGGGCCGCCCGGCAGTTGATCGAGCAGATCGCCGGCAGCGTCGATCCCCGCCAGATCGTGATTCCCGCCGCCCTGAATTAATCTCGTTCGGACGATTTATGTGATCGTCGCCGGGTTTCGGGAACGTTCCCATTTTGCAAATCAAACGAAACGGTTAGGATGCCCTCAAGGTAAAAAACGGCATCTCTCCCCTCTGTTTTTGAGGCTTCATCATGAGCAAAGTAAACCAGCAGGACATCGATAAACTGATCGAACTGGTGGGCGGGCGCGGCAACATCGCCACCGTCAGCCACTGTATTACCCGTTTGCGCTTTGTGCTGAACGACCCGGCCATCGCCAAACCAAAAGAGATTGAACAGCTGCGCATGGTGAAGGGATGCTTCACTAACGCCGGGCAGTTCCAGGTGGTCATCGGCACCGAGGTGGGCGATTACTACAAGGCCCTGCTGGCTACCACCGGCCAGACCTCCGCCGATAAAGAGCAGGTCAAGCAGGCCGCGCGGCAAAATATGAAGTGGCATGAGCAGTTGATCTCGCACTTTGCCGAGATCTTCTTCCCGCTGCTGCCGGCGCTAATCAGCGGCGGTCTGATCCTCGGTTTCCGTAACGTCATCGGCGACTTACCCATGAGCAACGGCCAGACGCTGGCTCAGATGCACCCGTCGCTGAAAACCATCTATGACTTCCTGTGGCTGATTGGCGAAGCGATCTTCTTCTATCTGCCGGTGGGGATCTGCTGGTCAGCAGTGAAGAAGATGGGCGGCACGCCGATCCTCGGGATCGTCCTTGGAGTCACCCTGGTTTCCCCGCAGTTGATGAACGCCTATCTCCTCGGCCAGCAGGTGCCGGAGGTGTGGAATTTCGGCCTGTTTACGATTGCCAAAGTCGGCTACCAGGCGCAGGTGATCCCGGCCCTGCTGGCGGGCCTGACGCTCGGCTTTATCGAGACGCGCCTCAAGCGCATCGTGCCTGACTACCTCTACCTGGTCATTGTCCCGGTCTGCTCGCTGATCCTCGCGGTGTTCCTGGCGCACGCCATCATTGGTCCGTTCGGCCGCCTGATCGGCGACGGCGTGGCCTTCGCGGTACGCCACCTGTTAACCGGCAGCTTTGCGCCGATCGGCGCCGCGTTGTTCGGCTTCCTCTACGCGCCGCTGGTGATTACCGGTGTCCACCAGACCACCCTCGCTATCGATATGCAGATGATCCAGAGCATGGGCGGCACCCCGGTGTGGCCGCTGATTGCGCTGTCCAACATTGCCCAGGCATCGGCGGTGGTCGGCATTATTATTGCCAGCCGTAAACAGAATGAACGCGAAATCTCGGTGCCGGCGGCAATCTCTGCTTACCTCGGGGTTACCGAACCAGCGATGTACGGTATCAACCTGAAGTACCGCTTCCCGATGCTGTGCGCGATGATCGGCTCCGGCCTCGCCGGCCTGCTGTGCGGCCTGAACGGCGTGCTGGCGAACGGCATCGGCGTCGGCGGCCTGCCGGGCATCCTCTCCATCCAGCCAACCTACTGGCAGGTGTACGCCATGGCGATGGCTATTGCGGTGGTGGTGCCGATTATCCTGACCACCGTGGTGTATCAGCGCAAGTACCGTCAGGGCACCTTGCAGATTGTCTAACTTCTTCTTTCGGGGCGCCTTTGGCGCCCCTCGTTGCAGCAGGAAAGCACTATGAATCATCTTCCCCACTGGTGGCAAAACGGCGTTATTTATCAAATCTATCCGAAGAGTTTTCAGGATACCACCGGCAGCGGTACCGGCGATCTGCGCGGCGTCACTTCCCGCCTCGACTATCTGCAGAAGCTTGGGGTCGACGCCATCTGGCTGACGCCGTTCTATGTCTCACCGCAGGTGGATAACGGCTACGATGTGGCGAACTACACCGCTATCGATCCCTCCTACGGCACGATGGCCGACTTTGACGCCCTGGTGGCGGAGGCGAAGGCCCGTGGTATCCGCATCGTGCTGGATATGGTACTGAACCATACCTCGACCGAGCATGAATGGTTCCGTCAGTCGCTGAATAAGGAGAGTCCCTACCGGCAGTTCTATATCTGGCGCGACGGCGAACCGGACGCGCTGCCGAACAACTGGCGCTCCAAATTTGGCGGCAACGCCTGGCAGTGGCATGCCGACAGCGGACAGTATTATCTGCACCTGTTCGCCATTGAGCAGGCGGATCTCAACTGGGAGAACCCGGCGGTACGCGCTGAGCTGAAAAAGGTCTGCGAATTCTGGGCCGACCGCGGCGTTGACGGTCTGCGCCTGGACGTGGTGAACCTGATCTCGAAAGACCAGACCTTCCCCTGCGATGCGGAGGGTGATGGCCGCCGCTTCTACACTGACGGCCCGCGGGTGCATGAATTCCTGCAGGAGATGAGCCGCGATGTCTTTACTCCCCGTAACCTGATGACCGTCGGCGAGATGTCCTCCACCTCGCTGGAGCACTGCCAGCAGTACGCCGCGCTGGACGGCCGCGAGCTGTCGATGACCTTTAACTTCCACCATTTAAAGGTCGATTATCCCGGCGGTGAAAAATGGACCCTCGCCCGCCCGGACTATGTGGCGCTGAAAGCGCTGTTCCGCCACTGGCAGCAGGGGATGCACAATCGGGCGTGGAACGCGCTGTTCTGGTGTAACCACGATCAGCCGCGCATCGTGTCGCGCTTTGGCGACGAAGGCGAGTACCGGGTGCCGGCGGCGAAGATGCTGGCGATGGTGCTGCACGGCATGCAGGGCACGCCCTATATCTATCAGGGCGAAGAGATCGGCATGACCAACCCGCACTTCAGCAACATCAGCGACTATCGCGACGTCGAAAGCCACAATATGTTTATCGAACGCGCAGCGCAGGGGCAAAGCCCGGACGAACTGCTGGCAATCCTCGCCAGTAAGTCGCGCGACAACAGCCGCACGCCGATGCCCTGGCACGCCGGCGAGAACGGCGGCTTTAGCGACGGTGAGCCGTGGATCGGCCTTGGCGATAATTACCAAGAGATCAACGTTGAGGCGGCGCTGGCGGACCCCGATTCGGTGTTTTATGCCTATCAGCAGCTGATTACGCTGCGTAAAACCCTGCCGCTGCTGACCTGGGGCGATTACCAGGATCTCCTGCCGGAACATCCATCGCTGTGGTGCTATCGCCGTCAGTGGCAGGGGCAGACTCTGGTGGTCGCCGCCAACCTGAGCCGTGAGTTCCAGCCATGGCAGCCGCCAGAAATGTCCGGCGACTGGCGGGCACTGATTGGTAACTATGCGGAAACGTCCAACCGCCCGGCGGCAATGACGCTGCGGCCATTCGAAGCGGTATGGTGGTTGCAGGAGTAAAGCTTTTCCCCGGTGGCGCTACGCTCACCGGGGCTACCGGTTCGTGGGGCTGGAGATTACGCGCGGTCAGCGTCAGGAAGGATAACGCTCGCTTGCGGCTGCGTCGAAGCGTGCTCTTCTTTTGCCTTCAGCCGATCCCAGGCGCGGAAAAACGGATAATAGACCACCAGCGAAATGGCTAAATTCACTACCTGCAGCACCGTGCCGGAGATATGACCACCAGTCGCCAGATAGCCGCTGATGAAAATTGGCGTGGTGAACGGCAGTGCAATCCCCGCAGGCGGCGCCACCAGCCCGATGGCCATCGCGGTATAGGAAACGATCACCAGCAGCACCGGGGTTAAAATAAACGGCAGGAAAAAGTAGGGGTTCATCACCAGAGGGATACCGAATACCATCGGTTCGCTGATATTAAATAGCGCTCCCGGCGCGGCGATTTTCCCCAGCTGTTTCATCTGCTGACTTCGGCTACGCAGCAGCATAAAAATCACCAGCCCCAGCAGCGCGCCGGTACCACCGGGGGCAATCCACAGGTCGTAAAATTGCTGGGTAATGATATGCGGGATCGGCTGGCCGTTCTGAAAGGCCGTCAGGTTCTCTGACATATTCGACAGCCACACCGGCTGGATAAACACCAGCACAATCGCGTCGCCGTGCAGGCCCAGCGTCCACAAAATACCAATCACAATCACCGAAATAATCATCCCCGGCAGCGTACCGCCGACGTGATGCATCGGAATACCGATCAGGGTGGCGATCATGCTGTTGATGTCGCCGAACGGCGAGGCCTCAACCGCCAGGCGCAGCGCCAGCACCACCGCCAGCACGCAGAAGCCGGGGATCAGCGCCAGGAACGATTTCGCCACCGCTGGCGGCACACCGTCCGGCATGCGGATAACGAGATTGCGGCTGGCGACCAAACGGTAAATCTCCGTCGACAGCAGCGAAATGACGATGGCGACGAACAGCCCCTGACTGCCGACCATACTCACCGGGATCACCCCTTTAATCACCTCCGCCGCACCGTGTACCGGGGTAAACAGCGTATTCTGCGGAATCGTCATCATGAAGGCCACCAGCGACATGGCCCCGGCGCTCAGCGGATCGAGGGTACGGTACTTCTCCGCCAGCCGGTAGGCGATGCCGAAGCTGGAAATGAGCGCCATGATGTCGTAGGTCGCTTTCACCGGGTACAGCATTTTATCGCGCCAGACGTCGCCAAACAGGCCGCTCATCATGTCGGCATAGCCGGGGATCGGCAGGTAGGCGAAAATCAGGAAAAACGAGCCAATCAGCATAAACGGCATATTCAGAATGATGCCATCGCGTACCGACAGGACGTGCTTTTGCCCGGCGATTTTCAGCGCCGCCGGCATGACGTAACGTTCAATCCAGCTTGTATTCGACATGGTGTGCTCCCGAGGGAAATAGCGGTCAGTTAAATTGCGTCAGCCATTGACGGTTTATTGTTAACACTTCATCCAGCAGCGCCTGGGCATCGGTGACGTTCCCGACCAGCGGGTTGGTCACCAGCGCCAGCAGCGCGCTTTCGCGGCAGCCATGTACCGCGGCTTCAATCGTCAGCCGCTCAAAGGCTTTCACCTGCTGGGTCAGGCCGTTCATCGCCGGCGGCAGCGGACCGAACGCCAGCGGCCGCGCCCCTTGTGCATCAATAATGCTGTTGGTTTCCACTACCGCATCATCATCCAGGCCGTGAATCGCGCCGTTGTTGCGGGTGTTTACCACCATCTCCGTGCCCAGGTTATTGTGTATCGCGTTGATAAGCTCAACGGCCACTTCCGAGTAGTAAGCGCCGCCGCGGAAGCTCAGTTGCTCTGGTTTTTCTTCCAGCTGCGGGTCGGCATATAACTCAAACAGCGCCTGCTCGACCTTCATCACCTGCTCGGCGCGGGTGCCTTTGGTTTTCGCTGCGGCGATCTCTTCCGCCAGCATCGCCGGCATCAGCCAGAAATAGCGATGATAAGGGCACGGAATCGCCTTCAGCGCGCGTAAGAATTCCGCTGGCCACGGCAGTTCTTTAATGTTGTTCATCGACAGCGCCTTGCCGTCGCACAGCATGTCGATTACCTTGCCGGTCACATCCTCACGCCCCTGCATCACCTTATGCACCCAGACCATATGGTTGAGCCCGGCAAAGCGCAGTTTCACTTCGGACGCCTGCGCGCCCAACATGCCGACGATCATGTGCTGCATGTTGATCGGCACGTTGCACAGGCCGATGATCTTCGCCTTGCTATAGCGACTAACTGCCTCAGTGACGATCCCCGCCGGGTTAGTAAAGTTGAGGATGAAAGCTTCCGGCGACAGCTGTTCCACTTTGCGCGCCACCTCAAGGATCACCGGGATCGTCCGCAGTGCCTTCGCGAATCCGCCAACGCCGGTAGTCTCCTGGCCCAACAGGTGATATTTGAGCCCCAACCGCTCATCGGCGGCGCGCGCCGCTAGCTGTCCGACACGCAGCTGAGTCAGTACAAAGCTGGCACCGCGAATCGCCTCATCAAGCGTAAAGTGGACGCTGACCGCCACCTGCTCCAGCCCTTTATGTTTCAACATCCGCCGGGTCAGCGCGGCAATGATCTCAACCTTTTCCCGGCCGGATTCGACATCCACCAGCGCCAGTTCTGTCACTGGAAGCTGCTCATAACGAACGATAATCCCTTCAATAAGCTCCGGCGTGTAGCTGCTACCGCCACCGATAACGGCGATTTTCAGTGCTTGCATAGTGACCTCTATTGGCATTTTTCGGCATGCAGAGCGCCGCGCGCGATCGCCAGGACCGCACGTGATGATGATAAAAAATAGGGTGAGAAAATTAGTGTTCGAGTAGCGCCAGCGCTTTATCCAGCACCGCGGCGCCACGCATCATGCCGTAGTCGGCCATATCGATCACCGCAACGGCTTTGCCCTGCGGCGCTGCCAGCGCGGTCAGACGTCCGGCTTCGTATTTGACCTGCGGCCCAAGCAGGATAACGTCGGCGTTCGGCAATTCGCGTTCAAATTCCGCCACTGCCACCGCGTAGATTTCCAGCGCCAGCGCGCGTTGCTGGGCCTCCGCTTTCATTTTATTCACCAGCATGCTGGTCGACATGCCTGCGGCACAACAGAGTACGATTCGTGGCATTGCGCTTCCCCTTGGCGTGTTTATCGCTTCAGCCCTCACGGCTAGTGCGACTATATTGTTAATATTGTGTGATAGTGAAGGCTATATGAAAATAATTTTCACCGATGTGATCGAGGCTCAATTTTTGCGCATCTTTTCCGCATCGGCATAACCATTCACAGTCACGACCATAGGAAATGCCGAGCGCGGGTGCTATAAAGAGAGGCAGTCGATAATTGAAAAATATTTTCATTGCCGGGTTCTGCCAAAGGGAACATCAGGATGGATATCGTAGGTCAGTTGCAGGAAGGATTAGTCCGCTTTAGCGCTCAGGAGTCGCGCGTTGCCGCCTTTATTCTGGAAAATCTTAGTTTTACCGCCAGCGCCTCCATTGACGAGCTGGCCGCCAGCGCCGGAGTCAGTCCGGCGACCATCACCCGCTTCGCCCGCTCGGTAGGCTGCGATGATATTCGCGATTTACGTAAACAGCTGGCCCAGGCCAGCGAACGGCGCGCCAGCTGGCTAACGCCGGATAGCGCCGCCCTGCCCGTCGCCTGGCGCGATAAACTGAGCAGCCTCGGCGATACGCTAACCCGCCAGCTCGGCCATACCACGGAAGCGGCGGTGGAAAAGTGTAAATCGCGCCTGCTGAGCGCCCGCGCGGTGCACTGCTTCGCCCTTGGCACGCAGGATGTGACACTGGCCGCCCTGCTCCAGCATCAGCTGCTGCCCTCCGGCATCGCGATTAACCTCTGCCAGGATACGGCGCTGATGCGGATGACCGCCAGCACCCTCAATGACGATCACCTGCTGCTGGTGCTGGCCACGGCTGAGGCCAGCACCGTGTTGCAGAGCGCAACCCTGCAGGCGCGTACGCAAGGAGTGACCATTGTTGCCCTGACGCCGGAACAACACGCGCTTGCCGATATGGCCAGCATCATCCTTCCTCTCCCCGCCAACCCGTTGCAGGCCCGCTACGCCCTGCTGCTGCTGGTCGATCTGCTTAACGATACGTTGATTGCCTGAAAATTCTGCCCGCTCCATGCGTGAGCGGGCCCCATTTTTGCTTGTATTTTAAGCACCTAAATTTACATTTCGTGCCAGCGCCCATCATCCGTACTCTCACCTTTTTACCTTGTTCTGGGTCAATAAAATCGCAAACATCTTTGATGCAAATCACTACATATAGAACTTAAAATGCGTCCCGGCCCTACATGTTGTATTAATCGTCTATTATGTCACCATATCTTGTCGATGTCTGGCGGTGATGAGATGTGGATAAAACGGGCCGGATCTGAAGGCAAACGGCACTAGCCGTAGTGTGGCGCGTCTTTGGAATAACCTCCGCCTCTGTGGATAACCTGTTCTATATATGGAGTGATCATGACACCGCATGTGATGAAACGTGATGGCTGTAAAGTGCCGTTCAAGTCAGAGCGCATTCAGGAAGCAATTCTACGTGCAGCTAAAGCAGCGGGAGTCGATGACGCAGACTATTGCGCCACCGTCGCAGAAGTCGTTAGCCAACAAATGCAGGGCCGCGCCCAGGTCGACATCAACGAGATCCAGACTGCGGTAGAAAACCAGCTGATGTCCGGCCCCTATAAGCAGCTGGCGCGCGCCTACATTGAGTATCGCCATGACCGCGATAGCCAGCGCGAGAAGCGCGGCCGCCTCAATCAGGAGATCCGCGGCCTCGTCGAGCAGACCAACTCCGCGCTGCTCAATGAAAATGCCAACAAGGACAGTAAAGTCATCCCGACCCAGCGCGACCTGCTGGCCGGTATCGTCGCCAAGCACTATGCGCGGCAACACCTGCTGCCCCACGATGTGGTGATGGCCCACGAGCGCGGCGTGATCCACTATCACGACCTCGATTATTCGCCCTTCTTCCCGATGTTCAACTGCATGCTGATCGATCTGAAAGGGATGCTGACCCAGGGCTTTAAGATGGGCAACGCGGAGATCGAGCCGCCGAAGTCTATCTCTACCGCCACCGCGGTGACGGCGCAGATCATCGCCCAGGTCGCCAGCCATATTTATGGCGGCACCACCATTAACCGTATCGATGAAGTGCTGGCGCCGTTCGTCACTGAAAGCTTCAAAAAGCATCGTAAAATCGCCGAAGAGTGGCAGATCCCGGACGCCGAAGGCTATGCCCGCGCCCGTACCGAAAAAGAGTGCTACGACGCCTTCCAGTCGCTGGAATATGAGGTCAACACGCTGCATACCGCCAACGGTCAGACGCCGTTTGTCACCTTTGGTTTCGGCCTCGGCACCAGTTGGGAATCGCGGTTGATCCAGCAGTCGATTCTGCGTAACCGCATTGCCGGCCTCGGTAAAAATCGCAAAACCGCGGTGTTCCCGAAACTGGTCTTCGCCATTCGCGACGGTCTTAACCACAAGTTCGGTGACCCGAACTACGACATCAAACAGCTGGCACTGGAATGCGCCAGCAAGCGCATGTACCCGGATATCCTCAACTACGATCAGGTGGTGAAAGTCACCGGGTCATTTAAAACGCCGATGGGCTGCCGCAGCTTCCTCGGGGTGTGGGAAAACGAGAACGGCGAGCAGGTGCATGACGGCCGCAACAATCTCGGCGTGATTAGCCTCAACCTGCCGCGTATCGCCCTGGAAGCGAAAGGCGACGAAGCCGCCTTCTGGGCGCTGCTGGACGAGCGCCTGCAGCTGGCGCGCAAAGCGCTGATGACCCGTATTGCCCGTCTGGAAGGAGTGAAGGCCCGCGTGGCACCGATCCTGTATATGGAAGGGGCCTGCGGCGTGCGGCTGAAAGCCGACGATGATGTCTCCGAGATCTTCAAAAACGGCCGCGCGTCCATCTCACTGGGCTATATCGGTATCCATGAGACCATCAATGCGCTGTACGGCAATCAACATATGTACGACAGCAAGGCGCTGCGTGAGAAAGGTGTAGCCATCGTCCAGCGCCTGCGCGACGCCGTCGATTTGTGGAAGGAAGAGACCGGCTACGGCTTTAGCCTGTACAGCACGCCGAGCGAAAACCTGTGCGACCGCTTCTGCCGTCTCGACACCGCCGAGTTTGGCGTGGTGGAGGGCGTGACCGATAAAGGTTACTACACCAACAGCTTCCACCTTGACGTCGAGAAGAAGGTCAACCCGTACGACAAGATCGATTTCGAAGCGCCGTACCCGCCGCTGGCCAACGGCGGCTTCATTTGCTACGGCGAGTACCCGAACATCCAGCACAACCTGAAGGCGCTGGAAGACGTGTGGGATTACAGCTATGAACACGTGCCGTACTACGGCACCAATACGCCGATCGATGAATGCTACGAGTGCGGTTTCACCGGCGAGTTCGAGTGCACCAGCAAGGGCTTTACCTGCCCGAAATGCGGTAACCACGACGCTGCCCGCGTGTCGGTTACTCGTCGGGTATGCGGTTATCTCGGCAGCCCGGACGCGCGTCCGTTCAACGCCGGCAAGCAGGAAGAAGTGAAGCGCCGCGTTAAGCACCTGGGCAATGGGCAGATCGGTTAAAGACCAATGCGCTTTTCCCGGATAGCGGCGCGCAGCGCCTTATCCGGGCTACTGTTTTGCACCGTCCGGTAGCCCGGGTAAGGCGGAACGCCGCGACCCGGGAAATGGCCGCATTCCTTCGTTTTCGCAAAGCAATTAGCGTCAGAGCAAGGCGGCAAACGAGGGAATTCCCGGGAGCGTACATTCAGTACGTGACTGGGGTGAGCGAGCGCAGCCAACGCGGCTATGGCGTTAATTGAGAAGCGAAAAATGAATTACCATCAGTACTACCCGGTAGATATTGTCAACGGCCCCGGCACCCGTTGCACCCTGTTTGTTTCCGGCTGCGTCCACGAGTGCCCCGGCTGCTACAACAAAAGCACCTGGCGGGTGAACTCCGGTATGCCGTTTACCACCGAGATGGCCGACCGCATCATTGCCGACCTCAACGATACGCGTATCAAGCGCCAGGGGATTTCACTCTCCGGCGGCGATCCGCTGCATCCGCAGAACGTCGCGGAGATCCTCAAACTGGTTCAGCGCGTGCGCGCCGAATGCCCCGGCAAAGATATCTGGGTCTGGACCGGCTATAAACTGGATGAGCTGAATGAGGCGCAGATGCAGGTGGTGAACCTGATCAACGTGCTGGTCGACGGTAAGTTTGTGCAGGATTTAAAAGACCCGGCGCTGATCTGGCGCGGTAGCAGCAACCAGGTGGTACATCATTTGCGTTAATCCCCTCCGTCAGCCTCTCAAAACCGGCTGACGCACTCCATCGCCACCGTTTTAAACTCATCGAAGCTGCGGGTCGCGGCGAGGCGGCTCATGGCGCGCTCGCGCAGGAAGGTGACGAAGATATCGTAGATGGCCATCGCCTCTTCATACTCGCGCTTACTGATGGCGAGCAGAAAAATGATATGGGCGGTTTCGTCGCCCCAGGCGATACCCTGCGGGGCGATAACGGTATAGACCACCGTCTTTTTGGCCAGCAGTCCCAGGGAGTGCGGCAGCGCAATGCCATCGCCGAGCATGGTGCTGACAATCGCCTCACGCTCGACCACCGAAGCATGAAACTCGGCGTCAACAAAGCCTTCCTGCTGCAGCTGCTGGCACAGCTCAGCGAACAGCGTTTGCTGATCCATCGGCTTATCGACCACCCGGAAGTGGGCGGCATCGAAGTACTTATTCAGCATCCATGGACGGGTACGGTCCACCAGCACCAGCTTGCCGATCTGATCCAGCTGATAGTCGGTGGGAAACGGCGCGATGGTCACCACCGGTTTGTCTTTTTCGCTGATGCGCACCGTGGAGATAACAAAATCCGCCTCGATCGCTTCCCGCTGTTCGTATTCGCGCTGGGAAATCGTAGCGGCGATCTCCAGCTGCGGATATTTGCGCTGCAGGATCGCTTCGATCATCCGCACCATCGCATTGCTGGTATCGCACACCAGCAACACCTGCGGTTGACGCTGGTAGCCGATGTTGTAATGGCGCTCCAGCCCGACGCCGATATGCAGCACCAGGAAGCCAATTTCGTTTTCGCTGATGGTATAAGGCGTGTACTTCCCCCAGCTGGAAACCGCGGCGAGGGTCATATCCCAGGCCATCGGGTAGTGCTGTTTGATGTTATCCAGCAGCGGATTGGGGATCATTATCTGATAGCGCACGCGGGTGATCATGGTCTTAATGTGGGTCAGCAGATCGGCGTGCAGCTGGGCGTCGTCCAGCAGGTTGTAGTTATACTGGCTGTTGATGTAGCGCAGAATGTAATTCACCAGCGCTTCGTCGTCGTCGGCGCTGATGGTTTCCGGGTCGACGTCCTGCACCTGACGGGCGGCGAGATGCACGCACAGCCACTCTTCTTCGGCGGGCGAGAAGGGCTTTCCGGCCAGCCGCTGTAGCTCTCCCGCCAAATCGCGCGCGGCGTCGCGGACGTTTTGCGCCACATCTTCGGCGCTGAAATCGGCCAGCGGATAGCCTTCGCTGACGCGGCGCACCACCACTGCGCCGTACAGGCAGATAAAGCGCTCACCGACATCAGTGAGGCGAATATGGTGCCGGGTGAGCGTCTCCTGCAGCATCGGCTCCAGCAGCGCAGGCACTTCCGCCTCCAGCGCCTCGGCGCCGATCAGCGGATTGATACCGCCCTGTTGGGCCAGCTCCCACAGCAGATCGGTCAGGCAGGCGCGAATCGACACTTCGCTGCCGAACAGCTTCATGCCGTGGCGCGGGCGGGTTTCAAGGGTGAGCTGATAGCGCTGAAAGCGCTCGCGCACCTCGACCATATCATTTTGCAGCGTCGCGCGGCTGATGAACCACTCATCCGCCAGGTCTTCCAGTTTGATAGAGAACGCCGACGTCAGGAAGCGTACCAGCAGAAACGTGATGCGATCCTGGGCGGTTCGCGGCGCGTGCTGCGTCTTAGGCGCGGTCGCCTCCAGCGCCTGAAAGCTCGCCGGGTTATCAATTTTCAGTTGATAACCGCTGCCGCGGTTGAGGATAAACTGCGCGCCATACTGCGCCAGCAGCGCATTCAGGGCGGTAATATCGGCGCGCACGGTACGGGTGGAAACCGACAGGCGTTGCGCCAGTTCATCCTGCGGCAGCGTTTCATTCCGCAGCAGGGTGAAGAGTTGCGCTAAGCGTTGGTTGGGAAATCGCATGTCAGTTCCTTGTGGTTACGGCTCAGGGTTGGGCGGATATCACCATCTGCGATGGGCTACCGACCGGCGTGTAGTCGGAGGCAAAGGTTAATTTGCCATCCTTCGGCGCCACGCTAAAACGGGTAATATTATCGCTACGCTGGTTCATGACGTACAGCCACTGCCCCTGATTATCCAGGGTCAGCGTACGGGGGTAATCCCCACGCGTCCAGATATCCTCTTGGTGGCTCAGGCGGCCATCCGCCAGCACGCTAAAGTGGGCGATGCTGTTGTGCAGGCGGTTGGCGACGTACAGCTGCTTGCCGTCGTTGCTCAGCGCCAGGCCGGCGGCAAAGCTGGTACCCTTATACTCTTTCGGCAGCGCGGAGACGGTTTTGCCTTCGCGCAGCAGGCCGCTTTGCTTATCCAGATGGTAGAAAGTCAGCGTCGACGCTTCTTCGTTGATCAGCCACAGGCCGTCGCCCTTTGGCGTAAAGACGAAGTGGCGTGGGCCGGCGCCCGGCGACGAAGCGGCGATGAACGGCGGATCGTTCGGCGTCAGCTTGCCGCTGGCGCTATCCAGCCGGTACTGATAGATCCGATCCAGCCCCAGATCGGTGGAGTAAACAAATTTCCCGCTGGGATCGGCGGCGATCATATGGGCGTGCGGGCCATTGTGATCGCTGATGGCGAAGCTGCCCTCGACGGCCGCCGCCGGGCGTTCGGCGCCTGCCGGGCCTTCATCCTGATGCTTGTCCACTGCCTCGCCCAGGCTACCATCTTCTTTCACCGGTAGCACCGCGATACTCCCGCTGACGTAGTTGGCCACCAGCAGATGTTTACCATCCGGTGTCAGGGAGAGATACACCGGCCCGGCGCCGCCGGAGGCAACCTGGCTGAGTGCGGTCAACTCACCATTCTTCTCAATGCGCCACGCCTGCACGACGCCTTTTTCGACTTCACTGGCGGCATACAGCGTTTTGCCATCGCGCGACACGGTCAGCTGCGCGACGTTTGGCAACGCGCTCACCAGCGCCCTGTCATGCAGCGCACCGGTGTTGGCATCGACGGTAAAGCGGTACAGACCTTCGCCATTGGGATTATAGGTACCTACCCAGGCATAGTGGGTTTGCGCGGCGCCCGCGGCGGCGGCAAACAGGGACAGTGAAGCGACAAGCAGATGACGAGCGACAGGCATAGCAACTCCTTGATGGTTCGGTGGGATAAGTTGCCCCTCACCCTTTGAGGGTGAGGGGCAATGGCACTACTTCACTAACTGTTTGGTCATCTCCAGCAGCTGGCGCACATCGGCCGGGCGGGTGTTGCCGCTGGCTTTATCGATAATCGAGCTGTAAATATGCGGGATGATTTTGCTCACCCCGGCATCGAGGGCGATTTTCAGGATCTCGCTGTAGTTGTCCAGATCGATACCGCCGGTCGGCTCCAGCCAGAAATCGTGCTCGGCGCAGGCTTTGGCGACAGCTTCGAATTCGGCGCGGTGCTTCAGGCCGCCCATCGGGAAGTATTTGATGGAGCTGCCGCCCATGTCTTTCAGCAGCGCGATGGCGGTTTCCAGCGGCACAATGCCATCCGCCGCGCCGCTGCTCAGCGGGCCAGTTGAGATCTTCACCATTCCCGGCGTACCGGTGGGCGAGACCAGGCCATTCACCACGGTCTCGTTCTGCCCGAGCAGCGCGCGGCTGGTGGCCACGCCGGTGAACACCTGGTTGACGTGCTGCGGCTGCACCTGGCGAGAAATCTCACTCACCATCGCCGACTGGTTTGGATCGCCTGCGCCCAGCCCGACTGAGAGCGCGTTATCGATCAGCTTCGCGTATTCACGCATATCGGCCACCGCGCTGGCGACATCCGGATAGTTTTTGGAGAGCACGCCGACCAGGACGTGGCCTTCCGCCGCGTCGTAGATTTCGCGGGCGTTGTCTTTGCTGCCCGCCAGGACGTTCAGACACACGCGATCACGGTAAAAGTTTGGGGTCAGTTTCATGCTTGTTTCTCCTTGTTTAGCACTTCCGCGATGCGGCGGGCGACCACCGCCAGCTGCTCCGCGTTCACGCTGCGGACATCGGCTTCGATAATGCCTTCGTTAGCTTTGTAGCCGCGGAAGTAGATGGCGTATTCGCCCTGCTTCAGCGCGTTAACCAGATCGCCGGTCTTCACGCCGGTCACCGCTTCGTTGAATTTGATTTCGGCGCGGGCGATATCGCGACCCGCGCTATCCCACACCACCCGGGCGGTCACGCCGTTAAGCGTGTTGAGCTGTTCGATAAACGGCGTCATCTTCGCCACCATCTGCTCGCCGCTCTCTTTGCTCGCCGTCAGGTAGTGTTCAATGGCGCAGGTCAGGCCGAGAATGCCCTCTTTACCCACTTTCATCGCCCGGCCAATCCCCATCGACTGGCGCTTAACCCACTCGACGTACTGGGTTTTGCCGATCACCAGCCCGCTGGTCGGCCCTTCAATCGCTTTCGCGCCGCTGTAGATCACCAGGTCGGCGCCCATGCGGTAGTAGCATTGCAGATCTTCTTCCGCCGCCGCATCGACGATCAGCGGCAAGCCATGCTGGCGCGCCACTTCCGCAGCCTGCGCTACGTTGAGCATGCTTTTCTGTACGCAGTGGTGGGATTTGATGTACAGGATCGCCGCGGTGCGCGGGGTGATTGCCGCCGCCAGCTGTTGGGCAGAACATTCGTTGGCGTAGCCCGCTTCCACCAGCTTACCGCCGCCCAGCGCCACCATGGTGCCGACCGGCGCGCCGAAGTTGACGTTGTGGCCCTTCGGCATGACGATTTCGTTATTCTCTATCGGCGTGACGTGCAGGTTCTCCAACAGCCAGTCGCTGTCTTTCACCAGCACCGCCGCCACCGACTGGGCAATCCCCGCCGACGCGCAGGAGACAACGGTCGCCCCTTCCACGTCCAGCAGCCTGGCAATGTACTCGCCGGTTTTATTCACCAGGTCTTTCATTTCAAAGTACTGGTTCATACCGGCCATCGCGGCTTCCACCACTTCCGGGCGCGGCGTGGAAACGCCCAGCGCCGTCATCCGGCCCGAAGTATTAATCACCTGTTTTAAATGGTATTTCTCAAAAATCGAAGGCATGTTCCGCGCTCCCTTGTTCGGTCAGATAGCCTTTGCCCGCGCGGATCGCGGCCAGCGGCACCAGAATGTTGTCAGCCTGGAGGCTCTCTTTTTCGGCATCCACCAGCAGCGTGGGCCGGTGCTCCAGGCGAAATAGCGTTAAATCGGCGTCGAAGCCCACTTCCAGCCGCCCTTTACGCGACAGGCGCAGCCCCTCGGCGGCGCTGACGGTCACGCAGGCAATCACCTGCGGCAGGGTCATGCCGATGGCGAGGAATTTCGACATCACCAGCGCCAGCGAACGCACCGGGCCGTCGATCCGGTTGCGGCAGTAAATGTCGGAGCTGATGGTGTGCGGCAGAATGCCCAGCGCAATCGCCCGCCGCGCCACTTCAAAGCTGAAGCTGGCGGTGCCGTGCCCAACGTCGAGGTGCACCCCGCGCTGCAGAGCGCGAGTAATCGAGCTACGCAGTTCGCCGGCGGGATTCAGAATGCGGTTCGGCTTGCCGTTATAGCAGTGGGTAATGATGTCGCCGCTGCTCAGCAGGTCGGCGATTTCATCGAGGTTCGGCGGGTTATTGCCGATGTGCACCATCAGCGGAAGATCGCCGTTTTGCTGCTGAATGGTCTTGGCGCGCGCCAGCGGCGTAATGCCGTTTTCGCCCACCACGCTGCTACTCATCCGCGCTTTCAGGCCGACGATAAAATCAGGATGACGCTGCACCGCCTGCTTCACCGCCTCGGCGTCGATATTGGCCATATTGGCCAGTTCGTTCTGCGCAATCAGCCCGACGCGGGAGATATTGAGCAGCGCATAAACTTCCGTCGCCGCTTTGCGGGTCAGCTGATAGAAATCGTCAACGTCGTCGGCACCGGTGCTGCCGGCATCAATCACGGTGGTGACGCCGGTGGCGATACCCACGCTATCCGGCTCATCGTGATAAATCGGCGAATTCGGGTAGCAGTGAACGTGGGAGTCAATCCAGCCGGCGCTAACGTAGCTGTTGCCGTACAGATCGATGGTTTTGCGGGAGGGCGCGCTAATCTCGCCCAGCGCCGCGATTTTCCCGTCCTGGATGGCGATATCAGTCAGGGTATCGTCGACGAGGCGCGCACGGCGCAGGAGTAAATCAAACATAGCTATCTCCTGATGAAAAGAGTGTACGGATGGCGAGGTCATCGGCCTACCAATCACGCTGACGTGTAGGCCTGATAAGCGCAGCGCCATCAGGCGGCTAGCTAATCGCCACCGGGAAGATGGAGCCGAGGATCATCGCGCCGAGGATGGCGCCGCCGGTGATCGGTTTCTGCCAGATGTAGAACAGCAGCGCGCCAACCAGCGAGCCAATCCCGATAGGAATCGAGGCGGTCATCGCGCTGAGGATGATCAAGGGGCCAAGGAAGCGGCCAGAGGCGTTACCGGCCCCCATCATTACGTCGGCACCGTAGGTGGAATCGCTCTGGTTGATGGTGAACTTACGCGCCAGAATGATGATGTAACCCACTGCCAGACCAAGGACCAGGCCGGTGACCAGCGACGCGGCGAAGTTCGCCACCGGGAAGACAAAGCCCGCGCCGAGCAGCAGCGCCGGAACGCCGAGGCCAATACCGGTTTGAATGGCGCCACCGATATCGAGGATCCCCACCAGCGACCCTTCGATAATGCGGGCGAACAGGAAGCTGGCACCAAATGCCGCCACCGCGCCGTACGCGCCAGTATCAATCCCTGCCTTCAGCATGGCCACGAAGGCCACTTCGTTGAAGGCACCGATGCCGTACAGGTAATACATGTGCGTCCCGGCGAAGACACCGGAGGAGAGCAGGCCAACAAAGATCGGGAACGACCAGTCGGCATACCAAAAACCTTTATTCTGTTCCATTATCAGGCTCCCGTTACTTGCCGCTGAGTGAGTTGTGGATCATGTCCAGCCAGTTCGGCACGGTCAGATGGAAGGATTCAATCATCTTCATGTCGAAACCGCGGAAGAAGCCGCTGAGGACAAACAGCGCGACAATGGCGATCATCATCACTTTGGTTACCCGGTTCCAGCCGCTCTCTTCTACCCCTTTACCGATCAGAATACCCAGTACCAGACCCGGTACGGCGTTCCCCATAATCAGTTGCGCCGCGCCGCCGAAAATCGTCGCCCAGAAGCCTGATTTCTTACCGGCATCAATAGCCGCCAGCCAGAAGATCACCGGCATCACGGTATTCACCAGCAGATTTGCCGCCGGCACCAGCACCTTAACCGCGGTGACCTGCAGCGCTTCCGGCACGGAAGAGGCGGTCAGGTTAAGGAAGGCGACGACGATCATGCCGATGATGCCGCAGGCAATCGCCATTCTTTTCGGATCGTGCAGGGTTTCGCCAACGTTACGATTTTTTAGCATCAGCGCCGCCGCGCCCCAGTTAGGGATAATGCGGTGGTCGACGTCCTGGGTGAAGGAGCCTGCTGCAACGGAAGAGGCCCAGGCGTTAAAGAAGAAGCCAAGGCCAAAGGAGAAGTGAGAGGCCGGATCGCCTTCACAGGAGTTAAGCTCGCCCAGGGTACGAAACGCCCCCATCCCCTGCGTGGTGGGGGCGTGAAACATGCGTGCCGCTCCGGCGCCCACGCCGACGCCGACCAGGCCGCCGATAATGAGCGATTTTATTAAAATTATCAGGAACATAGTTAGACCCTTTGCTAACAATCAGGTTTGCGTGACGAAAGCCACTTTATCGAGATCGATGGCGGTCACGTTGACGGTGACGTCCAGCTCCACGCTGTAAGTCCGTCGTTCACGGCGCAAAAAGAAGAACAGAAAGGCCTCTTTTCGTACCGCTTCGCGCGCATGAACAACCGTCACGTCCTGTGGCTCAATACGCAGCAGAATGTGCGATGACGTTTTCATCACCGCAGCCTGCACATGGTTCAGGGCATCGGCGAAGGCCCGTGATTTGCTTTCGCCTTTGCCGGCAACCCTCACCGTGGTGGTGAATTGCTCTTTCATACTTATGCGCCGTATTTCTTTTTCCAGGCTTCAACCAGGCGCTCGCCCAGCTCTTCTTTATCCATAAAGCCGAAGCCCAGCACGTTGCAGCCTTCGTTAATGGCGGTGACGCCCTCTTCAACGGAACGCATGCCATATTTCGCTTTGTAGCCGTATTTGGTCTGCGCGGTGATGGCCCCGGCGCCGCCGCTGCCGCAGAAGGAGATGCCGAAGGTGGCGTTTTCCGCTTTCATCATGTCGCCCAGTTTCATATCGGCAGCAACGCCAGGGACGACCACAGCACGTGCGCCCGCTTTCTCAGCGCCTGCAGCGACTTTTTGTCCTTTGCCCAGGCGGTCGCCAATAACAACGGTGATTTGTTCCATGTTTTGCTCCTTACAGGTTTTCTTTTGCGACTTCGAAATGGACGGACAGCAGCCAGGCCTCTTCATCAGGCAGGTTGCCAAACTGCGCGACCACTTCGCGGGCCAGCATCATTGAATCTGGTGAAATCTCTTCGAACAGGCTGGCATCCACTTCCGGTAGCGGTTCACCGCTGATTGACCGGTGGGCCATGGCCCGCACGTGGGAAGTCAGCATTTGCTCCTGAACGTCGTTAGGGACGATGCCGTGACGGCTTAACAGGGCAAAAACCTGCTGCAGCATCTTGTCAGCCAGGCGTTCGGTCTGCGCTGCCTGCTCCCCTACGTCGTGTATTACCGCTCCGTTATTCACTTCTGATACCCCGCTGATGTCTCTGGGAATCAAAGTAGCGCCGGGGGGAAGGAGTTTGTAGCGAGTTGTTTTCCACTTCGAAGTGGAAAGGGAGACGGCAGGCGTGATCGACCCCACATATTCACAGGGAAAAGGCAAAAACGACGGCTATGGCGTGAGACGTATCACAACAATGAGCGTGGATAAGGCGCCTGCGGCAGCGGAAAGGCCGGAAAAAGAGAGTGGAAAAATGTGATATCGGTAGGCTTTCAGGCGGGAGGCATCGGCTGATGCCTCCCGAAAAGAACGGTTAGCGGTACTTCTGATGGTAGGTGTTGCGGGTGGTTTTAAACTCCTCCGCAGCGGCCTGCGCCTCTTTCACCTTGCCTTCGTTCGCCAGCTTCAGCGCACCGTCGATCTGGCCGATCAGAATATCCAGACCATGACGGTAATCTTTCATCTCAGCGCTGTCGGCCGCTTTGCCTTCCAGCTTCGGCGGCGTCTGTTTCTGGGCATCGACTGCCGCCGTACGCATTTTATTCAGCGCCGCTTTCAGCTCGCCGGCGTCGGTGGTTTTCTGTACCACTTGCAGGTTTTCTGCCAGAGTGTCCATGTCTTCGCCCAGGTCGGCGAAGGCCGATGCTGAACCGAGCGCAAAAGCAGAGACAGCCAGCATCGCTAACAGTTTTTTACGCATTGCTCACTTCCTTTTTATTATTTAAGCAAACAGGTGTTATTGCCCGGCGATTTTCATCTCCGGCAGCAGCACAGAACCACACTGAATGTTGCTGCGCGTTTCAATATCATCGCCAATGGTCACGATATTACGCCACATTTCTTTCAGATTTCCTGCAATGGTGATCTCACTGACAGGATATTGAATTTCGCCGTTTTCTACCCAGAAGCCAGATGCGCCGCGTGAGTAGTCGCCAGTGACGCCACTGACACCCTGCCCCATCAGTTCGGTAACCACAAGGCCGGTGCCCATCTCTTTAAGCATCTTTGCAAAACTCAGGCCGCGGCCATTGATGCGCCAGTTGTGGATGCCCCCGGCGTGGCCGGTGCTTTTCATCCCCAGCTTGCGCGCTGAGTAGTTGGTCAGCAGCCACTGGGTCAGCACCCCGTCTTTGATGATGTCACGACGCTCGGTGCGCACGCCTTCGCTGTCGAACGGCGTGGAGGCCAGCCCTTTCAGCAGGTGCGGATGTTCTTCGATGGTCAGCCACTCAGGCAAAATTTGTGTGCCCAGCGAATCGAGCAGGAAGGTGGATTTGCGGTATACCGAACCACCGGCAATCGCGCCCACCAGGTGACCAAACAGCCCGGTCGCCACTTCGTTGGCGAAAATCACTGGCGCCTTCATGGTCGACAGCTTACGCGGCGCCAGACGCGACAGGGTGCGGCGAGCGCACTCTTCCCCAACCCATTCCGGTGACTGCAGATCCTCTATCGCCCGGCCAATGGTGTAGGCGTAGTCGCGCTCCATATCGCCGTCATCTTCCGCGATGACGCAGCTGGAGAGCGAATGGCGAGTCGAGCAGTAACTTTGCAGCATGCCGTGACTGTTACCGAACACTTTGATGCCGTAGTGGCTGTTAAAGCTGCCGCCTTCGGTGTTAGTGATGCGCTTATCTGCCTTCAGGGCCACTTGCTCCGCGCGAGCGGCCAGTTCGATGGCTTCGTCCGGGGAGACTTCCGCCGGGTGGAACAGGTCCAGATCCGGGGCGTCAAAGGCCAGCAGCTCTTTATCGGCCACACCGGCAAACGGATCCGGGGAGGTGTAGCGCGCAATATCCAGCGCCGCCTGTACGGTGCGGGCGATGGCGTCCGGACTCAGATCGGTCGAGGAGGCGCTGCCTTTACGGTTTTGATGATAGACGGTGATGCCAAGCGCGCCGTCGCTATTGAATTCTACGTTCTCCACTTCGCCATAGCGGGTGCTGACGCCGATGCCCGTCGTTTTGCTGACGGAGACTTCCGCACCGTCGGATTTACCTGCCGCCAGTTCCAGTGCCGTGGTAACGGCTTCTTCCAGCGTCTTACGCTGCTGTGCAACTTGAGAGATGACTTTCATTGCTAATGCCATAATGTAAGAAGGAGTTAACTGAAGTCTAACAGAGAACCGTTTTTCAGTGCGCGCCTTAACTGGTAACATTAGCCTCTTTTTTTAAGGAGCCTGAAGATGACAAAGCAGCCCGATGACTGGCTCGACGACGTGCCCGGTGATGACGTTGAAGATGAAGATGATGAAATCATCTGGGTCAGTAAGAGTGAAATTAAGCGCGACGCGGAAGAACTGAAGCGTCTTGGCGCGGAACTCGTTGACCTGGGGAAAAACGCGCTGGATAAAATTCCGCTGGATACTGACCTGCGTGACGCCATCGAACTCGCCCAGCGTATCAAAAAAGAGGGTCGCCGCCGCCAGCTGCAGCTTATCGGTAAGATGCTGCGCAACCGCGATGTCGATCCGATTCGTCAGGCGCTGGACAAGCTGAAAAACCGTCACAACCAGCAGGTTGCGCTGTTCCACAAGCTGGAGCAGATCCGCGATCGACTGATTGACGATGGGGATGACGCCGTCGCTGAAGTGCTGAACCTGTGGCCAGATGCTGACCGTCAGCAGTTGCGTTCACTGATCCGCAATGCGAAGAAAGAGAAAGAGGGCAACAAGCCGCCGAAATCGGCGCGCCTGATCTTCCAGTATCTGCGCGAACTGGCGGAAAACGAAGGCTAAGTCCCGCTGTTTTTGCCCGCAATAGTCTCCCGGATGGCGGCGCGCTGCGCCTTATCCGGGCTACAGATCCCTATATATCAACCGGTTACTCTGTTTCGTAGGCCCACGCAAGCGCAGCGCCGCCGGGCAACCTGTACCAGACTCCGTTCCCGTCGTTGTGCCGGATGGCGGCTAACGCCTTATCCGGCCTACAGAGCCCTGTATATCAACCGGTTACTCTGTTTCGTAGGCCCGCGCAAGCGCAGCGCCGCCGGGCAAGCTGTACCATGCTCCGTTCCCGTCGTTGTGCCGGATGGCGGCTACGCCTTATCTGGCCTACGGAGCTCTATATATCAACCGGTTACTCTGTTTCGTAGGCCCGCGCAAGCGCAGCGCCGCCGGGCAATCTGTACCAGACTCCGTTCCCGTCATTGTGCCGGATGGCGGCTAACGCCTTATCCGGCCTACCTTCACCCCAGTTCTAAGGCTTGCGCCAGCAGGGGGATTCCCGTCGCATCGGATGAGTCCCCTCATCCGCACGACGATACGTTTGTTTTTTGCCTTGTTGCCAAGCTGAATCGTTAAAGCTAAAAACAATGTAGATCACATATCCTGGTGATAAATACGCATTACTTAGCAAAATAATACGACATCCATCTCATTTAACATCATAAAAACGGCCACTTTCTCACCAGGTGAGGCGCTTCACATTTTAATCACCCCCATGCCGGTAGATTTCACACGTCAATGACACAATCGATTCAGCAAAAAGGGAATAAAAATGAAAAAGACATTGGTTCTGACGACGATCGCCCTGCTGGTTTCTGGCTCAGCCGCGGCAAAAACATGGGTGCTGACGAACGCTGAAGAGGGCATGGATAAAGGAAACTGGCAGATCAGCAGCGATCAGCTGAAGGTAAAAGACCATGCGTTCAGCATTGAGCAAAAAGTCCTGCACGGCGGTAAGCAGGAAGGCAGCAAAATCCTCACCATTCACAGTAAAGACGGCCTGACCATCACCCTGAGCCCGACACGCGGCATGAACTTACTGCGTATTGAGGGTTTCGGCAGCCGGATGGGCTGGGATTCGCCGGTTAAAGAGGTCGTCAACCCGGCGTTTATCAACCTGGAAAGCCGCAATGGACTCGGCTGGCTGGAAGGATTCAACGAGATGATGGTCCGCTGCGGCTATGAATGGACCGGCCATCCGGTGACCGCGGACGGGCAGATTTATACCCTGCACGGCAAGGCGGGCAACACTCCGGCCTCGCGGGTAGAAGTCGAGGTGGCTGACAGCGCGCCGTATGAAATCCGCATCCGCGGCCTGGTGAAAGAGAGCACCTTCAAAAAAGCCGATCTGCAGACCCTGACCGAACTGCGCTACGTGCCGGGCAGCAACAGCTTCAGCCTGCATGATGTCTTAACCAACCATGCTGACTATCCGCATGATTATCAGATTATCTACCACAGCAACTTCGGCACCCCGATTCTGGAAGAAGGCGCGCGCTTCCTCGCCCCGATGTCCAGCATCAGCCCGTTCAATGATTACGCGAAGAGCGGGTTAAAAACCTGGCAGACCTATCAGGGACCGACCAAAGATTTTGACGAGATGGTATTTAATATTCAGCCGCTGGCCGATGAAAATCACCAGACCCTGGCCGCGGTGGTCAACAAAGCGGGCGATAAAGGGGCCTCCATTCAGTTTGATACCCGTCAGCTGCCGGTCCTGACGCTATGGAAAAACACCGACACCATCAAACAGGGCTACGTCACCGGTATCGAACCGGGCACCAGCTACGCCTATCCGGTCACCATTGAACGCGAACAAAAACGCGTGAAGCAGCTGCAGCCGGGCGCCAGCGCGCAGTTTGATCTGACCTACACCCTGCTGCACGACAGCGCTCAGGTGGCCGCCGTTGAGCAGAAAATCGCGCAGATTCAGGGCGACAATAAAGTCGCGGAGAACGAGACGCCGATCGCCAAAGAGTAAGGTTGTAACCAGTGAATTCCCGGAGCGGGGCGACGCCCCGTTCCGGACTACTCCCGCCCCATCACCTCGCGCCCGAGATCCCGGGCAAACTGCTGGTACTGTCGCTCATCGATCGGCTGCGGGTAGCTCAGCACCAGCAACTCATGATCCGCGATGCCCTGATGATAGCTCGGGTGATGATGCGCCCACGCATTGGCATGAAACCCCATCGACTGATAAAAGCGCAGCCGTTTATGAGCGATTGCAGTGGTCAGCGGATCGATTTCCAGAATGGTCAGCGGCGCGCGCGTCAGGATCTGCGCCAGCAGCTGTTTACCATAGCCGCGGGAGCGCAGCGTATCGTCGATCGCCAGATGTTCGATATAACCGTAGCCGGCAAACTGCCAGCAGCCGCTGAGGCCAACAAAGACGCCTTCATCGAACCACGCTTCCAGCGCGTAGCGCGGGTGGCTCAGCGCCTGAAGTTTGGCGTCGCTTTCGCGCTGCTCGTGCCACGGAAAGGCGCGCGCGTAGAGCGCGTCCAGCGTGGCGAAATGGGGCGAGTCGGTAGAACGTAATCTTTCGCAGATCAGCATGGCACAATCCCTGGTGGCGAAAACAAAACTGCCCTCACGCGGAGGGCAGTGATCGGAGGCGTTCGCGCTTATTCTGCCGCGGCCGCTTTTTGCGCCAGCTTATCCAGCAGCTTTTGATGAATGCCGCCGAAGCCGCCGTTGCTCATCACCAGGATATGGTCGCCCGGGTGGGCGGTTTTGACCACCATCTCCGCCAGGGTATCGACGTCGGCGCTCCAGTGGGCTGGCTGGACGCAGGCTTCCGCCACTTCAGCCACCTGCCACGGAATATGCTGCGGCTGCAGGAGAAACACTTCATCAGCGCGACCAAGCGACGGCGCCAGATCGTCCTTGCAAACGCCCATTTTCATGGTGTTAGAGCGCGGCTCCAGCACGGCGAGAATACGCGCGGTGCCGCCCACTTTGCCGCGCAGCGCCTGCAGCGTGGCGAGGATCGCCGTCGGATGATGGGCGAAATCGTCATACACGGTGACGCCGTTGGCTTCACCGCGCAGCTCCAGGCGACGGCGGGCGTTGATAAAGCTGCCCAGCGCGTTCGCGGCATCCGCCGGCAGTACCCCGACGTGACGCGCCGCGGCAATCGCCATCAGGCCGTTATGCATATTATGCTCGCCGACCAGCGCCCACTTCACCTCGCCGACTTTTTCGCCGTCGAGCAGCACTTCCCACTGCGAGGCGTCGGCGTTCAGTTTCTTCGCCTGCCAGTGGCCCTGCTCGCCCACCAGCTCCTGCTCGCTCCAGCAGCCCATCGCCATCACCTGCTTCAGGTTGATATCGTTCTCCGGCAGGATGATTTTGCCTTTGCCCGGCACGATGCGCACCAGATGGTGGAACTGTTTCTGAATCGCCTTCAGGTCGTCAAAGATGTCCGCGTGATCGAACTCAAGGTTGTTGAGGATCAGCGTCCGCGGGCAGTAGTGAACAAACTTGGAGCGCTTGTCGAAGAAGGCACAGTCGTATTCATCCGCTTCAATGACGAAGAACGGGCTGTCGCCCAGACGCGCAGAGACCTCGAAATTACCCGGTACGCCACCGATCACGAAGCCCGGTTTATAGCCGCAGGCTTCGAGGATCCAGGTTGCCATCCCGGCAGTGGTGGTTTTGCCGTGGGTCCCGGCGACGGCCAGCACCCAGCGATCGCGCAGCACGAAGTCGTGCAGCCACTGCGGGCCGGACATATACGGAATATTGTTTTCCAGTACCGCTTCAACGCACGGGTTGCCGCGGGTCATGGCATTACCGATGATCACCAGATCCGGCCGGGGATCCAGCTGGCTGGGGTCATAACCCTGAATTAAATCAATCCCCTGGTTTTCCAGCAGGGTGCTCATCGGCGGATAGACGTTAGCATCCGACCCTGTTACCTCATGACCGAGGGAGCGCGCCAGCATGGCCAGGCCCCCCATAAACGTGCCACAGATTCCTAAAATATGAATGCGCATTCGTCATTTCCTTCTCTTATCCGGGGCACATTTTACCCATATCCCGGGCCCTGGCGAAATGCATTTCAGGCGAATCTGTATTTTGCTGGCGCGATTCACCAGTGCGCACTTTTTTGATTCTTTGTTAAGATTGTTGCGTTCGTTTTACTCAACATAAAAATGCAGGGAACGAGTTATGAAAACGTTAGGTGAGTTTATTGTTGAAAAGCAGCACGAGTTCTCCCACGCCACCGGTGAGCTGACTGCTTTGTTGTCAGCAATAAAGTTGGGCGCCAAGATCATCCACCGCGATATCAACAAGGCCGGTCTGGTCGATATCCTGGGTGCCAGCGGTGCTGAAAACGTTCAGGGCGAGGTTCAGCAAAAACTCGATCTGTTCGCTAATGAAAAATTAAAAGCCGCACTGCGAGCACGCGATATTGTTGCCGGGATCGCCTCCGAAGAAGAAGATGAAATTGTCGTCTTCGAAGGGTGTGAACACGCCAAATACGTGGTGCTGATGGACCCTCTGGATGGCTCCTCTAACATCGATGTTAACGTCTCTGTCGGTACGATCTTCTCTATCTACCGCCGCGTCACGCCTGTCGGCACGCCGGTGACAGAAGAAGACTTCCTGCAGCCGGGTAACAGGCAGGTGGCCGCGGGCTATGTGGTATACGGCTCTTCGACGATGCTGGTATATACCACCGGCTGCGGCGTCCACGCCTTCACCTACGACCCGTCCCTCGGCGTCTTCTGTCTGTGTCAGGAGCGCATGCGCTTCCCGGAGAAGGGCAATACCTACTCCATCAACGAAGGCAACTACATCAAATTCCCGCAGGGCGTGAAGAAGTACATTAAGTACTGCCAGGAAGAGGACAAAGCGACTCAGCGTCCTTATACCTCACGCTATATCGGCTCGCTGGTGGCGGACTTCCACCGTAACCTGCTGAAGGGCGGCATCTATCTCTATCCGAGCACCGCCAGCCACCCGGACGGTAAGCTGCGCCTGCTGTATGAATGCAACCCGATGGCCTTCCTCGCCGAACAGGCGGGCGGTAAGGCCAGCGACGGTAAAGAGCGTATTCTGGATATTATCCCGGAAAGCCTGCACCAGCGCCGCTCTTTCTTTGTCGGTAACAACCACATGGTTGAAGACGTCGAGAACTTCATTAAAGCGTTCCCGGACGCCTGATCCCGGCCCTCCCTTCCCGCCTTGCGGGAAGGGAGTTCCCTGTTAGCGACTCCCCGCTCCGCTCACCCGCGTCACCGCCGCATTCTGCCGATTTTCCCACAGCACGGTCAGCCCACGCTGCAGCGCGATAAAGATAAACAGCAAAATACCGATAGCGATTTTCGTCCACCATGAGCTGAGGGTGCCGTCGAAGTTGATGTAGGTCTGAATTAACCCCTGAATCGCCACCCCGAACAGCGTTCCCAGCACGGTGCCAACACCGCCGCTGAGCAGTGTGCCGCCGATCACCACCGAGGCAATGGCGTCCAGCTCCACGCCGACGCCCGCCAGCGCATAGCCTGCCTGGGTATAAATGGAAAAGACGATCCCGGCCAGCGTCGCCAGCCCGGTGGAAAGCATATAGATACGGATCGTGGCGCTGCGAGTCGAAATCCCCATTAAATTCGCCGACGTGGCGTTGCCGCCGATGGCATACACCTGGTTGCCAAAGCGAGTGCGATGGGCCACAAAAATACCGGCCACCACCACCAGCAGCATCAGTAGCCCCATGGCGCTGAGACGACCGCCGCCGGGGATGGTCCATGCCAGCCCAGACAAGGTGTCGTAGACCGGATGGTTAATCGGAATCGACTCCTCCGACACCAGATAGCTGACGCCGCGCAGAAAGAACATGCCGGCGAGCGTGATGATAAAAGCCGGGATCTTTAGCGCGTCGATAAGCAGCCCCATAAACGCACCGAAGGCACAGCCCATCACCAGCACCAGTGGAAACGCCACCAGCGGTGATATTCCCCAAAAGCCAATCGCTTTGGCGAGGAAGACGCCGGTAAAGGCGATCACCGACCCCACCGACAGATCGATCCCGCCGGAGAGGATCACAAATGTCATGCCGACGGCGATGATCCCAAGGAAGGCATTATCCGTCAGGATATTGCAGATCACCCGCGTTGAGGCAAAGCCGGGGAATTGCGTCAGGCAGTAGAGGTAGCCCAGCACAAACACCGCAAGGGTGATCATCAACGGTAAATTACGTTTTATCATGGCCGCGTACCCCTTTCAGTAAACCGATAAAGCGCGGCGACTGGACAATCAGTACGCACAGCACCACCACCGCTTTCACCACCTGGTTGAGCTCCGGCGGGAAGCCAGAGAGCAAAATCCCGGTATTCATCCCCTGGATAATCAGCGCCCCCACCACCGACAGCAGCAGGTTGAAGCGCCCGCCCATCAGGGAGGCGCCGCCGATGACCACCGCCAGAATGGCGTCCAGTTCGAGCCACAACCCGGCGTTATTAGCATCCGCGCCGCGTATATCCGCCGCCACGATGATCCCGGCAATCGCTGCGCAAACGCCGCTCAGCACATAGGCCAGCATCACCACAATACGAGTATTCACGCCGGCGTTTTTCGCCGCGCGAATGTTGATCCCCACCGCTTCGATAAACATACCCAGCGCCGTTTTACGGGTAAACAGCCAGAACAGCAGCAGCGTGGCGGCGGCGATGATCACCGGCGTCGGAAACAGCAGAAACGATCCGCTGCCGAGCCATGCCAGGGCCGGGGAATCAAAGGTGACGATCTGCCCCGAGGTGATTAACTGCGCCACCCCGCGTCCGGCCACCATCAGGATCAGCGTCGCCACAAAAGGTTGGATCTTAAGGATCGCCACGAGGATACCGTTCCACAGCCCGGCCAGCGCACCGGCCCCCAGCGAGGCCAGCACCACCACCGGCAGGCTGTGCCCGGCGACGGTCATTGAGGCGGCCGTCGCGCCGGCAATCGCCATCACCGCCCCCACCGACAGATCGATACCGCCGGTGGCGATCACCAGCGTCATGCCGATGGCCAGCAGCGCCACCGGCGCGGCGCGGTTAAGAATATCGATCGGGCTGCCAAACAGGCGGCCATCCTGGAGCACCACCTGATAAAAATGGGGCGCGACCAGGCTGTCGACCAACAGAACCAGCAGCAAGGCAATGATCTGCGGGGTGCCCTTCGGCCAGCTGAAGCGTCGCTTCTCAGGGCCGGTTTGCGAAAGAGATCGAGGCATCATGAGTTACTCCTTATGCCGCAATAGCGTTCATGATCGCCGGTACAGAGAGCTCGGCGAGCGGGATCTCCGCTACCTGTCGGCGATCCCGCATGATAATGACCCGATCGGCGTAACCCACCAGCTCCTCCAGTTCAGAGGAGATGACCAGCAGCGCCAGACCATCGGCGCAGAGGGTTTCAATCAGGCGAATAATTTCCGCATGGGCGCCGACGTCGATGCCGCGGGTCGGCTCATCGAGGATCAGGAACTGCGGTTTGGTCAGTAACCAGCGGGAGAGCAGCACCTTCTGCTGGTTGCCGCCAGAGAGAAACTCGATCGGCTGCTCCGCGCTCGGGGTACGGATCCCCAGTTGGCGAATAAAGCGCTCGGCGATCTCGTTCTGCTCACGCCGGGGGATCGGCCGCAGCCAGCCGCGCTGCGCCTGCAGGGCGAGGACGATATTTTCCCGCACCGAAGCGGCGGCGATAATGCCGTCGGTTTTGCGATCTTCAGGACAGAAGCCGATCCCGAGGCAGGAAGCCTGATGCGGGGAGCGCAGGGTCTGCGGTTTGCCTTTGATCCACGCCTTCCCGCTGTCCGCCGTTTTAATGCCGAAGATCACCTCGGCGGTTTCCGTGCGTCCGGAACCCAGCAGGCCGGCGAGGCCCACAATTTCGCCCGGACGGACCTGCAGGTCGAACGGCGCGATGGTGCCTTTTTTACCGTAGCCTTCAAACGCCGCCACCGGCTTATCGCTCAGCAGGGTACGGCCCGCCCGCTGCAGGGCATTGTGGTCCAGTTCGCGACCCAGCATCATTTTCACCAGCTCAATCTGCGGCAGTTCGCGGGTCTCGCGGCAGCCGACGAAACTGCCGTTACGCAGCACGGTGATGCGATCGCTGACCGCATAGACCTGGTCGAGAAAATGGGTGACGAAGATCAGGCTGACGCCGTTATCCCTGAGCTGGCGCATCAGGGTGAACAGCATCTCCACCTCCTGGGTATCGAGGCTGGCGGTGGGCTCGTCGAGGATCAGCACTTTGGCCGACAGGTCGATGGCCCGACAGATAGCGACGATCTGCTGCATCGCCACCGAAAAGCGGTTCAGCGGTTCGCGCACGTCGAGGGAAAAGCCGTAGGAGGCCATCAGCGCCGTCGCCCGGGCCTCCATCTCTTTGCGTCGCAGCAGGCCAAACCGCCGTGGCTCACGGCCGATGAACAGGTTATCCGCCACCGACATATTGGGCAGCAGGTTCACTTCCTGGTAGACGGTGCCAATCCCCAACTGCTGGGCATGGGCGGTATTTTTGGGCGAAATAGCCTGACCTTCCAGCCAGATGGTGCCGCGATCGGCATGGTAAACACCGGTAAGCGCTTTGATCAGCGTCGATTTTCCGGCGCCGTTTTCGCCCAACAGGGCCATGATTTCGCCGCGCCGCAGGCTAAAGTTGACGTTATCCAGCGCCTTAACGCCGGGGAAGAATTTACTGAGTCCTTCGGTGCGAAGGATCTCCTGGTGTGCCTCGGCGCTCATAATCGATGTCACCTTCAAATGATGTCAGGTTACCCCGGGTCGCACTGGACTTCCCGGGGTTACTGGAACGCTGCTTTTCACCCTCTCCCACTGGGGAGAGGGATGGAATGAGGGGCTCCCCACTCAGTAGCCCATATTTTTCTTCTTCTCTAACTCTTCTTTCGCCGTATCCGGCAGATACAGCGTCGATTTGGTAATGGTCAGCTTCTCAGGCAGGGTGCCGTCTTTTTTGTATTTCTCCAGCGCATCAAACGCCGGGCCGGCCATGTTTGGCGTCAGTTCGACGCTGGCGTTGGCTTCACCAGCGATCATGGCTTTATAGATATCCGGCACGCCGTCGATGGAGCCCGTGAGGATATCTTTGCCCGGCTTCAGGCCAGCCTCTTTAATGGCCTGGATGGCGCCGATCACCATGTCATCGTTATGGGCGAAGACCATGCAGATGTTTTTGCCGTTATTCTCAGCTTTGATAAAGCTCTCCATCACCTCTTTCCCTTTGCTGCGGGTGAAGTCGCCGGACTGAGAGCGGATAATTTTGATATTCGACGCTTTGGCAATCGCGTCGGCGAACCCTTTCTTACGATCGATAGCCACGCTGGCCCCAACGGTGCCCTGCAGTTCAACGACGTTACACGGCTTACCGTCGACGGTTTTCACCAGCCAGTCGCCAATCAGCTGGCCTTCCAGCACGTTGTTGGCGGTCACGGTGGTCATGTAGAGATCTTTATCTTTAACATCAATGGAACGGTCGAGAAGGAAGACCGGGATCTTGGCCTCTTTCGCCTCTTTCAGCACCGGTTCCCAGCCGGTGGCCACCACCGGTGCAATGAAGATCGCGTCTACCCCCTGAGCGATAAAGGAGCGCACGGCTTTGATCTGGTTTTCCTGTTTTTGCTGACCATCTGCGATCTTCAGGGTGATACCGCGCTTGGCGGCCTCCTCTTTCGCAACGCTGGTTTCCGCCGCACGCCAGCCAGATTCAGAACCGACCTGCGAAAAACCTACGGTTAGCGGGGCAGCTATCGCCATAGACGACATAGCTGCGGAAACTGCTGTGACAAGAAGTAAGCGCTTCCACATAAGGGTATCCTCGTAGGGTTATTGTTGGTTAAAGTCTCACCTGCGAACAAACTATAGACAATCGGTGATGTAACTGAATGCGTTACATCACACTTCAAAAAAGTAAATGAAATGTTAATGCTCGCCTCTTTGCCCAGCGGAGAGCCGATAAGGCTTCGCGAGGAGCGCGGCTGTTGCGGTTTATGACGTTTTTTTAAGCGGTTTGATAAATCAATCACATGCAATGAAAACGTTTACATAAATTTATTCATGATGTAGCTATGTTTATGGATTTTCATGTCATTTTTGCGCGCAAAATTCAGAGCACTCCGCGGCGATATGGGGAAAAAGAAGCGAAGACTTTCGATGTGAGTTGGCTATAATACCGAGCACTTGTTTGCCATACATTTTAAAGGAAACAGACATGAGCTTACTCAACGTACCTGCGGGCAAAGATCTGCCGGAAGACATCTACGTCGTGATCGAAATCCCGGCGAACGCAGACCCCATCAAATACGAAGTCGACAAAGAGAGCGGTGCACTGTTCGTTGACCGTTTCATGTCCACGGCGATGTTCTATCCGTGCAACTACGGTTACATCAACCACACCCTGTCCCTGGACGGCGACCCGGTTGACGTGCTGGTCCCGACACCGTACCCGCTGGAACCAGGTTCAGTTATCCGCTGCCGTCCGGTTGGCGTTCTGAAGATGACCGACGAATCCGGTGAAGATGCGAAACTGGTTGCCGTACCGCACACCAAGCTGAGCAAAGAATACGATCACATCAACGATGTGAACGACCTGCCGGAACTGCTGAAAGCCCAGATCACTCACTTCTTTGAGCACTACAAAGATCTGGAAAAAGGCAAGTGGGTTAAAGTCGACGGTTGGGACAACGCGGAAGCAGCGAAAGCTGAAATCGTTGCCTCTTTCGAGCGCGCTAAGCAGAAGTAATTCTGTCTCAGGCAGGGTCATGCCCTGCCTGATTGCGGCACGGATAGCCGCGATAACACCATGGAGGGTGTCCCGTGAAAAGCGTTCGCTATTTCACTCTGAACTATACCGGTTTCACCACCGCCGCCTGTGAAAAACAGGGGTATCTGCGCTTTATCGCTGGCGAACATGTCTTTTATACCGATAAACGCTATTTTAAAGACCCCGCGCTTTTTGACCGCCTGAAGATCAATCAGCCTCTGCATCTTGGCGCCCGCCGCCTGGACAACGGCAGTTACTGGATCCACTGGCTCAGCGATGGCGAAACGCTCCTTGAGCCCAGTCAACGCGTAAAGCGCTGGGCCCGTCCGTTACTGCTTATCAGCTTGCTGACGCTCATCGTCTCCCTTATCCCGCTCTTGATGAGCACCTCAGAATGGGGAAGATTCGGCTGCGGCATTATCGCGATACTGGCCTTCATCGCGCTGTTAACAGGACTCTGCGAGCGACTGTTCCACCCGGCGCTAAAACGGCACCCCGCCATGCGCGATCTGCTGGCGAAGATGGCAATGGCCCGCCGCCGCGACTTTTCGTTTTGCCAGCGGCTACCTGCAACGGCGCGGGCCGTCCGCCAGTCGGCGATGCCTGTTACGCAAGCCCTGCCGAAACGCTATGCCGTTAAGACAGAAATTATCACCGATACCCACTTTAAGAAGTGGTATGCGGGCAACCCAACCCGGGAATATCACGGCCTCGGGATACAATGCGGCTCCGTACCGCTGGCTTTCTGGTGGCAGGCAGGCTGCGCCAATTTCGCGCTGCATCCCGTTCTCTATCGACGTCAGCCACCGTTTATCGCCAGTGGCGATCGCCTCGTCGCCGTGTACGAGCGCGACAGCCGTGCGATCCACGCGCTATACAATGCCAGCGACGGCGCGGCTTATATAAAAAACCATCCACTCTATCCAGGCCGCCGACAACTGGCGCTGCTCTATTACCTGTTTTACGGCCTCACGCTGGTGATGTATCTGCTATTTCTCGCTGTTGAACTCATCAGTGCCCGTCAGTCAGGCCGGAGCGTCTGGTGGCAGGTTCAGGATTCACTGGACATGCTGTCCCTATTGTTACTCTGCTTTGGCGGGATACTGGCGGTACTGGAGCTGATTGGCCCAACGGCCTGGTTATTGTCACACCGGGTGGCTGACTGGCTGAAGATGCGCTCGGCGATGCGGCGTTACCTCCGGCATATCGCCCCCCATACCACGCTTGAGGAGGTCATGTAATGTTCAGCACCCCAACACGACGATTATTATTTCTCGCGCTGACGACGCTGGCTTCCGCGATGTGGCTGGCAAAGGATCGTCTGCCACTCTGGTAGGTGCGGGGCATAAAAAACAACGCCACCCGAAGGTGGCGCTGTCGTGGTTAGTACTGGTCGCGATCCAACCAGTTGCCGTTCGCTATCAACGTGCATCCCTCAACGGAACGTTGATACACATACATCCATGCGCTGCCGTAAGGCGTCTGAATGAGGTGGCGCGCATACTCGCCCCCCTTCGTGCGTAGCGCATCCAGTTCGGCTAGCGTCGATGCATCAATACGATAAACTTCACCATGTACTGTGCCTTCGCCGGGCACCGCGCCTGGATAGTGGCCCAGGCTGTACAGCTGATAATCGTTGACACTATGAGCGCCCAGCCACTGAGCGTTGGTCATCCAGTGGCTGTTGCCTTGTTTGCGTCGTAAACTGCCGTAAACAAATATTCGCATTGCTAAAACTCAAACTGATAGAGCAAATCGAGCGCCTGGTCAATGCCAGACACCGCTTCCACATATAGCCTAGGCATCAGGCGATAACGTAAAGTCAGCGTCGCCAGGGAATCGAAAATACCGACCCCATATTTTACCTGCAGACCCGGCAGTACATAGCCGCTGACCACCACCTGGGAAGAGTCGCCTACCCCTTCGGTGTCCAACGCCAAATTGCTTACGCCAAACGTCTCGCCGATTTTACCCACAACCTGACCACTTTGTGCAACCCCCATTCCAATAAGCATTGAGGTCATCGCGGCACTATCGCTCTGTCCGCTGCTCAAACCCTGGCCGCGCAGCAGATAAGATAGCGCTTCCTGCTGGGACATCACCGGGTCAGAGAAGATCTCCGCTTTCGGCTGATCGGCGGAGCCGGTGACGCGAACGCCGGCGATCACATCGTCTTCGGTAGCATCCGGGTTACGAATCGCTTCGATATTCAGCAGCGGCTGATCCGGCGGACCGGAGAACAGCAGCTCCCCTTTGCGAACAATCAGATCCTGACCATAGGCGTGGAAGCGGCCGTCCGGAATATTGATCTGCCCGTTGAGACCCAACCCTTGTTTATCCTGTGCCACTTTCAAATCACCGGTCAGACGCGCTTTCAGACCAAAGGCTTCCAGACGCACGTTGTTGCCGACGTGAATCGTCAGGTTGCTGTTGATCGGGATACCGGCGCTCTGCTGGTTAATCGGCTTGAGGTTTTTATCCAGCATCACTTCATCAGAAGACACGCCAACCGCGCTCTCCGGCACCTCGTTGACCACGATGCGCGCCCAGGGCACATCCACCTTGCCATCAAGGCTGAACAGGCTCGGCGTGGCGGTAAACACCACGTCCGGCGACACATCGAGACGTACCATTGGCGGCACCGTGATCCGCACCCGGCTGCCCTTCGCCGCAATCTGTGCCCGCCAGTTATCGATCTGCGTCCAGTCGGCGTTGCCGCTGAGAGCGATTTGCCCCTGGCGGGTGTTCACCGTCCCCTGCAGGGTCGAGCGCGTGCCGTTGAAGTTCATCGCCAGCTGGCTCGGCTGCATATCAAACGGCATGAAGTTGCCATCGATATCCACCCCGCTCAGTTGCATCTGGCCGAACAGCTGCGGGCTTTTCACGTTGCCGCCCAGACGCAGACGGGCGTTGAGCCTCCCCTCGGCTTTTTCGCCGCGTGCGAAAATCGGGTTGATCATCGCCAGCGAGAAGTTGCTGATATTGACGTTGCCGCCGAGATTACGCCGCCCCTGCGGGTCGGTGACCTGCACCTGCCCATCCAGTTGACCATTGTTGGTCAGGCGGATAAGCCAGCCCAGCTCGGCGCGATTGTTATGCAGGTCGGCGCTGAGATTCAGCGTATCGAACGCCACCGGCAGCGGCGCGTCATTGACCACCTGGGTCACCTTGACGTTGCGCCCACTGAGGGTCACTTTGCCCTGCGGCAGCCCCTCTTTGGTGGTGTCCCAGCTCACATCGGCATTACCGGTAAAGACGCCGCTGGCCTGGGTCGCCTCCGGCATAAACGGCTTGAGCATCGCCAGATCGAAGCGGTTGAGATTCACTCGCGCACGCCCGCTGGCGCCCGCGTCGATGGTCTCAGGGACGCAGAGCTCGGCGTTCGGGTTGCTCCAGCAGTGTGGCCCGATGCTGATTTTCTGCTCCTGGTTGCGGTAGTCCAGCGCAATGCTGCGCGTCAGCGCTACCGGCCCCACCGGCGTCTGGAAGCGGGTATCGCTCAGGGAGCCTCTCCAGCGTTCGGCCTGACGATCGAAGCTACCTGCCAGCGTCAGCTGGCCGGAAACCGGATCGCCCTGCACCCGCAGCCGCAGCTCATGCTGCTTCTCAGTACCTTTGGCATTGAGCTGCACCAGACTGATATTGACCCCCGGCTGGCTAATGCGATCTACCCGCACATCCAGGTTACCGCCAATCTGATCGGTGGATTTCACGTCCCCTTTGACGTTGACCTGGGCGATGGTCAGTTCCTGCCAGCGCAGCGCCCGGGCGGTGATGTCGGCCAGCAGCTGCGGCGCATCGACGGCGCCGCGCACTTTCACCAGCCCCTTCGCCGTTCCGCCGAGCCCCGGCAGCGCATTATCCAGGTGCGGGGCATCGATAGTGGCGTCGAGATTAAGATCCCTCACCCCCAGCTCGCCTTTGATATCGGCGCTGTTCGGGCCTAACGCCAGGTGCAGGCCCGGGATTTTCCACTGCAGATAGCTGTTACCCTGCAGCGAGCCCGAAACATCCACTTTGTTCTGCTTCACGTTGCCGGTAATTTTCAGCTCCGGCACCGACATCTGCCAGCTGCCGCCGTACAGGCTGCCCTGGGTCTTGATCATGCCGTTGAGCTTCGACGGCCAGTCCGGCACCTCTTTGGCGGTGTTGATCCCGTCAAGGGTCAGCTCGCCGCGCCAGCTGATCGCCTGCTGCCAGTCGAGCAGCGCCTTCAGCTCGGTTTTCCCTTCCAGGGCGTTGACCGTCAGCTTGTCGAGATTAATCTGCCGCTCATTGCCTTTGGCGTTGAGGGTGATTTTCGCCGGCGGCAGCGACTGACCTTTCACCGCCGTGGAGAAGGCCAGCGCGTAGTCGGTCATTTTGCCGCTGAACTTCAGCTGAACATCGTCGGCCTGGAACTGCTTCTCGCCGCTGAATGGCCAGGCGAGCTGCTTACTCTTCAGCTCCATATTGAGCGGCAGCCCGGCCTCCGCCAGCTGCGCATCCGCGCGCAGCGTGGCCGCGACCGGCCCGCTTAAGTCCACCCCGACCTTAAGCGTTTTACGCACTTCGCCGCCCACCTTCAGCTGCACCTTCTCCCCTTTCATCGGGTCAACGTTCAGCGTTCCGGCGAGGGTAATGTCCACCGGCCAGTTATCCTGCAATTGCGCGTGGCCCGAGGCGCTGACCTTGCCCTGATCGGAGTCGATATCGAGGGCGTCGAGCTTCATCTGACCGTCGATACTGCTGACTTTCAGCAGCAGGTTATACACGGTGATGTCGGTATCGCCGGTCAGGCGCAGCTGCTCCCCGCGGAACGCCTGAATATTGAGGTTCAGCGGCAGATGGACATCGGTCATTGCCGGCAGTACCGGCTGCGAGAAGAGGTCGGTCATCGTCTCGCCGAGCGGTTTTTCCTGCGGCTGCGGGTTGTCGATTTTCGGCTCGACCACCTGCTCCTGCGCCACTTTCGCCACCTTCGGCAGGGCAATCAGCAGCCCCTGCAGCGAGGTCGGCGTCAGGGTCAGGTTTTTCTCCTGCCAGTTCAGGCCGGTGGAAAAATCGCGCACGGACACTGCGGTATCGTCGATTTTAACGTTGACGTTATGCAGCGCGACGCGGCTGAGGGTGATCGGATAAGGGGTGGAGAGATTCAGCGGCCCGCTGTCTTCTTCCTCGACCGGCGCGGCGGGCGGCATCTTCTTGGTATCGACGGCGACGTAAATATCGCGCAGCGCGATGTCGTTCACGCACAGGCTGCTGCCCCACAGGCAGCGCAACCGGACGCTGAGGTGAAACTGGCCAGCGGTGACCGCCACGCCGGGCTGCTCGTAGCGAACATTATCGAGGGTTAAATCACGCCAGCCACCGGTGACTTTGCCGATATCCAGCCCCGGTACCCAGCGATCCGCCGCTTTGAACACCAGATGCAAGCCGGTGGTCGTCCCCACCAGGAACCCGACGGTGCCCAGCAGGAGCACCAACACGATTAAGACGCCGAGGCTTATCTTCTTCCATAAACTCATAATTCAGGCCCCAGACCGATGTAAAACTGTAAACCATGCTCTTCTTTGTCGCCGATCGGCCGGGCGATATCCAGCTTGATCGGCCCCACCGGCGACTGCCAGCGCACGCCCACCCCGGCGCCGGTTTTGAAATCACTCTCGCGAATATCGCTGACCGCTTCGCCGCTATCGACAAACACGGCCCCCCACCATTTACCACTGACGTTGTACTGATACTCCAGCGAGCCGGTCGCCAGCTTCGAGGCCCCGATCAGCTTGCCGTCATCGTCCTTCGGCGAGATGGATTTATATTTATAGCCACGAATACTGCGATCGCCCCCGGCGAAAAAGCGCAGGTCCGGCGGCACCTTGTCAAAGTTATCCGCTTCGATCCAGCCAAGGTTGCCGCGCACCACAAAGCGGTGGCGGTCATAGAGGGTACGGATCCAGACGTCCTGGGCCTGCATCACGATGAAGTTGATGTCCGAGCCCCACATGGTGTTCGAGTAGTCCACGGAGTAGCGCTGTGAATCGCCCCAGGTGGGCATCAGACCGCCGCGGGATCGGGTGCGGTTCACCGAGACCCCAGGGTAAATCAGCATGGTGGTGTTGGTGACGTTCGCCTGGGTAAAGTGGTCCAGGCTCCAGCGCAGGTTGATCGCCCGCTGCCAGCCGCTCGACATCTCCCAGAAACGCGACACCCCAAGCGTGGTGGAGTCGGCCTGGGTGTCATTAAGATCGGTGCGCTTAAAGCCGCCCTGCATCAGATAGTACTGCTCCAGCGGGCTCTTCAGCAGCGGGACTTTGTAGGTAAAGTCGAACTGCTGCTCCGGGGCAGAGAGACTGATGCTGGAGGTCAGGCTGTGGCCATACGAGTTCATCCACGGTTTTTTCCACGTGGCTTTCACGCGCGGCCCGACATCGGTTGAAAAGCCAACCCCGGTTTCCACGGTGTTCTCTTTGCGTGGCGAAACAACGCCCTGCAGAGGCAGCACCTTGGTTTTCCGTGACTTAGCGAAATCAGGCGCCACCACGACTGAACTGAACCAGCCGGTCGCCGCCAGGCGGCGGTTTAGCTCGGCCAGATCCTGCGAGGTGTAGTAGTCGCCCTCTTTAAACGGCACGAGGTTTTGCAGGTATTCATCGCGAATTTGCGATCCGGAGAAGGTGACGTGACCAAAGCGATAGCGCTCGCCGCTGTCGTAATCGATATCCCAGAACGCCTGGTGGCGGTCAAGGGAGACCCCGAGCTGGCTTTTGTTGAACTCGCTGTCAAAGTAGCCTTTGCGCAGGGCGACGCGGGTCAACGAGCTCTTGAAACCGTCATAATCGCCATGGTTCAGCACCGTCCCGATGGCCGGACGCGTTTTTAGCAGCGCCAGATAGTCGCTATCGGTACGGGCGCCGCCGCGCAGAATCACCTCGGTTCCGCCAATGCGGACCGGTTCACCCGGGGTCACTTTGGCGATCAGCACCTGACGCCCCCTTTGCGGCGGCGGACGTAAATCAAATTCAATCGTCGGCTCGTAATAACCCAGCGCTTTCAGACCTTCGCGAATGGCGTCATCGACGCGCGCGCGAAAGCGACGATCCGGCGTGACTTCATCACTCTGGATCGTGGAAAGCTGGGCGCGAACGTTTCTCTCCAGCTCCCCGGATAATCCCTCAACCTGCAAACGCACATTCGCTGCGCTGGCGATCCCGCTGACCAGCAAAAGGCTGGTGACACATAACTGGCGGATTTTTAGCACATTTTCTCCTGAATATCCCTGTTTCCCCCCACAGGAAACACTGGCGCCGCTCCACGGCTTAACAAAACCCTAACAACCAGGGTTGAAAAAGTGGCAATAACCCAAATAATTCTTATGTATTAATCTAGACGTATTACGCGTGTTTATTGTGTTAAAAGACACGCTTCGTTACAACCTTAACGACGATTTCTGTATTGAGAGGCCAACCGTGAGTCTATTTGATAAAACGCATCTTGTCGCCCAGGCGGATGCGCTGCCTGGACGCAATACCCCCATGCCAGTGGCGACGCTCCACGCAGTTAACGGCCACTCGATGACCAACGTCCCGGCGGGGATGGAAGTGGCGCTGTTCGCCATGGGCTGCTTCTGGGGAGTTGAACGCCTGTTCTGGCAATTGCCGGGGGTTTACAGCACCGCCGCAGGCTACACCGGTGGCTATACGCCGAATCCGACCTATCGCGAAGTGTGCAGCGGCCAGACCGGCCACGCGGAAGCGGTGCGCGTGGTTTACGATCCGCAGGTGATTAGCTATGAGCAGTTATTGCAGGTGTTCTGGGAAAATCACGATCCGGCGCAAGGCATGCGACAGGGGAACGACCACGGTACCCAGTACCGTTCGGCGATTTACCCGCTGACGCCGGAACAAACGGCAGCGGCAAAGGCCAGTCTCGCCCGCTTCCAGGCGGCGATGAATGATGCGCACGATACCCGCCACATCACTACCGAGATCGCTACCGCCAAACAGTTCTACTATGCCGAGGACGATCATCAGCAGTATCTGTATAAAAACCCGCACGGCTATTGCGGCATCGGCGGCATTGGCGTGTGCCTGCCGCCTCAGGCGTAATTCTGATTTCTGCCTCTACAGCGAGGCGGTTAATGAACGCTCTGGCGGCTTTACATTCCCTTACGCTATACTACCCAGTGTGACAGCCGGTCCAGCGCCTTCGGACCGGTTTTTTATGTATTCCACATTTAAGTTATCAACTTCCCTTCCGAGGATCTGACCTCTACGGTCAGAAAAGATATGTTAAACAGTATTTTAGTAATACTCTGTCTGATAGCCGTCAGTGCCTTTTTTTCGATATCGGAAATCTCACTGGCCGCCTCACGTAAAATCAAACTGAAACTGCTGGCCGATGAAGGCAACATCAACGCACAGCGCGTGCTGAAGATGCAGGAGAACCCAGGTACCTTCTTTACCGTCGTGCAGATTGGCCTCAACGCCGTTGCTATTCTTGGTGGTATCGTGGGCGACGCAGCCTTCTCCCCGGCTTTTTATAGCCTGCTCAGCGGGTATATGTCGCCGGAGCTCTCCGAGCAGCTGAGCTTCATCATCTCTTTTACCCTGGTCACCAGCTTGTTCATCCTGTTTGCTGACCTGACTCCGAAACGCATCGGTATGATTGCGCCCGAAACCGTGGCCCTGCGCATCATCAACCCGATGCGCTTCTGCCTGTTAGTCTTCCGCCCGCTGGTGTGGTTGTTTAACGGCATGGCCAACATGATCTTCCGCATCTTCAAACTGCCGATGGTGCGTAAAGACGATATTACTTCCGACGATATCTATGCCGTCGTCGAAGCCGGCGCGCTGGCCGGGGTACTGCGCAAGCAGGAGCACGAGCTGATTGAGAACGTGTTCGAGCTGGAGTCCCGTACCGTTCCTTCCTCCATGACCCCGCGCGAAAACGTCATTTGGTTTGATTTACACGAAGACGAGCAGAGCCTGAAGAATAAAGTGGCCGAACATCCGCACTCGAAATTCCTCGTCTGTAATGAAGATATCGACCACATTATCGGTTACGTCGATTCAAAAGATCTGCTCAACCGCGTGCTGGCAAACCAGAGCCTGGTGCTGACCGGCGGCGTGCAGATCCGTAACACGCTGATCGTGCCGGACACCCTGACCCTGTCGGAAGCGCTGGAAAGCTTCAAAGCCGCCGGGGAAGACTTCGCGGTGATCATGAATGAATATGCGCTGGTCGTCGGCATTATCACGCTGAACGACGTGATGACCACCCTGATGGGCGACCTCGTCGGCCAGGGGCTGGAAGAGCAGATCGTCGCCCGTGATGAAAACTCGTGGCTGATCGATGGCGGCACGCCTATTGATGACGTGATGCGCGTGCTGGATATCGACGAGTTCCCACAGTCCGGGAACTACGAGACTATCGGCGGCTTTATGATGTTTATGCTGCGTAAAATCCCCAAACGTACCGACGCGGTGAAGTTCTCCGGGTATAAGTTCGAGGTCGTGGATATCGATAACTACCGGATCGACCAGCTGCTGGTGACCCGTATCGATAACAAGCCAACGGTGCTGGTGCCTAAGCAGGCCGAAGCGGCGGAAAGCCAGAACGCCTGAGCGTAACCCTTTCTCTATTTTCAGGGCGGATAACTATCCGCCCTTTTTATTGCCCGAATGTGACGTCCTCGCTCCCACTTAACAAAATTGCTTTATCGGTGGGTTACAGCGATCCGGTCTATTTCACCCGCCTTTTTCGTAAACATAACGGCATCCCACCGGGCGAATATCGCAAACGCTATGCGGAAATGAAGGGCTAAAAACATCAACGGCTCCCATCGGGAGCCGTCTTTTACCTACTACGTACTGCTACGTTTCAGGTTATGCCATCTCAGTTTGCAGACGCAACACCTGACGATTGACTTCGGACATCACTGACAGATGCAGCTTGTCCTTTACCTTCGGGATAAGGATTTTGCCCTTATCAAATTCAAATGCGCCAACGTCCTTGATGTACAACCGTCCACGAAACAGGATCTTCACGTACTTCGCCACTTGCAGCGGATTGTAGCGTTGGAAAATTTTCATTCTTCTCTCCTGCCAGGGTTACGCTCCTGTGGTGCCACAGTTAGCCCACGTATCGGGAGCGCAAATTTTAATGCCCTAAAACTATAGTCCAGAATCTCAGAGGGACCCAGTGTGTATAAGTTTATTTACCGTTTGATGACAATAATTCAGAATTTTCGTTTCGGACATACGATGAAGTAAGTATAAGTCGCCGTTTTTCTACTGATTTGTGCGTCAACACACAAACTGGCATCCTCATTGCGGGTAATCGCCGCCAATCGCACTTATGATTAAACGAGACCAAGTGGTCGGATCACCTGCATAAAAATGATTAAGGATTGCGCATGACCCTACGTAGCATACTGGCCGCCTCGTTACTCCTTCTCCCGCTGCTGGCCACAGCGCATAACTTCGTCGACGGCCAGCGTGTGGCGCCGGTCGGCGTTGCGGATCGGGGAGAACTCATTCTGGATAATGATCAGTTTAGCTATAAAAACTGGAATAGCTCGCAGCTGGTGGGCAAAGTGCGAGTCATCCAGCACATCGCCGGACGCTCGTCAGCAAAAGAGAAAAATGCCAACCTGATCGAAGCGATTAAAGCGGCAGGCTTCCCGCACGATCGCTACCAGACCACCACTATCGTCAACACCGACGATGCCATTCCGGGCACCGGCATGTTCGTGCGCAGCAGCATTGAGAGTAATAAAAAGCTCTTCCCGTGGTCGCAGTTTATTGTCGACAGCAATGGGCTGGCGCGTAAAGCCTGGCAGCTGGACGAGAAGAGCTCGGCGATCGTGGTGCTGGATAAGGATGGGCGCGTGCAGTGGGCCAAAGACGGTGCGCTGACCCAGCAGGAGGTGCAGCAGGTGATCGACCTGCTGCATAAGCTGCTTAATAAATAGAGACCCGGAAGCCGGGGTTGAGGAAGGATTCACGCGGCGTGTAATCGAGGGTTTTGCCCTGCCAGTCGTGAACATGCGCCCCGGCGGCCACCGCGACCGCGTGGCCGGCGGCGGTGTCCCAGGTGCTGGTCGGCCCGAAGCGCGGATAGAGCTGGGCCTGGCCTTCCGCCACCAGGCAGAACTTCAGCGAAGATCCGATAGAAGTGGTTTGATGCTCGCCCAGTTGCTCAAGGTACTCCTGCAGCTCCGGATCGTTACCGTGAGAGCGGCTGATTACCACCAGCGGCGGACGGGCATCGCGGACCTGGATCTGCTTGCGCACGCCGCACTCTTCTTTCCATGCTTTACCTTTTTCCGCGCTGTACATCACCTTCATCACCGGCGCATAGACGACGCCCAGCGTCGGCTTGCCGTTTTCAATCAGCGCGATATTGACGGTGAATTCGCCGTTACGCTTAATAAATTCTTTGGTGCCGTCCAGCGGATCGACCAGCCAGTAGCGCTGCCAGTGCTGGCGTACCTCCCACGCTGGCGGGTCCTCTTCGGAGAGAACCGGGGTGTCAGGATCCAGCGCTTGCAGACCGCTGATGATGACGTTGTGCGCTGCGATATCCGCCGCCGTGACCGGAGAATCATCTTTCTTGCTGGCCACGTTAATCGGCTGGTTTCCATCGTAGACTTCCATGATGGCATCGCCCGCGTTCCGTGCAAGCTGACATACTTGTTCTAACATTCTCCACCTCGTCTGGTTACAGTGGCGTTAACTCGTTGTTTTATTTATATCGCATCACCGCGAGTTCCGCTATCTGTGATAACGATGGCGGTTTCTCTGCCCGCTTTTCTGGCAAGATTCACATTTCTGTAAGCAACAGAATATAAATACATTTTCTTCTGTGCTATCGCTCATAAAAAAGGACGCCTCTGATGATTAAGTTTAGCGCAACGCTCCTGGCCACGCTGATCGCCGCCAGCGTCAACGCCGCGACGGTCGACCTGCGGATCATGGAAACCACCGATCTGCACAGCAATATGATGGACTTTGACTATTACAAAGATGCCGCCACGGAGAAATTCGGTCTGGTGCGCACCGCCAGCCTGATCGAACAGGCGCGGGCAGAAGCGAAAAATAGCGTGCTGGTGGATAACGGCGATGTTATTCAGGGTAGTCCACTGGGCGACTATATGGCGGCAAAAGGACTCAAAGAGGGTGATGTGCATCCGGTGTATAAGGCGATGAACACCCTGAATTACGCCGTCGGCAACCTGGGCAACCATGAATTCAACTACGGTCTCGACTTCCTGCACAAGGCGCTGGCCGGGGCGAAATTCCCCTACGTGAACGCCAATATCATCGATGCCAAAACCGGCAAACCGATGTTCACCCCGTACCTGATTCAGGATACCCGGGTCGTGGACAGCGACGGTCAATCCCACACCCTGCGCATCGGCTATATCGGCTTTGTGCCACCGCAGATCATGACCTGGGATAAAGCCAATCTTAGCGGCAAGGTGAAGGTCAACGATATTACCGAAACCGCGCGCAAATACATCCCGGAGATGCGGTCGAAAGGCGCTGACGTGGTGGTGGTGGTCGCGCACTCCGGCCTCTCCGCCGACCCGTATCAGGCGATGGCCGAGAACTCGGTCTACTACTTAAGCCAGGTGCCCGGCGTTGACGCCATTATGTTCGGCCACGCCCACGCGGTGTTCCCAGGCAAAGACTTCGCCACGATTAAAGGCGCGGATATCGCCAAAGGGACGCTGAACGGCGTACCGGCAGTGATGCCAGGGATGTGGGGCGACCATCTCGGGGTCGTCGATCTGGTGCTGAACAACGACAGCGGCAAATGGCAGGTCACTCAGAGTAAAGCGGAAGCGCGGCCAATCTATGACGCGGTGGCGAAGAAATCGCTGGCGGCGGAAGATGGCAAGCTGGCGGCGGTGCTGAAAGCCGATCATGACGCCACCCGCGAATTCGTCAGTAAGCCTATCGGCAAGTCCGCCGACAACATGTACAGCTACCTGGCGCTGGTGCAGGACGACCCAACGGTGCAGGTGGTCAACATGGCGCAAAAGGCCTACGTCGAACACTACATTCAGGGCGATCCGGACCTGGCGAATCTGCCGGTGCTCTCTGCCGCCGCGCCGTTTAAAGTCGGCGGGCGTAAAAACGATCCGGCGAGCTTTGTCGAAGTGGAGAAAGGCCAGCTCACCTTCCGCAATGCCGCCGACCTCTATCTCTACCCCAACACCCTGGTGGTGATGAAGGTCAGCGGGAAAGAGGTCAAGGAGTGGCTGGAATGCTCCGCCGGACAGTTTAACCAGATCGATCCCGCCAGCAGCAAACCGCAGTCGCTGATCAACTGGGACGGCTTCCGCACCTATAACTTCGACGTGATTGACGGGGTGGACTACCAGATTGACGTCACCCAGCCGGCCCGCTACGACGGCGAATGTCAGATGATTCACCCGCAGTCAGAGCGTATTAAGCACCTGACCTTCAACGGTAAATCCATCGATCCGCAGGCCACTTTCCTGGTCGCGACCAATAACTATCGCGCTTACGGCGGCAAATTCGCCGGCACCGGTGAGAGTCATATCGCCTTTGCCTCACCGGATGAAAACCGTTCAGTGCTGGCGGCGTGGATAGGCGCGCAATCGAAAAAGGATGGCGCGATCCATCCGGCGGCGGATAACAACTGGCGTCTGGCGCCGATCCACAGCAACACGCCGCTGGATATTCGTTTTGAGACCTCGCCAGGCGACAAAGCCGCGGCGTTTATCAAAGAGAAAGCACAGTATCCAATGCGCCAGGTGGCCACCGATGATATCGGCTTCGCCATTTATCAGCTGGATTTGAGCAAGTAATGCCTGTTCCCCGGTGGCGCTGCGCTTACCGGGGCTACAAACCGGAGCTGACGGGTAGCCCGGATAAGGCGCCAGCCGCTATCCGGGAATATCCCCCCGGTGGCGCTGCGCTTACCGGGGCTACAAACCGGAGCTGACGGGTGGCCCGGATAAGGCGCCAGCCGCTATCCGGGAATATCCACCGGTGGCGCTGCGCTTACCGGGGCTACAAACCGGAACTGACGGGTGGCCCGGATAAGGCGCCAGCCGCTATCCGGGTACATCTCCCCGGTGGCGCTGCGCTTACCGGGGCTACAAACCGGAGCCGACGGGTAGCCCGGATAAGGCGCCAGCCGCTATCCGGATACATCTCCCCGGTGGCGCTGCGCTTACCGGGGCTACAAACCGGAGCTGACGGGTAGCCCGGATAAGGCGCCAGCCGCTATCCGGGAATATCCCCCCAGTGGCGGGGCTACAGGGAGTGATACTTTTTCACTCCCCGTGGTTAGCCAGCACCGCAGGCAGATTGCTCTCGATCCAGTCCGCCAGCGCCGCCACTTTCTCGCTCACCTGCAGGCCGAGCGGCGTCAGGCTATATTCAACGTGTGGCGGTACCACCGGATAAGAGACGCGGTCGATAAAACCATCCTGTTCCAGCGACTGCAGCGACTGCGCCAGCATCTTTTCGCTGACCCCACCCATTTTGCGGCGCAGATCGCTGAAGCGATGGGTCCCCTCGCGCAGCGCCACCAGAATCAACACGCCCCAGCGACTGGTGACATGTTTAAGCACATCGCGCGACGGGCACTGTTCCGCAAACAGGTTGCCGTTGCGCAGTTTCTCGCTCAGCGTCGGTTCGGCCATTTTCACACTTACCTTTTTGTACGTACTTACTAAAAGTTAGTTAAGGTGTTAGGTTACCACAACTGCCAATAAACACGAAGGAGAAGACCCATGATCGCCCTTACCGGTGCCACCGGCCAGCTTGGCCACTACGTTCTGCAAGACCTGTTAAAAACCGTTCCTGCCAGCCAGATTGTGGCGATTGTCCGCAACCCGGCAAAAGCCCAGGCGCTCAGCCAGCAGGGCGTTGTCGTCCGCCAGGCCGAGTACGGCGATGAAGCGGCGCTAACTGCCGCGCTGCAGGGCGTGGATAAACTGCTGTTAATCTCCTCCAGCGAAGTCGGTCAGCGCGCCGTTCAGCATCGCAACGTCATCAACGCCGCCAAAGCCGCTGGGGTGAAATTTATCGCCTACACCAGCCTGCTGCACGCCGACACCTCGCCGCTGGGCCTGGCCGGTGAACACATTGAAACCGAGCAGATGCTGGCCGACTCTGGTATCGCTTACGCCCTGCTGCGCAATGGCTGGTATACCGAAAACTATTTGGCCAGCGCGCCGCCGGCGCTGGAGCATGGCGTGTTTATCGGCGCCGCTGGCGAGGGTAAAATTGCCTCCGCCACCCGCGCGGATTATGCCGCCGCTGCCGCCCGCGTCATCGCCGGTGAAGGCCATGAAGGGAAAATTTACGAACTGGCGGGTGATAACGCCTGGACGCTGAGCGAGCTGGCTACCGAGCTGAGCAAGCAAAGCGGGAAAAACGTGGTCTACCAGAACCTCAGCGAAGCTGATTTCGCCGCCGCGCTGAAAAGCGTTGGTCTGCCGGCGGGTCTGGCGGATATGCTGGCGGATTCCGACGTCGGCGCGTCGAAAGGCGGGCTGTTTGACGACAGCCGCACCCTGAGTACGCTGATCGGCCGTCCGACCACCTCCCTTGCCGAAAGCGTGAAAGGCATTCTGTAACCGCCCCTGTCAGCTTTTGCGGTTGCGTCCCGGCGGTTCCTCTCTCATATTGAAGGGATAACCGTCGGGAGGCAGGCATGCAGGGCGTACCACCCCAATTTAGTGATGAAAAAGATCGCGCGCGCTTTCGCCATCTCGAACAGCTGCCCGGGGTGGAGCTCTACCACGCCCATATCTCCCGCTACGCCTTTGAACCCCATACCCACGAAGCCTTCGGCATCGGCGTGATTGAGCAAGGCGCTGAGCGCTTTCGCTACCGCGGCAGCCAGCATATCGCCGCTGCAAACGCCATTGTCACCATGAATCCCGACGAGCTGCACACCGGCGAAGCGGAAACCGCCGATGGCTGGCGCTACCGGATGATTTATCTGGAGCCGGACCGTCTGGAAGCCATCACCGGGGTGCGCGACTGGTGGTTCAGCGAGGTGGTCCGCGAGGATCCTCTACGTTCCCGACAGATTGGCCAGCTGATTTATGGCCTGTGGCATAGCGACGATCCGCTGGCCCAGCAGGGACTGCTGCTCGACCTCATCGACGCCTTCCGCCCTCTGGCCCACCATGCCTCTGCGCAGGGTGAGGCCGGGCATCGCTTCGACCGCGTACGCGACTACCTGCACGATAACTATATGCGCGCCATCACCCTCGACGAGCTGGCGCAGGTGGCGGCGCTTAGCCCGTACCACTTTCAGCGCCAGTTTAAAGCCCACTATCACGTGACGCCCCATCAGATGCTGATGGCCATCCGTCTGTGGCGCGCCAAGGCATTTCTCACCCACGGTATGCCCGCCGCCGAAGTGGCGATAGCCGTCGGCCTCACCGACCAGTCCCACCTGACCCGCGCCTTCACCCTGCGTTACGGTATTACGCCGGTGCGCTATCAGAAGCAGGTCGCCAGGCGCTAATGCGCAATCTCATACAATATTCCTGCCCGGCCCCCTTCTACACTGCAGACAACGGTGATGACAACGGATGCAATGATGATTAGTGGTGTGTTGTACGCCCTGCTGGCGGGGCTGATGTGGGGATTAATCTTTGTCGGGCCTTTGCTGGTGCCAGAATATCCGGCGACGCTGCAGTCGATGGGACGCTATCTGGCGCTGGGCCTGATCGCCCTGCCGCTGGCGTGGCTCGGGCGCGCGCGTTTGCGCCAGCTGAGCCGGAACGACTGGTGGACCGCGCTGGGCCTGACGATGATGGGGAATCTTATCTATTACGTCTGCCTGGCCAGTGCTATTCAGCGCACCGGGGCACCGGTCTCCACCATGATTATCGGCACGCTGCCGGTGGTACTGCCGGTGCTCGCTAATCTGCTCTACAGCCAGCGTGACGGTAAGCTACCGTGGCGGCGTCTGTTTCCGGCGCTGGTCTGCATCGCCGTGGGCCTGATCTGCGTTAACGTCGCAGAACTGCGCCAGGGGCTGCCTGATTTTAGCCCGTGGCGCTACGGATCCGGCATCGCGCTGGCGCTGGGATCGGTGGTCTGCTGGGCCTGGTATGCGCTGCGCAACGCTCGCTGGCTGCGGGAAAACCCGCATCAACCGCCGATGATGTGGGCTACCGCTCAGGCGCTGGTGACGCTTCCGGTTTCGCTGGCCGGCTATCTCGCCGCCTGCGCCTGGCTGCACGGTCAGCACGCCGGGTTTCCCCTGCCCTTCGGCCCGCGCCCGACGGTGTTTATTACGCTGATGCTGGCCATCGCAGTGCTCTGCTCATGGGTCGGCGCGCTGTGCTGGAATATTGCCAGCCAGCGGCTGCCGACGGTGATCCTCGGGCCGCTGATCGTCTTCGAAACCCTGGCCGGGCTCCTGTATACCTTTCTGCTGCGGCAAAGTTTACCGCCGCTGTTAACCCTGAGTGGGATCCTGCTGCTGGTGCTCGGCGTGGTCTCCGCCGTACGCGCCAGACCGGAAAAACCGATGTTGCAGCCGCTGACGGACGAAAAAAAGTAGCCAGGCCTCCTTAAGGGGTATTCCCTCGCCACAAAGATGCATTTAAAATGCATCTTATATTCCTGATGACGAGGTAACTGCTATGGCTTTCCGTGACCAACCTTTAGGCGAGCTGGCGCTGACCATCCCGCGCGCCTCCGCCCTGTTCCGTCAATACGATATGGATTACTGCTGCGGTGGCAAACAGACGCTGGCGCGCGCTGCATCGCGCAAAGCGCTGGATGTCGCGGTGATTGAAGCCGAGCTGGCGAAACTGGCCGAGCAGCCTCTCTCCCGCGACTGGCGCGCAGCACCTCTCGCGGAGATCATCGACCATATCATCGTTCGCTATCACGACCGGCACCGCGAACAGCTGCCGGAGCTGATTCTGCAGGCGACGAAGGTTGAACGTGTGCATGCCGATAAACCAAACGTGCCGAAAGGACTGACCAAATACCTGACCATGCTGCATCAGGAACTCTCCAGCCACATGATGAAAGAGGAGCAGATCCTGTTCCCGATGATCAAACAGGGGATGGGCGCCCAGGCCGGGGGGCCGATCAGCGTAATGGAAAGTGAGCACGATGAAGCGGGTGAACTGCTGGAAGTCATTAAGCACATCACCCATAACGTGACGCCGCCGCCGGAAGCGTGCACCACCTGGAAGGCGATGTATAACGGTATCAACGAGATGATTGACGATTTGATGGAGCACATCAGTCTGGAAAATAACGTGCTGTTCCCGCGCGCCCTCGCCGGAAAATAAAGAAAAAGGCGCCCGCAGGCGCCCTCGACATTGTCCGTCTTACTTTGGCCACTCCGGGTGGCCTTTTTTATGACGGGCCGTTGCAAGCAACGTTAACATTTTCTTTTATTTCGCCAGACGTTTTTTGCCGGCAAACAGCCAGCCCGCGCCCAGCAGAACAAACCACAGCGGGGTGACCATCAGCGCTTCACGGGTATCATCTTCCAGGGTCAACAGCACCAGTACGAAGACGAAGAAGGCCATACACACCCAGCACATGAATTTGCCCAGCGGCATCTTATATTTGGACTTCTCGTGCAGCTGCGGGCGCTGTTTACGGTAGACCAGATAAGAGCAGAGGATAATCGTCCAGACGAACATAAACAGGATCGCCGACACCGTGGTGATCATGGTGAATGCAGCAATCACGCTCGGGTTGACCATCAGCATGACCACACCGCCCAGCAGGCACATGCAGGAGAAGGTTAAACCCTTCGCCGGCACCGCACGCTTCGACAGCTTGGCGAACATCTTCGGCGCCTGACCATCCTGCGCCAGACCGAACAACATACGGCTGGTAGAGAACACGCCGCTGTTGGCCGAGGAGGCTGCGGAAGTCAGCACCACGAAGTTAATCAGGCTCGCCGCCGCCGGCAGGCCGACCAGCACGAACAGCTCGACGAACGGGCTCTTGCTCGGCACCACGGAGCTCCACGGCGTCACCGACATAATCACAATCAGCGCGAAGACGTAGAACATAATGATACGCAGCGGAATAGAATTAATTGCCCGCGGCAGGGATTTCTCCGGGTCTTTGGTTTCGGCGGCGGTGGTACCGACCAGCTCAATCCCCACGAAGGCGAACACCGCTATCTGGAAGCCAGCAAAGAAGCCGCTCAGCCCTTTCGGGAACCAACCGCCGTCATTCCACAGATGGGCGAAAGAGGCTTCGACGCCGGTCGGCGATTTGAAATGCATCATGACCATCACCAGGCCGACGACGATCAGCGCCACGATGGCGACGATTTTGATCATCGCGAACCAGAACTCCATTTCGCCAAACATTTTGACGGTAGCAAGGTTCAGGCCCAGCAGCAGCAGGATCACCGCCAGCGACGCAACCCAGTCGGAGAGTCCGGGAAACCAGAACTGCGCGTAGGCGGTGATCGCCACTACGTCCGCCATTCCGGTGACGACCCAACAGAACCAATAGGTCCAGCCGGTAAAGTAGCCCGCCCACGGCCCCAGCAGATCGGCCGCAAAATCGCTGAAGGATTTATATTCGAGGTTCGACAGCAGTAATTCGCCCATGGCTCGCATAACGAAAAACAGCATAAAACCGATAATCATATAAACAAAAATAATAGATGGGCCGGCAAGACTGATAGTTTTGCCAGAACCCATAAATAACCCAGTGCCGATCGCCCCGCCAATCGCAATCAGCTGAATATGTCGGTTTGTGAGATTTCGCCGTAGCGATTGTTCAGTCGGCTCCTGCTCAATAGCAGCGACTTTAACCTGATCTACCATGTGATTTCTTCCTGTTGTACCTGTCTGTGTTGTTCAGGCTCTGATGGCCCGTCGTCTGTCATTAACCCCAGCAAGGGCTAGTCGATATTAGGTAAGAATCGGAGGGATGAATACTATGATTTAGATATAATGTTAATTTTATGTTTAAAGTGAGTGTTATATCACTCATCTACCGCGAAATAGCTCACAAAAATACACCCATATGCGATGAATGCAAAACATAATTCTAATTAATTTTTAACTTAAGGATTTTACGCTATTTTTGCGGCTTCCCCCACCTCAGAGGAAGAGGAAGCCTCTGCTGTTTAGATAATATCCAGCAGTTCAACTTCGAAGATCAGGGTGCTGAACGGAGGAATCGACGCGCCAGCGCCGCGTTCGCCGTAGGCCAGGTTGTGCGGGATCGTCAGTTCCCATTTAGAACCGACCGGCATCAGGGTCAGCGCTTCAATCCAGCCGCCAATCACGCCGGTCACCGGGAATTCAGCAGGCTCACCACGGGCGACGGAGCTGTCGAAGACGGTGCCGTCGATCAGTTTGCCGGTGTAGTGCACGCGTACGCGGTCGGTACGTGCCGGGATCGAGCCTTCGCCCTGGGTCAGTACGCGGAACTGCAGACCAGATTCGGTGCTGTTCACACCCTCTTTCTCGCGGTTTTCATCGAGGTATTTCTGGCCGTCGGCGGCCATAGCCTGGAAACGTTCGCGGCGTACGGCGTCAGCACGCTCGTGGATTTCACGCAGCGCACGGTGAACGGCTTCTACCGGCACCTGCGGCTGGTTACCTTCCAGCGCATCAGCGATACCCGCCACCAGCGCTTCCGGCAGCAGCCCCTGCAGGCCGGATTCGCTCAGCTGTTGTCCAACCTGCAAGCCGATACCGTAACTTGCCTGCGCTTCGATAGTGTCAAAAGTTGGGGTTGCCATCTTTGTTCCTTTTTGGGTGATAAACATCAAGAGAAAAGCGTGCGAAAGCATAACAGCCATAGCGAAATGGGTAAAACTTTGTCGGCGGATGATGACAAATCTCAGCGAAACAGAAACAATAGGTGGCAGCAGGTTAACTTTACTTTGTTCCGGTCATCAGGACGTTAGCCATCTATACTCATATGCAGGATAAAAATATGCGGAGCAGGAGGAAAGCCATGCCCGGGCGCTTTGAACTGACATCTACCCTGGCGAAGATCTGGCACGCCCCGGATCATTTTCGCCTCCTGGACCCGCTGCCCCCGATGCACCGCCGGGGTATCATCGCAGGCTTCCTGTTGGTCATTATCGGTATCCTTCTTCCTTCCGACGATAGCCAAAGCCCGGCGACAAACAGCCGCGAAGCGAACCTGAATCTTCAGTCGCAGTCCCAGCCGCAAGCTGGCGGCAATCAGGCCGTTCCGCTCCCGCCGATCACCAATACGCCGACCGTGAGCGATGCCGATCAGATGGCGCCCGTCGCCCCGGAGCCGATTCAGGACGAGCAGCCAGATCAGGCGCAGACGCAGCAGCCTGCTTCCCAACCGTATCAATCCTCGCAGCAGCAGTCCGCACCGGGTATTGAGCAGCAGTGGCGGACCTATCGCATCGAGTCAGGCAAAACCCTGGCCCAGCTGTTCCGCGATCATGGGCTGCCGGCCACCGACGTCTACGCGATGGCGCAGGTTGAAGGCGCTGGCAAACCATTAAGCACGTTGCAGAGTGGACAGACGGTGCAAATTCGGCAGAACGCCAACGGCGTAGTCACCGGCCTCACTATCGATACCGGCAACGGCCAGCAGGTGTTGTTTACCCGCCAGTCGAACGGCAGCTTTGTGCGTGCGCGATAGCGGAGAAGACGACAGCAAGCGTTACGCCGCCGCAACAAAATGAAAGGCGTTAAAAAGCAAAACGCCGGCACAAGGCCGGCGATTTGTTGTTACCAGAACGTCAGAGGCCGATTACTCAGCAACCACGTTGATGATAACTTTAGCGAATACTTCGCTGTGAACCTGGAAGTCCACTTCGTGCTCGCCAACGTTACGCAGAACGCCGTTCGGCAGGCGAACTTCGCTCTTAGCAACTTTAACGCCTGCTGCAGTAACAGCGTCAGCGATGTCGCGAGTACCGATGGAACCGAACAGTTTACCTTCGTCGCCAGCTTTAGACGCGATGGTTACGGATTCCAGGGCGTTGATCTGCGCAGCACGAGCTTCAGCAGCTGACAGAACGTCAGCCAGTTTGGCTTCCAGTTCAGCGCGACGTGCTTCGAAGAATTCAACGTTTTTCTTGGTAGCAGGAACAGCTTTACCCTGCGGGACCAGGAAGTTACGAGCATAGCCCGCTTTAACGTTAACCTGATCACCCAGGCTACCCAGGTTTGCTACTTTATCAAGCAGAATAACTTGCATTACCTTATCCTCTCAAAGTCGTATTAATGGACCGTGACCGATTACTGATGACGATCAGTGTACGGCAGCAGGGACAGGTAGCGAGCGCGTTTGATAGCGCGAGCCAGCTGACGCTGGTATTTTGCACGGGTACCGGTGATACGGCTCGGGACAATCTTACCGCTTTCGGTGATGTAGTTTTTCAGCGTAGCGATATCTTTATAGTCGATCTCTTGAACGCCTTCCGCGGTGAAACGGCAGAACTTGCGACGACGGAAATAACGTGCCATATGGCTAGTCTCCAGAATCTATCAATTCAATCTGCTCGGCATGCAGAACCATTTTGCTCAAGCCGTTCTTTGCCTTATGGCAAGAGATGAACCCTCGAACGGTTACTGCGCTACCGACCGTTATACTGTGAGTAATGGCCTGGTTTTCGTGACCGCTAATAATAACGGGCATTTGACACCATGCCTGCCGGTGAAAACCGGCTTCCTCCTGCACTGAACGATGCTCAAGCACGAACTGGCAGTGAGGAATTCCTGACGGGCTGACCTTACGAAGTGGAGTCCTGCAAATAATGCCGGACAGCTCCAGACGGTTGGTCATCAGGATTACTCTTCAGAATCCCCAGCTTCAGAATCATCTGCGGTTTCGTTGGCGAAATCTTCGCGACGCTCACGGCGCTCGTCTTTCGCTTTAACCATCGGAGATGCTTCGGTAACAGCGTGCTTAGTACGCATTACCATGCTGCGGATAACGGCGTCGTTGAAGCGGAAGTTAGTTTCCAGCTCATCGATCGCTTCCTGCGGTGCTTCAACGTTCAGCAGAACGTAGTGAGCTTTGTGCAGTTTGTTGATCGGATAAGCCAGCTGACGGCGGCCCCAGTCTTCCAGACGGTGGATCGTACCTGCTGCTGCAGTGATTGCACCAGTGTAACGTTCGATCATGCCCGGAACCTGTTCGCTCTGGTCAGGATGGACCATAAAAACGATTTCGTAATGACGCATCGAATTGCTCCTTACGGATTATTCAGCCTCCTGTCTGGGTCAGCCGCGGCCCATGGAGGCAAGGAACGTGTTAAAGGGCGGCTGAAAAATTGACGCGTCATTCTAATGGCGCCCCCCCAGGAACACAAGCGCATTTGCACAAATAATTCGCACTAAGCGCCAAGTTGCGCTAAGTGGGTGATTTAAAATCAACCAATAACGGAAGCGGCATTTTTTTGAACAACTGCATCAGAAAAGGTCGCCATGCGCCGGACACGCAGCGATTACACTTAAATCAGAAACCCAATGCCCACAGGAGATCCCCCGAGTCAGCGTCAGGACTGTCAGTCAGGAGCGTAGTATATGAAACTGAAAATCATCGTCATGATGGCCGCGCTTTTCTTCAGCGCCAACGCGCTGGCAGCTATCCAAATCACCGAACGACAGGCCCGCAACATGGACGACGTGCAGAGCCTCGGCGTTATCTATATCAATCATAATATGGCCACTGAGCACGAGGCCGAGCAGGCCCTTAGCCAGATGAGCGATGCGCAGGGGGCGAAATACTTTCAGCCCATCCTGATGCACGAACCAGAAACCAATGGCCCGCTTCGCGCCAGCGCGGTGATTTACCGCTAACGCCTGCCCGATTCTTCGCCTCTCCTCGCGAGGGGCGAAGCAAGGCCTGCGCCTAAACGCAATTGAGAATTATTTTACAAACCGACTTATCAGCGTCATCGCAACCTGATTTAATCAGCCACTCGCCTTTCGATAATCAGGAGTGATTGATGGTTCCGCGTTTCGCCACCTTAGGCCGTATCCCCAAAGGCGTTTGGGTACTCGGCGGCGTCAGCCTGCTGATGGATGTCTCCTCCGAGATGATCCACAGCCTCTTACCGCTGTTTATGGCCACCACCCTCGGCGCCAGCGTGATAATTATCGGTCTTATTGAGGGGCTGGCAGAAGCCACCGCCCTGATCCTGAAAGTCTTCTCCGGCGTGATCAGCGACTATGTCGGCAAGCGCAAAGGACTGGCGCTGCTGGGATACGGCCTGGGCGCGCTCAGCAAACCGCTGTTTGCCATCGCCCCCACCGCCGGAGTGGTGTTTAGCGCCCGCATGATTGACCGCGTGGGGAAAGGTATTCGCGGCGCGCCGCGCGATGCGCTGGTTGCTGACGTCACGCCGCCGGAGATCCGCGGCGCCGCCTTCGGGCTACGTCAGGCGCTGGATACCGTCGGCGCGTTTCTCGGTCCGCTGCTGGCGGTGCTACTGATGTTTATCTGGGCCAACGATTTCCACGCCATTTTCTGGGTGGCGGTCATTCCCGCCGTGCTCTCCATTCTCCTGCTGGGTTTTGGCCTGCAGGAGCCAAAATCCGCCATCGCCCATAAACGCAGCAATCCGCTGAAGCGCGAAAATCTGCAAAAGCTCTCCGCCGCCTACTGGTGGGTGGTCGCCATCGGCAGCATCTTCACCCTCGCCCGCTTCAGCGAAGCCTTTCTGGTGCTGCGCGCCCAGCAGATGGAGATCCCGCTGTTTACCATTCCGCTGGTGATGGTGGCGATGAACCTGGTCTACAGCCTCACGGCTTACCCGTTCGGTAAACTCTCAGACAGCATGAGTCACAGCAAACTGCTGCAGTGGGGACTGCTGGTGCTGATCCTCGCCGATATCGTGCTGGCGCTCAGCGGCCACTGGAGTACGCTGCTGCTCGGCGTTGCGCTGTGGGGGATTCATATGGGAATGACCCAGGGCCTGCTGGCAGCGATGGTTGCGCATACCGCGCCGCCGGAACTACGCGGTACGGCATTCGGCATGTTCAACCTGATGAGCGGCCTGGCGCTGCTGCTGGCCAGTACCGGCGCCGGGGTACTGTGGGAAACCTTCGGCGCCGCCTCGACGTTTTACGCTGGCGCGATGATTTGCGTGGTCACGCTCATCGGCATGCGCGTGATGCCATCGGCCTATCGTCAGGATTAAAAACGGCTCCGGGGCCAGACCAGTTGCTTCACCGTGACGGTGAAAGCCCCGGAGCGCGCTGTTTACTTCTGCCCGTAGTAGGCGTTTGGCCCGTGTTTACGCAGAAAATGTTTTTTCATCAGCCAGCTGTCGATTGGCTGCAGCTGCGGATTAATGCCGCGGGCAATCCACGCCATGCGCGCCACTTCTTCCATTACCACCGCGTTGTGTACCGCCTCGTGGGCGTCTTTGCCCCAGGCAAACGGCCCGTGCTGATAGACGACGATCCCTGGCGTATGCAGCGGATTCGACGCACCCAGCGTTTCGATAATCACCAGGCCGGTGTTCAGCTCGTAAGCCTCGTCCACCTCCTGTGCGCTAAGCGCCCGGGTGCAGGGGATATCACCGAAGAAATAATCCGCATGAGTGGTGCCGAGCGCCGGGATCGCCAGCCCCGCCTGCGCCCAGGCGGTGGCGTGCGTCGAGTGGGTATGCACCACCCCGCCAAGGTCGGGATAACGACGATAGAGCGCCAGATGGGTGGCGGTATCAGAGGAGGGGCGATACAGCCCTTCCACCACGTTGCCCTCAAGATCCACGACAACCATATCGTCCGCCTTCATGGTCTCATAGGCGACGCCGCTGGGCTTAATCACCACCAGCCCGCGCTGCCGGTCAATGGCGCTGACATTGCCCCAGGTGAAGGTCACCAGGCCGTAGCGCGGCAGATCCATATTGGCCTCGAACACCTGCTGTTTCAGTTGTTGCATTACGCCGCCTCCATCAGGCCCGCGCGGGCCATCCGCGCCTTCACCCAGTCACGTGCCTTCGCCACCTCCGCCAGCGGGTCAGCGCTGGTTTCGCTCCACATCTCAATCAGGTACGGGCCACAGTAGCCGGTTTGCTTGAGCGTTTCGAAGCAGCGTTCAAAATCAACCACCCCTTCGCCGAACGGCACGTTTTTAAAGACGCCAGGTTTCGTGTCTTTGACGTGTACCGCCACGATATGCCCGCTCCCCGCCTTCAGTTCCATCTGGACGTCGTTATCCCACGCTGACAGATTGCCGATATCAGGGTAAAGCTGGAACCACGGATTATTCAGGTAATGGGCGTAGCCTAAGGCCTTACTGATCGAGTTCATCAGCGGGTAATCCATGATCTCCATCGCCAGGGTGACCTGGGCACGGCTGGCCATCTCGACGCTCTGTTTCAGGCCGTCGCGAAAGCGGCGGCGCGTCTCATCGTTCGCCTGCTGGTAATAGACGTCGTAGCCTGCCAGCTGGATCACCCGGATCCCCACATCCTGCGCCAGCTGGATGGCTTTACGCATAATTTCCAGCCCCTGATGACGCACCGCGTCGTCTTCACTACCCAGCGGAAAACGGCGATGGGCGCTAAGGCACATCGATGGTACCCGGACGCCGGTGTCAGCCACCGCCTTGACCAGCGCCAGACGCTGCTCGGGGCTCCAGTCCAGTCGCGCAAGGCGAACGTCCGTTTCATCGAGAGACATTTCCACAAAATCAAAACCCAGCGCCTTCGCCAGCTGCAGCCGCTCCAGCCAGCACTCCCCGGCGGGGAGCGCTTTTTCATAGATGCCGAGCGGAATGGATTTCGCCAACATAACCGCTCCTTAACCCCACAGCTGGGCGATTGAGCGTTTAAACTGGCGCGCCGCTTCCACCGGCGAGGCGGCATCGCGGATGCTGCGCCCGGCAATAAAGACGTGGATAGGGATCCCGGCGAACAGCGGCAGGTCTTCCAGCGCCAGGCCGCCGGTGACAGTCACTTTGAAGCCCATATCGGACAAACGTTTAATCGCGCTGATATCCGCCTCGCTCCACGCCACGCCTGCCGCCTGTGCGTCGCGGCTGCGGTGATAGACCACCTGCTGAATACCCGCCTCGCGCCATGCCTGCGCCTGCTCCCAGGTCCAGAAGCCGGTCAGCTCAATTTGCACATCGCCGTTATATTCTTTGGCGACGTCCAGCGCCCCTTTGGCGGTATTGATATCGGCACAGCAGATCACCGTGACCCAGTCGGCGTTGGCTTCAAAGCACATCCGCGACAGGATCTTGCCGGCGTCGGCAATTTTGGCGTCCGCCAGCACGATTTTATGCGGATACAGCGCTTTCAGATCGCGCACCGCACGCACCCCTTCGCCGACGCAAAGAATAGTGCCGACTTCAATGATATCCACCTCTTCGGCGATCAGGCGGGTCGTTTCATAGGCGCTGGCCAGCGTTTGGTTGTCCAGAGCGACCTGTAACATAGGTAATGACATGATGGTGTTCCTTTTAAACAGCCGCCGCGGTGGCGTTTTTGATTAAATCCAGCACTTCCTGCTCGCTACGGCAGGCGCGTAAACGGTCGAAATTGGCTTCATCGTCAAACAGGTTAACGATCTGCATGATGCCCACCTCCTGGTGGGTGGTGGCGTCAACCGCCGCCATAGTGATCAGGATGTCGACCGGGTCGTTATCTTCGTGATTGAAAATCAACGGTTTTTTTAGCGTCACCAGCGCAAAGCCGGTTTTTTTGACGCCCTCTTCCGGCCGCCCGTGCGGCATCGCCAGCCCCGGCGCGATAACAAAATAGGGGCCATGCTGCGCGACGCCGTCGATGATCGCCTGGTAGTAACGCGGTTCCACTACGTCGGCGGCCACCAGCAAATCGACGCCGATCTTCACCGCCTCCTGCCAGGTTTCCGCTTCCGCCTGCAGGCGAATGGAGTGGTTCTGCGCCAGTGAGTCATGGAGTTTCATGGCCGCTCCTTATTTCAGGTCCTGCGGGAAGTGAGCTTTGATCACCTCCAGCAGTTTTGGGCCGAAATCCGCCGGCGACAGCATATTGCGTACGCCCACCACGTGTTTATTGCCGGAGACGGTAATCTCCCCCGCGATATGGGTTGAAGCGATGATGATATCCGCGCCGTTCAGCTCGCTTCTGTATTCACCTACCGCGCAGCTGTTTACCGTGTGGTCGATGTTGGATTGCGTCAGGAACTGATCCACCTTCATTTTCATGATCATGGAACTGCCTTGCCCGTTGCCACACACAGCCAGAATACGTACGGTCATAATCAGAACTCCTTATTGGGCAGAGGCCTCTGCCAGTTGTTTTTCCGCGTCTTCCTCGGCGCGCAGTGCGCGGCCGGCGAAGAACATATAAGCCAGTGCAATCAGGATGATGACGGCCATAAACGCCAGCCCGATGGAGGCGAAGCCCTGCATCATCGGCGGCGCCAGAATCGACCAGTCCGCCATCCCCATCCAGGCGCTCATACCGGTGAGCTTCACCGCCCATACGCAGCCGAAGATTTCAATCATGCCCATCACCAGGCAGATCTTGAGCGCCGCGCGCCAGCCGCCGAAGTGGTTGGCAAAAACGCCAATCGTCGCGTTGGAGAAGAACATCGGGATAAAGCCTGGAATAATCAGAATTGAAGAGCCGATGCCGACCAGAATGCCGACGGCAATCAGCTGGCCGATGGTGCCCCACATAAAGCCCCACACCACCGCATTCGGCGCAAAGCTGTAGATCGCGGCGCAGTCAATCGCCAGCACCGCGCCGGGGATCAGGCGTTGCGAGATACCGTTGAAGGCTTCGGACAGTTCGGCGACGAACATCCGCACGCCCTGGGTAATGATGAAAATGGCCACCGCGAAGGAGAAACCGGTCTGCAGGATATAGACCGTCCAGTGGGTTTTGCCCGCCATCGCCTGCACCACGTCAATACCGAAGGAAAGCAGGATCGCGCCAAAGAAAATGGTCATCACAATCGCGGTAGAAACGATGTTGTCGTGGAAGATATTCAGCCAGCCGGGCAGTTTGAGGTCTTCGACGCTCTCCTCTTTTTTCCCCAGATACGGCGCCACTTTGTAGGCAATCCACGAGGCAAACTGCTGCTGGTGACCGATGGAAAAACCGCAGCCGTCGGTGACCAGCTGAGTCGGCTTGAACATCATGTTGGAGGTGATCCCCCAGTACAGGGAGACCAGTACCGCGGTGCAGATAATAGTCGTCCACATCCCGTAACCAAAGATGAAGAACGAGACCGCAATCAGCCCCGCCTGCTGAAACATGATATGGCCAGTCAGCATGATGGTGCGGATACCGGTAATGCGCCGCAGCAGGACATAACAGATGTTGAGCGCCAGTGCCAGGAGCACCGCATACCCCACCCAGCTGTAGGCCTCGCCCATCCGGTCGATGGTCGCCATCATCGAGGCGTAAGTGTCGGAAATCGCGCCATTGATGCCATAGACCTCTGACATTTTCGCCACCACCGGCTTAAAGGTGCTGGTGAGGATGCCGGAACCGGCTTGTAACAGCATGAAACCAATGATGGTTTTGATCGTACCTTTGATAATCACGCTGACGCTTTTACGCAACAGGATATAGCCAAGGCAGGTCACGATACCCAGCAGCAGCGGGGCATTGGTCATGACCTGATTAAAGAAGACGGTAAAGATGTTGTAGAGGATCTCCATAACACACTCCAGAAGAGGAAGGCTTTGAACGCGCATGTCGCTCAGCAGTTGTCGTCGCCCTCACTCTAATAATCAAAAATAATCACAACAAGATTGAATTTGATTAAATGTGACGTACACCGCAATAATCCTCACTTTCACTCTGGTCATTACCAATTATGTACGTAGACACACAAATAAACATCTTTAAATCATATAGATAAAACAACACCTAACGTCAATTTGAGCGGATAGAGCCCGGAAATTATGCGCGACGCCTCGCAAAAATGCAGGAAAACAAGATTGCAATCTTGAAAACACAGTGACAACATAAATCAAAACCAATCAAATACTGATTACTTTTGAAAATGCATGAGGAAGACCGCGATGAGTAAAGTCCAAACCATCACCCGAGAATCATGGATCCTGAACACCTTTCCGGAATGGGGTAGCTGGCTGAATGAAGAGATTGAACAAGAGCAGGTTGCGCCAGGCACCTTCGCCATGTGGTGGCTGGGCTGTACCGGCATCTGGTTAAAATCCGAGGGTGGGGCTAACGTCTGCGTCGATTTCTGGTGCGGCACCGGCAAACAGAGCCACGGCAATCCGCTGATGAAAACCGGCCATCAAATGCAGCGGATGGCGGGGGTGAAGAAACTGCAGCCAAACCTGCGCACCACGCCGTTCGTGCTCGATCCGTTCGCCATTCGCCAGATTGACGCCGTACTGGCGACCCATGATCATAACGATCATATTGACGTCAACGTCGCCGCCGCCGTGATGCAGAACTGCCCGGCCGATGTGCCCTTTATTGGGCCGAAAACCTGCGTCGATCTGTGGATAGGCTGGGGCGTACCGAAAGCGCGGTGTATCGTCATGAAGCCCGGCGATGTGGTGAAGATCAAAGACATTGAGATCCACGCGCTCGACGCGTTCGATCGCACGGCGCTGATCACCCTCCCGGCGGATCAAAAAGCCGCCGGCGTGCTGCCGGACGGCATGGACCAGCGCGCAGTCAACTATCTGTTTAAAACACCGGGTGGCAATCTCTACCACAGCGGCGATTCCCACTACTCCAACTACTACGCGAAACACGGCAACGAGCATCAAATTGACGTCGCCCTCGGCTCGTATGGCGAGAACCCACGCGGCATCACCGACAAAATGACCAGCGCCGATATCCTGCGTATGGCAGAGTCGCTCAACGCCAAAGTGGTGATCCCGTTCCACCATGATATCTGGTCAAATTTTCAGGCCGATCCGCAGGAGATCCGCGTCCTGTGGGAGATGAAAAAGGATCGTCTGAAGTACGGCTTCAAGCCGTTTATCTGGCAGGTCGGCGGCAAATTTACCTGGCCGCTGGATAAAGACAATTTCGAATATCACTACCCGCGCGGCTTCGATGACTGCTTTACCATTGAGCCGGACCTGCCGTTCAAATCCTTCCTTTAAGCCGCCTCCGGCAGGCACTGCCTGCCGGAAATACCCCGCCGCAGGGTTAGTATTTTCACATGATTTCAAATATCATCTTTGCCGTTCACTTTTAATCGGATTCGCTCATGACGGAAGCGCAAAGGCACCAAATTCTGCTGGATCTGCTCGCCCAAACGGGGTTTGTTACCGTAGAGCAGGTGATGTCGCGGCTCGGGATCTCACCCGCAACCGCCCGACGTGATATCAACAAGCTGGATGAAAGCGGCAAACTGAAAAAGGTTCGCAATGGCGCGGAAGCCATTAGTGAGCAGCGCCCCCGCTGGACGCCAATGAACATCCACCAGGCGCAAAATCTGGATGAAAAAGTGCGTATTGCACGCGCCGCTTCGCAGCTGATCGCACCGGGGGAAAGTATCGTCATTAACTGCGGCTCCACCGCCTTTCTGCTGGGACGGGAACTGTGCGGTAAACCGGTGCAGATCATCACCAACTATCTGCCGCTGGCTAATTACCTGATCGATCAGGAGCACGACAGCGTGATTATCATGGGCGGGCAGTATAACCGCAGCCACGCCATCACACTCAGCCCCCACGGTAGCGAAAACAGCCTGTATGCCGGGCACTGGATGTTCACCAGCGGCAAAGGGCTCACCGCCGAAGGGCTCTACAAAACCGATATGTTGACCGCCATGGCCGAGCAGAAAATGCTCAGCGTGGTCGGCAAACTGGCGGTGCTGGTCGACAGCAGCAAGATCGGCGAGCGCGCCGGGATGTTATTCAGCCAGGCCGGGCAAATTGACGTGGTGATCACCGGGAAACAGGCTGATGCCGCAATCCTCAAACAGCTTGAGGATCAGGGCGTCAGCGTGATCCGCGTTTAAAGATGCTGGCGGAAAAAGGCGACCGTCGCGGCCAGCGCCTCTGGCGTAATGCGATGGCGGACGCCCTTTTGCCAGACGCAGGTCAGCCTGGCGGCAAGATCGCCTTGCCGCAGCGCCTGCTCAAGACGGAAGGTCTCTTCCGGCGGCACCACATCGTCAGCGTCCCCATGCCAGAGCAACAGCGGCCGCCGGGCAAGGGACGCCAGCTGATGGCTGACATCCCACTCGCGGAGACTGTCAGCATCAAAGCCAGGCGAGGGAAACAGGGTTTGCGACAGCGAACGAAAATAGCCCGACCCCATCAGACAAGCGACGCTGTTCAGTTCGGGATGGTGCGTCATGATGCCCAGCGCCGTCATCCCTCCCATCGAGGCGCCAGCCACCGCCAGCCGCTCTCCCTCCAGCCATCCCTCGGCGATAATCGCCTCGCGCAGCGCGGGAAACTCCCTGAAACTCTGCTGCAGGATCGGCCAGAAGCGCTGCATCCGCCCGGCCTCGTCGCCCTGATAACGCGCCCCATGCTCCGGGGCGTCCGGCATGATCACCCGGAAGCCCGCCTCGGCCAACGCCACCGCAAAGTAGCTGTAGACCAGCTTCGAGGAGGTAAAGCCATGATAAAAGACGATACAGGGCAAAGGTTTATCCAGACTCTCCTGTGGGCAGGCATGCAAAATTTCACCGCCGCCGAGGTTGCGCATTTCTAGTGCAATCATTTATCGTCTCCCTTCTCTATCGTGGTTAGGCGTCATGGGAAAATTCATTCATCAGGCAACCCGGTTTGCTACGATTCATAATGTTGAGAACCTGGTTACGCTTTCACAACATTTTCATTCGAAAATCGCGTCAGAGATAACAGTTCGGGAACATTCCCCGGAAATCCTGTTAAGGCTACCACTACACTATCACTATCAGGAAACGAGATATGGTTATGCGCAGGTTTTCACCGTGGTTACTGGCTATCGTCCTCAGCGGGTGTAGTGCCCTGCAGGGGACGCCGGAAGCCCCGCCGCCCGCCACCGACCATCCGCAGGAGATCCAGCGTAATCAGACGGCTGGCCTGCAGAAAATGGCCACGGTGAGTGTGCTGATGTACGGTTCGCCGATGGATGTCGAAGCAGCGCTGAAGGCCAAAGCAGAAGCGGCCAAAGCCGATTACTACGTCATCATCATGATCGATGACACCATGGTACCCGGCCAGTGGTATTCGCAGGCGATCCTCTATCGTCGATGACGAGGCGGCGTCTTTAAATCTGCTTTACACAGCTTTGCGTCCATTCACGTTCTCCTGTGCATAATAACGTTCGGCCAGCCACCTGGCAGGACGTTAGCAACGGACTGCCCTTGGGACTACGTGAAATGGAGCTGACGATGAAACGATCTTTTACCCTACCCAGCCTGCTGTTTACCGCTGCGACGGCCAATACGTCCGCGCAGTCAGCCGAATTCGCCAGCGCGGATTGCGTCACTGGCCTGAATGAAATCGGTCTGATCTCCGTCACTAATCTTTCCGGCAGCCAACAGGATGTGGAGCACGCCATTGCCCGAAAAGCGGACGAGCAAGGCGCCTCCTGGTATCGCATTATTCAGATGTACGAAGAACAACAGCCGGACAGCTGGCGCGTACAGGCCATACTCTACGCCTGAGGCGCCTGGCGCCCGCGCCCCATGGCCCGCAGCAGCAGGTCGTCGAGGGTCGGCGCATCAAGACGCATGCCGCCGCGGGTGTCGAGCATCATCCGACACCAGGCTTCAGCCAGCGGCGGCGAAGCGTGGCGCAGCATCTGCGCCCCCGCGCCAAGACGATAGACCAGCCGGGCAATCTCTCTCCCCTGCTCTTCGGCGGGCCGTCTCAGCAGTTGCTGCAGTTGACGCCACGCGCGGTCGAGATGGCGATTCTGTCCTTTCACCTCCGCGCACTCTGCCGCCAGCAGCTCCATCGCCGCCGGCTGCTTGCTGAGCACCCGCATGACATCGAGACACATAATGTTGCCGGAACCTTCCCAGATGCTGTTGACCGGCATCTCACGGTAGAGGCGCGGGAGTTCGCTCTCCTCGCAATAGCCGATGCCGCCGAGCACTTCCATCGCCTCGGCGACAAACGGGATACCGGCCTTGCAGATGGCAAACTTGGCCGCAGGCGTAAACAGGCGCGCCCATGCGCTTTCCCGGGCATCATCCCGACGGTCCCAGGCGCGAGCCAGACGAAACAGAAACGCGGTTTGCCCCTCCAGACGCAGCGCCATTTGCCCCAGCAGCTGGCGCATCATCGGCTGATCGACCAGGTTTTTGCCAAACGCCTGACGCTGTAGCGCGTGATACAGCGCCACCGAGAAAGCGCGACGCATCAGGGCATGGCTGCCCAGCGCGCAGTCAAAGCGGGTCAGGCCGCCCATCCTGAGGATCTGCCGCACGCCGTCGCCCTCTTCGCCCACCAGCCAGCCGCAGGCATCATAAAACTCCACTTCACTGCTGGCGTTGGAGCGGTTGCCGAGCTTCTCTTTTAAGCGTTCAAGACGCACGCCGTTGCGCTGCCCGTCTGGCAGCAGACGCGGCACAAAGAAGCACGACAGTCCCGCGGGGGCCTGGGCCAGCACCAGGTGGGCATCGCTCTGCGGCACTGAGAAGAACCACTTGTGTCCCACCAGCCGGTAAAACCCTTCCGCCGTTTTCTCCGCGCGGGTGGTATTGCTCAGCACATCAGAGCCCCCTTGCTTCTCGGTCATCCCCATGCCAATCAGCAGGCCGCGCTTCTGACCGCCAGGCGCGAGGTGGGGATCGTAACGGTCGCTAAGCAGCGGCGACAGCCAGTCGCGAAAGGGCGCGGGCAGGGCGTGCTGCAGCAGCGGCGTCGCGGCGAAGGTCATGGTAATCGGGCACAATGTCCCAGCCTCCACCTGGGCATGGAGCAGAAAGCGAGCGGCGCGCGCCACAAAAGCGCCTTCACGGGCATCCTCCTGCCAGGCGAGGTTATGCACCCGGTTTGCACACAGCCCCTGCATCAGCAGGTGCCAGGCGGGATGGAAGCGCACATCGTCCAGCCGGGCGCCGGTGGCGTCATAACGCAGCAGCTCCGGTGGGTTACTGTTGGCCAGACGTCCCAGCTCCAGTGATTCGGCGGTCCCCAGCTGCTGGCCAATACTGGCGAGCAGATCGCCATCCCAGCCGGCGCCTTCGCGGACCACCGCTTCACGCAGGGCGGTATCGGACAGGAAAAGATTGCTGTTATTCAGCGGAGTCGGTTGATTAAAAACGGTGTGCGTTTGCCAGTGCATCGTGTCTCCCTCCATCAATGGCGATAGCCATAAGTATGGTTTTCAAGGGGGATTCTCGCCCGCGAAAGCGGTCACAAAAAAGCCATCCCGAAGGATGGCTTTTTTTGATTCGTCGACGGTTCAGCTTAGCTGCGCTGGCGTACCGCTTCAAACAGGCAGATGCCGGTGGCCACCGAGACGTTCAGCGAGGAGACGCTGCCCGCCATCGGGATGCTGATTAGCTCATCGCAGTGCTCGCGGGTCAGACGACGCATACCTTCGCCTTCAGCGCCCATCACCAGCGCCATCGGACCGGTCATTTTGCTCTGGAACAGCGTATGGTCGGCTTCGCCAGCGGTCCCGACGATCCAGACGTTTTCTTCCTGCAGCAGACGCATAGTGCGCGCCAGGTTGGTCACGCGGATTAGCGGGACGTTCTCCGCCGCGCCGCAGGCCACTTTCTTCGCCGTCGCATTCAGCTGAGCGGAACGATCTCGCGGCACGATCACCGCATGCACGCCGGCGGCGTCGGCGCTACGCAGGCAGGCGCCGAGGTTGTGCGGATCGGTTACGCCGTCGAGGATCAGCAGGAACGGCTGATCGTGCTGCGCCAGCAGATCCGGCAGATCGTTCTCCTGATACTGACGTCCGGGCTTCACGCGAGCAATGATCCCCTGATGCACCGCGCCTTCGCTCTTCTCATCGAGGAACTGGCGGTTGGCCACCTGAATCACCACGCCCTGCGCTTCCAGGGCATGGATCAGCGGCAGCAGGCGCTTATCCTCACGGCCTTTCAGAATATAAACTTCCTGAAAACGCTCAGGTGCGCGTTCCAGCAGTGCCTGCACCGCATGGATGCCGTAAATCATTTCACTCATTGATGTACTCGTTTTAGGTTCTGTTATCCGTCCCCTTCACCCCGTTCTGCGCCAGCAGACTTCTGGAGTGAAGGGACGTCAATCACTCGGCGATTTTCTTCTTTGCCGCGCGCTTGGCTTTGGTCGCGGCGGCGATTTTCTGTGTTTTCGCCGACGGTTTTTTCGCTTTCTTCTCGCCTTTGGGCTTCGCTTTAGCCTGCTCTTTTTCTTTGCGGAACGCGCTATCCGGCTCGAAGTTCACCTGTTTACCCACCTGGCGGCGACGGCCACCCGGTTTGCCAGAGGTGCTCTTTTTCGCTTTCTCACGGGCAGTTTTGCCAACATTACGCGGCGCACGCTCGCTGGAAATCAGGCTGAAATCAATCTTACGCTCGTCCATGTTGACGGCTTCCACGCGGACTTCCACACGGTCGCCCAGACGATAAGTCTGGCCGCCGGACTCGCCGATCAGCCGCTGGCCAACCTGGTCAAAACGGTAATAGTCGTTATCCAGGGAGGAGACATGCACCAGACCGTCAATAAACAGATCGTTCAGGCGGACAAAGAAGCCAAAGCCGGTCACGCTGGCGATGACACCGGAGAAGGTGTTGCCCACCTGATCCTGCATGAAGTCGCACTTCAGCCAGTCGGATACTTCACGCGTCGCTTCGTCGGCGCGGCGCTCGGTCATCGAACAGTGCTGGCCCAGCTGCAGCATCTCTTCCATGCTGTAGTGCCAGCCGCCGGTCTCGGTGCTATTCCCTTTATGTCCCTGCTCTTTTGCCAGCAGATACTTGATGGCGCGGTGCAGCGACAGATCCGGGTAGCGGCGAATCGGCGAGGTGAAGTGGGCGTATGACTGCAGCGCCAGGCCAAAGTGGCCACGGTTTTCCGGATCGTAAACGGCCTGCTTCATGGAGCGCAGGAGCATCGTTTGCAGCATTTCTGCATCCGGGCGATCGGCAATGGAGGTCAACAGTTCGGCGTAATCGCGCGGCTCCGGCTTGTTGCCGCCCGGCAGCTCCAGTCCCAGCTCAGCCAGCACGGTACGGAACGAGGTAATCGCTTCGGTGCTTGGCTTATCGTGGATACGGAACAGTGCCGACTCCTGCGCTTTCTCAACGAAACGCGCGGCGGAGATGTTCGCCAGGATCATACACTCTTCAATCAGCTTATGCGCATCGTTACGCTGAGTCTGTTCGATACGCTCAATACGGCGTTCGGCATTGAAGATGAATTTAGCTTCTTCACTTTCAAATGAGATACCGCCGCGCTCTTCGCGGGCGCTATCCAGCACTTTGTAGAGGTTATGCAGCTCTTCAATATGCTTCACCAGCGGCGCGTAGTGTTCGCGCAGCTCCTGATCGCCCTGCAGCATATGCCACACTTTGGTGTAGGTCAGGCGAGCATGTGAACTCATCACCGCTTCATAGAACTTAAAGCCGGTCAGGCGGCCTTTTGACGAAATCGTCATCTCGCACACCATACACAGGCGATCGACCTGCGGATTCAGCGAGCACAGGCCGTTCGACAGCACTTCCGGCAGCATCGGTACCACCTGCGACGGGAAGTAGACCGACGTCCCGCGGCTACGCGCTTCACCGTCCAGCGGCGTACCAGGGCGCACATAGTAGCTCACGTCGGCGATAGCCACCCACAGACGCCAGCCGCCGCCGCGTTTCTTCTCGCAGTACACCGCGTCATCGAAGTCGCGGGCATCTTCGCCATCAATAGTGACCAGCGGCAGAGAGCGCAGATCGACGCGTCCGGCTTTCGCCTCTTCCGGCACCTGCTCTTTGAGGCCGGAAACCTGTTTTTCCACCGCTGGCGGCCAGACGTAAGGAATTTCATGGGTACGCAGCGCCATATCGACGGCCATGCCGGTGCCCATGTTGTCGCCCAGCACTTCGACGATTTTCCCGACCGCTTTGGTGCGGCGGGTTGGGCGCTGGGTCAGTTCGACCACCACCACGTAGCCCATCCGCGCGCCCATGATTTCTTCAGGCGGGATCAGGATATCGAAACTCAGGCGGCTGTCGTCCGGGACGACGAAGCCAACGCCAGCGTCGGTGAAGTAGCGGCCAACAATCTGGCTGGTTTTCGGTACCAGCACGCGAACGATGCGCGCCTCGCGGCGACCCTTACGGTCCGCACCCAGCGGCTGGGCCAGCACTTGGTCACCGTGAATACAGGTTTTCATCTGCTCTGACGACAGATACAGATCGTCCTTACGCCCTTCAACGCGCAGGAACCCAAAGCCATCACGGTGGCCAATAACGGTACCTTTGAGGAGATCAAGGCGCTCCGGCAGCGCATAGCACTGGCGCCGTGTAAAGACCAGTTGACCGTCGCGCTCCATCGCGCGCAGGCGGCGGCGCAGCGCTTCTATTTGTTCTTCGCCCTCAATATTTAACTCGATGGCCAGCTCATCGCGGCTGGCAGGCTTTTCCCGTTTGGTTAAATGTTCGAGGATAAATTCCCGGCTAGGGATGGGATTCGCGTACTTCTCAGCTTCGCGTTCCTGGAATGGATCTTGTGACATATCGGTTCCTCCGTTGTCATCTCCGGCAGAGTGGTTCACTCCACCAGTAATAATTTATAAAGCGGTTGATTCTTCTCAACCAAATCAGCCAGCGTATAGTTATCCAGCTCCTTGAGAAAACTCTGCGCGGCTTCAGCTAGCGCCTGTTTCAGACGACAGGCTGGTGTGATGTGGCAAAATTCGCTGCTGCAGTTGACCAGCGATAAGGGTTCAAGGTCGCGCACCACGTCACCCACGCGGATCTGCCCTGCTGGTTTACCGAGGCGAATACCCCCATTCTTCCCCCGCACGGCAGTCACGTAGCCCATACGGCTTAACTGATTGATTATTTTAACCATATGATTACGGGAGACGCCATAGACCTCGGTCACTTCCGAGATGCTGGTCATGCGTCCTTCCGGCAGCGACGCCATATAAATCAGCGCGCGTAATCCGTAATCGGTGAAACTCGTTAACTGCACATAAACCTCAGGGAAAAGAAAACAGGGTATGTCGAGCGACATCATTATTATTGATGATAAACCAGCCAGCGCTCAGGCCGCTAATTTATTTGAAATGGGGCGGGCGAACAGCAAAAACAAGGGCGCCCGAACGGCGCCCCTTGAGAGTGATTACGCGTCGAACGGGTCGCGCAGAATCATGGTCTCGGTACGGTCTGGACCAGTAGAGATGATATCCACCGGCACGCCGGTCAGCTCTTCAATACGCTGGATGTAGTTCAGCGCTGCCTGCGGCAGACCGCTGCGCTCTTTCACGCCGAAGGTGGTTTCGGACCAGCCCGGCATGGTTTCGTAGATAGGCTCGATACCTTCCCAGTTGTCGGCAGCCAGCGGAGTGGTGGTCACTTCGCGGCCATCCGGCATACGGTAGCCGACGCAGATTTTCACTTCTTTCAGGCCGTCGAGGACGTCCAGTTTAGTCAGGCAGAAGCCGGACAGCGAGTTAATCTGCACCGCGCGGCGTACTGCAACCGCGTCCAGCCAGCCGGTACGACGACGACGACCGGTGGTAGCGCCGAATTCGTTACCCTGCTTGCACAGGAACTCGCCAGTTTCATCAAACAGCTCGGTCGGGAACGGACCCGCGCCTACGCGAGTTGAGTAAGCTTTGATGATGCCCAGGACGTAATCCACATAACGCGGACCCAGGCCGGAGCCGGTTGCCACGCCACCCGCAGTGGTGTTAGAGGAAGTCACGTACGGATAGGTACCGTGGTCGATATCCAGCAGGGTACCCTGCGCGCCTTCGAACATCACGAAGTCGCCGCGCTTACGCGCCTGATCCAGCAGATCGGATACGTCAACCACCATGCCGGTCAGGATGTCGGCAATCGCCATGACATCGTCCAGCACTTTCTGGTAGTCAACCGCTTCTGCTTTGTAGAAGTTCACCAGCTGGAAGTTGTGATATTCCATCACTTCTTTCAGTTTGTCAGCGAAGGTGGCTTTATCAAACAGGTCGCCAACGCGCAGGCCGCGACGAGCAACTTTATCTTCGTAAGCCGGGCCGATACCGCGACCGGTCGTACCGATAGCTTTCGCACCGCGTGCTTTCTCACGTGCGACGTCCAGCGCCACGTGATAGTCGAGGATAAGCGGGCAGGCTTCGGACAGCAGCAGACGCTCACGAACAGGGATACCACGGTCTTCCAGACCTTTCATCTCTTTCATCAGCGCAGCCGGAGACAGCACAACACCGTTACCGATGATGCTGATTACATTCTCACGGAGAATACCTGATGGAATAAGATGGAGGACGGTTTTTTCACCGTTGATTACGAGAGTATGGCCTGCGTTATGGCCACCCTGGTAGCGCACAACATATTTAGCCCGTTCTGTCAGGAGATCGACGATCTTCCCTTTACCTTCGTCACCCCATTGGGTGCCCAGTACGACGACGTTGTTACCCATTTTTCAAAATCACCGTTTGCTTAAAAATGGATTCTACCATCGCTTTTTCAGAGTTACAGCACTTTTTGCATCCAAAATAAGGCAAATCCGACCACTTTTTGATCAGCCAATCGATTTCCTCAACATGTAGTAGATCACAATCCCTGCAACCACAAGTCCGCCGCCAAAGCGACGCAATAAATTATCCGGTAACTGGCTCAGACTGGCGACCATTTTACGCCAGGCGCGTGGATAGAGCAGCGGGCCGAGCCCTTCGAGTACTAAAACCAGCGCCAGCGCCAGCCAAATGGTGGAGTTCATTATCAACCCTAATTGAAAAGTATTATTGCCGCCCTCGCGGGCGTCATCGGCCAGCATGGTGAATTCATTCACTCATTTCACATTGTCCCGTATTTCATCTTCATTATGAACCGGTAAGGTGAAACAAAATTCACAACTAATTGTATTGCTGGATATTTTTTAAATTGTAACTATGCCATCGCGTACTACAACCCGGTACGTCTACATAATCAGGAAGATTATCATGAGAGAATTAACCGCATTTGAAATTGAAAATGTGAGCGGCGCAGGCTGGTTACAGGATGGCCTGGCTTCCTTAGGTAGCAAGGTCGGCGCCGCCGTATGGACGATGGGTACCGATGCCCTGAGCATCAATCTGCCGCTGATTGGCACCATCAATCTGGCCGACCTTTCGCCGGACCTGGGCAAAACGCTGGGCGAAAGCGTTGGGTCGACCATTGGTGGCACCATCGAAAGTACGCTGGCAAGTCTGCCGGTGATCGGTAGCCTGCTGAACAAACTGCTCGGCAACTAATTAGCCTTTGCAGCATGAAAAAAGGCGCCTGTTTCAGGCGCCTTTTCGCGTTAGCACTTCAGGTTTACACCCTCTACGGCTTATTTACGCGCCGAATCCGGTGAACGCATATAGCGGAAGAAATCGCTGTCCGGGCTCAGGACCATCACATCCTGGTTGCTCTGGAAGCTCTTCTCATAAGCGCGCAGGCTACGGATAAAGGAGTAGAAGCCTGGATCCTGGCTGAACGCATCGGCAAACAGTTTTGCCGATTCCGCATCACCTTCACCACGCAGGATACGCCCCTGGCGCTCGGCTTCCGCCAGCGTCTTAGTGACTTCGTAGTCTGCAGTCGCGCGCAGTTTCTCAGCTTCTTCCTGACCCTGTGAACGGTGGCGACGAGCAACCGCTTCACGCTCCGCGCGCATACGATTATAAATCGCTTCCGACACTTCTGCCGGCAGGTTGATCTGTTTGATACGCACGTCGACAACTTCGATACCCAGCGCCGCCATACTGTTCGGGTTGATCACCTGCACTTTGCCGTTGGTTTCTGCTTCCACACGCTCAGCGGCTTTGGCGATAGCGTCATCAGCTGCCGGGGTGCTGACCTCATCTTCCGTGCCAGCAGAACCCGAGTTCAGCGCATCGCGCACTTCCAGCGTCAGGCGACCACGGGAGTCGGTAACGATGTCTCTCACATCCAGACGACCAATTTCAGAACGCAGACGGTCAGAGAATTTACGCTTCAGCAGGACCTCGGCCTGGGAGACGTCGCCGCCGCCGGTTGCCAGGTAGTAACGGCTGAAGTCGCTGATGCGCCATTTGATATAGGAGTCGACGATCAGGTCTTTCTTCTCTTTGGTCACAAAACGGTCAGCCTGGTTATCCATGGTCTGGATACGCGCATCCAGCATCTTCACTGATTCGATAAACGGGATCTTGAAGTGCAGGCCCGGCGCATACACCAGCGGCTTGTTCTCATCGTCGCGCAGGACTTTGCCGAAGCGCAGCGTAATCCCGCGCTCGCCTTCCTTCACCACAAAGACTGACATGTAGAGCACTACCAGCACGACGACAATGATCGCGATAACAGATTTACGCATCGTTATTCCCCCTGACGCTGGTAGTCGTTACGCTGCGCGTTAGCGCGGCGTTGGTCCATAATGCTACCCCCGGTTGAGCTCGAGGTTGATGAGGTGCTGGCGCTGCCGGTGCTGGATGCAGGTGGCAGACGCAGCAGATCGCTGGCGTCACTGCTATCGCTCTTTGCTGCCGGCGCGGCGGCGCCTTTCAGCATCTGGTCAAGCGGCAGAACCATCAGATTGCCGTTTTTGCTGTCGTTCACCAGCACTTTACGGGTGTGGCTCAGCACTTTTTCCATGGTTTCGATATACAGACGCTCACGGGTAATTTCCGGTGCGGCTTTGTATTCCGGCAGGAGCTTAGCAAAGCGAGCCACTTCACCCTGGGCTTCCAGGACGGTCTGGGTCTTGTAGGCACGCGCCTCTTCAAGGATACGCTGCGCCTGGCCATTCGCCCGCGGCTGTACTTCATTGGTATAAGCTTCCGCTTCACGGATGTACTGCTGCTCGTTCTCACGCGCGGCAATGGCATCGTCAAACGCCGCCTTCACCTCTTCCGGCGGACGTGCCGTCTGGAAGTTGACGTCCAGCAGGGTGATCCCCATGTTGTACGGGCGGATAGTCTCTTCCAGCTCGCGCTGGGTATCGCTACGGATCACGGTACGACCTTCGGTCAGAATGCGATCCATGGTGTATTTGCCGATCACGCCGCGCAGCGCGCTGTCAGTCGCCTGACGCAGACTGTCATCCGCGCTGGTGACGCTAAACAGATAGCGTTCCGGATCGGTGACGCGGTACTGCACGTTCATCTCAACGCGCACGACGTTTTCGTCAGAGGTCAGCATGACGCCGGAAGCGGCCAGTTCACGTACCGACTCCACGTTCACCGCCTGAACGTTATCGATAAAGGTCGGTTTCCAGTTCAGGCCTGGCTCAACCAGATGGCTGAACTTACCAAAACGGGTCACGACGCCGCGTTCGGCTTCTTTAATGGTATAAAAACCGCTGGCCGCCCAGATAATCACTGCCGCCGCGGCAACGATGCCGACAATACGCCCGCCCATCGGTCCGCGAGGCGTCTGCGCGCTATTACCACCGCCCAGTCCGCCCTTGCCGCCGCCGAGCCCGCCAAGTTTTTTACTTAACTTGCGGAAGATATCATCCAGATCCGGCGGCCCCTGCTCGCGACCACCTTTGTTGCCATTTCCCTCAGAGTTGCCGCCAGGTTTGCTGCTCCCCCACGGGTCGCGGTCCTGTCCGTTATTACCGGGCTGATTCCACGCCATGTATATGCTCCATATTTGTTTTTGATATCCCCACAGGGGTCAATATCTTCAGGCAAGCTGCAAGGTTAAACCACATAGTCAACAAGCGTTGGCTCTTGCTTACAGAGGCGCCGCCAGTCAACGATCGGCATGCGCACCTGCAGACTCACGCTGCCGTCATCCTCCATCCACTCTTTTTCTATCGCCTGAAGCTGATAGAAACGGCTTCTCAGTCGCCCTTCTTTCGGCGGTAAGCGCAGCGTATGCTGGGCCACTTCACCGGAAAGACGTTCCGTTAATGCCTGAAAAAGCAGTGGTACGCCAACCCCGGTCTGCGCTGAAAGCCAGACCCGAATCGGTTTATTTTCATCGTCGCGATCGATGCGCGGTTCAAAATCGTCAAGCATGTCGATTTTGTTCATCACCAGCAGCGCTGGGATCTCATCGGCCTCAATCTCAGCGAGAACCGTATTTACCGCATCAATGTTTTCCTGCACGCGGACATCCGCCGCGTCAATCACATGCAGCAGCAGCGTCGCCTGACGCGTCTCCTGCAACGTCGCTTTAAACGCGGCTACCAGATCGTGCGGCAGATGGCGAATAAAGCCGACGGTATCGGCCAGCACCGTTTCGCCGACGTCAGGGACGTCAATGCGGCGCAGCGTCGGGTCCAGGGTGGCGAACAGCTGGTTCGCGGCATAGACCTCGGCGGCGGTGATCTGGTTAAAGAGCGTTGATTTTCCGGCGTTGGTGTAGCCCACCAGCGACACGGTTGGAATATCGGCTTTCGCGCGCGACCGCCGCCCCTGCTCACGCTGTTTCTCAACTTTTTCCAGTCGCGACAGGATCTGCATGATGCGGTTACGCAATAAACGACGGTCGGTTTCGAGCTGGGTTTCACCCGGGCCACGCAAACCAATCCCGCCCTTCTGTCTTTCAAGGTGGGTCCAGCCGCGGACGAGGCGGGTCGCCATATGGCGCAACTGCGCCAGCTCAACCTGCAGTTTCCCTTCATGGGTGCGCGCGCGCTGGGCGAAAATATCTAAAATAAGACCGGTACGATCGATAACCCGGCATTCGCACAGGCGTTCCAGGTTGCGTTCTTGTGCCGGACTCAGGGCATGATCGAAGAGCACGACCGACGCGCCGGTCGCTTTAACGGCTTCCGCAATTTCGACTGCCTTACCTTCACCAACAAAATACTTCGGGTGCGGTGCTTTACGGCTACCGGTAATCACCTGCATTGCTTCGACACCGGCGGAAGAGGCCAGAGTTTCAAACTCCTGGAGATCTTCCATATCTTTGTCTTGCGAAAAATAGATGTGTACCAGTACCGCCTGCTCACCGGCGTCATAACGGTCAAACAAGCGTAAACCCCTTATAAAATACCAGCGGGGAACGCAGAAAACCTGGCTCCCCGGCGTGGAAAAACAGCACTGGCCTTATTCGGCGTCGTCGCTGTCTTGTTGCGGCGCAGAAGAGCCCTGCGCGCTACCACCGTGGTGATAGTTACTGGAACCGCCGCCAGCATTATTGCTGTGGTGAGACACCGGGCGAGACGGGACAACAGTAGAAATTGCGTGCTTATAGACCATCTGGCTGACCGTGTTCTTCAACAGGATCACGAACTGATCGAAAGACTCAATTTGCCCTTGCAGCTTGATACCATTCACCAAATAAATAGAAACCGGAACACGTTCCCGACGCAAAGCGTTCAGGAACGGATCTTGTAAAGATTGCCCCTTAGCCATTCTCTCTTTTCCTTATATGTATGCTTGTTTTGTACTCAGAACCTTACGATTCTTAAAAAAAATTACGCACGATACCGTTTAATTGTACACGTTCAGTTCTGGCTCGCACCAACAACCTGTAATACTTTGTTGAGCGCTTGTTCAGGTTGTTCACTGTCTAACCAGTGCACACCTTCCCAACCGCGCAGCCAGGTGACCTGACGTTTGGCTAACTGTCTCGTGGCGCAAACACCTCGATAAACCATCTCATCATACGGGATCTCGCCATTGAGGTATGACCACATCTGGCGGTATCCAACACAACGGATGGAAGGCATATCCGTATGCAAATCTCCGCGGGCAAAAAGCGCCCGTACTTCTGCTTCAAAACCTGAAGCTAACATCTGATGAAAACGCTGTTCTATGCGTTGATGGAGCAGTTCACGGCTCGCCGGGGCGATGGCGAACTGATGCACCTGATATGGCAGAGCGTCTCCTGACGTTTGCGTCAGTTCCGTTAAAGTTTTACCCGAAATGAAAAAAACTTCCAGTGCCCGGGAAAGCCTTTGCGGATCATTTGGATGAATACGCGCAGCAGCCACGGGATCGATCGCCTGTAATTGCTGATGTAACGCGTTCCATCCCTGCTCTGCGGCCTGCTGCTCAATCCGCGCTCTGACCTCTGGGTCAGCCGACGGTAAGGGCGACAATCCTTCCAGCAACGCTTTGAAATACAACATCGTTCCGCCGACTAACAGCGGAATTCGCCCGGCAGCGACAATATCGGCCATCGCCGCCAGCGCGTCGCGGCGAAAATCAGCCGCGGAATAGGCTTCTGCGGGATCCAAAATATCCAGCAGCCGGTGCGGCGCAGCGCTAAGCTCCGCGGCATCCGGTTTGGCAGTGCCAATATCCATTCCCCGATAAATGAGGGCGGAATCAACACTAATCAACTCTACTGGCAAAACTTTACGTAAGGCTATCGCCAGCGCGGTTTTGCCTGAGGCCGTCGGGCCCATTAAAAAAATTGCCTTGGGCAGGCTCGCCTCGGTTACATCATTCATCTTTCAGGGCATTCATCGCCGAATGGAGATCTACAGGTTGTAACAGGCCGCCCGGCGGTGTTTTCACCAGCTGCGGGCAAAGACGTTCGACGTCCGCCAGCAGCGCAATCGCCTGCGCCATATTCCATGACGCCTGTTCGCTCGTCAGATTACGTGCCATCCATTGGGCGATGTTGCCGACGTCGAATGCGTTTTGCTGCGCCAGGTAGCCTATCAGTTCAGGAATCAAGATTTGTAAATTTTGTTGTCTTAAGGGTAAAGGGACCGCGCGCACCGTCACGTGCAGGGCATCGGTATGGAGCTCGATCCCCAGCTGCGTCAGCGCCGACTGCGCAGCGGCCAGCGCCCGCTTCTCCCCTTCCGTGACTTTTAACCGCAACGGGATCAGCAGCGGCTGGGCACATACCGCTTCCACCCCCGGCGTCAACTGCGCCTGGCGCAGCCAGCGCTCGGCAACGGTCAACGACAGCAGCGCCAGACTGCCCTCGCTCTCCAGCAGCGCGCAGTCGCCGCCGACAATCGTCAGCACTCTGCCAAAACTCTGACTGTGACCAGCCAGTTCCGCCGGGGCGACGGACGGCTGCGCGGGTCGCGGCGCGGCGGGCGTGTCGAGCAACTGACGATAAAGCGCCCCCTGCTGCTTCTGGTAACCCGGCTGCGCATGCGGCCAGCTCGCGCCGCCCGAACTGCCGCCGGAGGCAGCCGGCTCACGCGACGATGTCATGCTGAATCGGGTTGCCGGTTCACGCGCTTCCGACGGGCGAGCAAACTGATTGCCGCCTGCGGCGATGCGGTTCTCCGGCATCTGGCGCGGCGCCGGCGGGTCGTCTTGTTCCGCGAGCGGCGCATCAAGCTGCTGCTGCAGCACGCTCAGTACGCCCTGGTAGATAAAGTCATGCACCAGGCGCGACTGATGGAAACGCACCTCATGCTTGGCCGGATGGACGTTCACATCCACCTGATGGGGATCGATCTCCAGATACAGCACAAACGCCGGCTGCTGATCGGCCCCCAGCTTGTCTTCACAGGCCTGGCGGATAGCATGGTTGATCAGCCGGTCGCGCATCATCCGCCCGTTGACGTAACAGTACTGAATTTCCGCCAGCGCCGGGGTGGTATGGAGCGGATCGGCAACCCAGCCGCGCAGGGTCAGATCGCCATGCTGCCACTCGATCGCCAGCGCATGTTCGAGAAAAGCGGTGCCGCAAATGGTTCCCAGCCGCCGCTCCCGCTGGCCATCCTGCGCCACTGCCCGATACTGGCGCATCACCTTGCCGTTATGGCTGAGGTTAATGGTGACGTCGAAGCGCGCCAGCGCAATGCGGCGCACCACTTCGTCAATATGGCCGAACTCGGTTTTTTCGGTGCGCATAAATTTGCGCCGCGCCGGCGTGTTGTAGAACAGATCGAGGACTTCCAGGGTGGTGCCGACCGGGTGCGCCGCCGGCTTCACCGTTACCGCCTGATCGCGGCCTTCGGCATAAGCCTGCCAGGCTTCCTGCTGCTCCGCCGTCCGCGAAGTCAGCGTTAAGCGCGCCACCGAACTGATACTGGCCAGCGCTTCGCCGCGAAAGCCGAGGCTGATAATCGCCTCCAGATCGTCAAGCGAAGCGATCTTGCTGGTCGCATGACGAGCCAGGGCCAGCGCCAGCTCGTCTTTTTTGATGCCGCTGCCGTTATCGCGGATGCGAATGAGCTTCGCGCCGCCGCGTTCGATATCAATGTCAATCCGCGTAGCGCCAGCATCAAGGCTGTTCTCAACCAGCTCTTTCACCACCGACGCGGGCCGCTCCACCACTTCGCCGGCGGCAATCTGGTTGGCGAGCTGCGGCGGCAGAACCTGAATCGGCATCCCCTGCTCCTTAGTTAATCAACATCCCACCTGGCGCTGCGGCGCTGGCGGTCTGCGCCGCCTCCCCTCGAGGCGCCGACTGCAGCGGATGCTGCATAAAGTAGTTACGCAGGCCGTTGTAAATCGCCTGTGCGATCTGCTCCTGGTAATCCTCACTCCCCAGCAGCCGCTCTTCACCGTTGTTACTGATAAAGCCCGTTTCCACGAGGATCGACGGGATATCCGGCGAGCGCAATACACCGAGGCTGGCATGCTCCGGGCGGCGTTTGTGCAGGTTGCCAATGCGCTGCAGCTGGCTCAGCACGTTGGTCGCCACATCGTAGCCGACGCGCTGGGAATGACCGAACTGCAGATCCAGCACCGCCTGGCTCAGATAGGGGTCGGCCTGGCTGTTCGCCAGCACGTCGCCTGCCCCGCCGAGCAGTTCAGACTGCTTCTCATGCTGCTCGAGCCAACCGGCCATTTCGCTGTTGGCGCGACGGTTCGAGAGCACCCACACCGAGGCGCCGGTCGCATCGCGGTTTGGCGCGGCATCAGCATGGATAGAGACGAGGAAGTTGGCGTTTTGCTTACGCGCCACGTCAGAGCGCCCCATCACCGAAATAAAGTAATCTCCGTCGCGGGTCAGCACCGGCTTAAACTGCGGATCGGCGTTCAGTAACGCCCGCAGCTTGCGCGCGATGGCGATAGTCACGTTCTTCTCTTTGGTGCCGTTCGGGCCAATCGCGCCTGGATCCTGGCCGCCGTGTCCGGCATCGATGGCGATAATCACCTTATCATCCGCCGACACCGTACGGGCCGCCGGGCGAGTCACGGTCTGATTGTTGGTCATCGCCGGCTGAGAGGAGGTCATCGCCGTCTGCCGTTCATGGCCCGACGAGCTGAATGGGTTACGCCCTGCCGTCGCCGTCCGGGAAGGCATCACCGGCGGCGGGTCAGCCCGTTTCACCACCACGGGCGGCGGTGGCGGTGGCGGTGGTGCGTCGGCGTTGATGGTAAAAACCACCGTGTAATTCGCCCCGTTCTGCTGCTTCACCGCTCGCGTTTTACCATCTTCCGTCAGATCCACCAGCAGACGCAGCGTCTGCGTATCCTGCGGCGTACCGGCGCGAATACTTTTCACCAGGTTACTGCCGCTAAACTGCAGCGGTAGTCCCTGCAATACGCCGGTCTGCTTGATATCCAGTGCTACCAGACGTTTGCCCTGTGGGGAAAAGGAGTACTCCGGCTCACCGACAAAGCTCAGGGTAATACGGGCCTGCTGGTCTCCGTTGGAGACCTGGATATCGGATAAACTCGCCGCAGTGGCGTGAAGACTCGACAGCATTAGCGCAGCGGCAAGCCAGGTGGTTATGCGATACTTCATCCCGTCATCCTTCAGGCTAAATGGCTAAACGCGCCAGTAAAGATTCACCCCGTGAGGAGATCGCGGTAATACGCGCCTCACGCCCTTGTGCCTGGTAATCAAGGTGAATTTCAACGTCCGGGTCAGGCAGGACACCTGCGCCTTGCTGCGGCCATTCCACCAGGCAGATGGCATCGTCGGCAAAATAATCACGGATCCCCATAAATTCGAGCTCCTCAGGATCCGCCAGTCGGTAGAGATCGAAGTGATATACCATCAGATTCTCGAGGGTATACGGCTCCACCAGGGTATAGGTTGGGCTTTTGACATTGCCGCGGTGACCGAGCGCCTGCAAAAAGCCGCGGCTGAAGGTCGTTTTCCCCGCGCCTAAATCACCATACAGATAAATCACGGTGGCGCCGGTACAGACCTGCGCGATGCGGTCGCCAAGGGCCAGCGTGGCCTGCTCATCGGGTAAAGGAATCACTCGGTTAATCATGGTCTACGTCAATCACATCCGGGTTAACAACACGCCTGAGCGTGGAAAAGAGATCGGTCGCCAGCATGCCGCGGGTGCCCTCGCGGGCGGCCAGCCGGTCGGCGGCGTCGCCATGAGCGACGCACCCGGCACAGGCTGCATCATACGGCGTCAGGTGCTGTCCTAACAATGCGGCAATAATGCCGGTAAGCACATCGCCCATCCCGCCGCTGGCCATCCCGGCATTGCCGGCATCGATAATGCCCATCGCCCCGCTTTCACGGGCCACCACCGTGCCCGCGCCTTTCAGCACAACCACGCCACCATACCGTTTTACCAGACGCTGCGCAGAAAGTAAGCGATCGCTTTCAATTTCTGCCACGCTGACATTCAGCAGACGGGCCGCTTCGCCGGGGTGCGGCGTTAGCACGCGATTGTGACGTTTATCGGGATTGAATGCCAGCAGGTTCAGCGCGTCGGCGTCCCAGACCATCGGTTTGTTAAAACTTTCCACCGTGCGCAGTGCGCTGCGCCCCCATTCGCGCTGCCCCAGGCCCGGGCCAATCGCCACCACATCAGCCCACTCCAGCGCGGCTTTCAGAGTCTGCGGCGTCAGTTCATCCACCATTAATTCCGGCCGCACGGTGACAATGGGCGCGATGTTCTCAGAGTGAGTAAGCACTCGCACCAGCCCGGCACCGCTGCGTAGGGCCGCTTCACCGCACATACGGATAGCGCCTGCCGTGCCGCGATCGCCGCCGACAATCACCAGCTTGCCGTGATCACCCTTATGGGAGGTGGCCCGCCGCGGCGGCAGCCAGTCGGCGAGGTGGGCGGCGCAAAACCGCGTCAGGGGAGTACTTTGCCCGGCGAGCCAGCGCTCGAGCCCAAGGGCATGATGATGGAGATGCCCGACGACATCCCGCGCCTTGCCGGTCAGCAGCCCGGGTTTGAGGGCGATAAAGGTCAGGGTGTGGTCAGCCTGAACCACTGCACCTGGCGTCGCGCCGGTCTGCGCATTCAGGCCGGAAGGGATATCCAGCGCCACCACCGGCGCCGGGTGGTGGTTCGCCTGGTGGATGAGCGCCGCGACGGGATCGCGCGGCGCACTGCGCAGACCGGTGCCGAGCAGGCCATCAATAATCAGTGAGATATCGTCGGGCCATGGGATAGTCGCCGCATGGATCACACCGCCGGCGTTAAGCCACGCCTCCCGCGCCGCCTGCGCCTCTTCCGGCAGCGGGCTGTCACTCTCTACCGCCAGCAACGTCACCCGCCGCCCCGCGGCCTGTGCCAGACGCGCGACGACATATCCGTCGCCGCCGTTGTTGCCATGTCCGCAGAGGATCAGCCAGTGCGCGCTGGCGGGATAAGCGCGGCTGGCCAGCTGAAAGGCCGCCTCGCCCGCGCGCTGCATCAGTTCGAACAGCGTCAGCCCCAGGCTGTCCGCCGCCTCTCGTTCGGCCAGGCGCAGCGCCTCCGCAGGCCAAATGTTGTATGGTATACTGTCAGGGTTTTTCGTCATTGTATGGTCCATCATGTCACAGCCCCTCGATCTCGTTCAGTTAGCGCAACAAATCAAACAATGGGGCACAGAGCTCGGGTTCCAGCAGGTGGGTATCGCCGATACCGACCTCAGCGCCAGTGAACCCAAACTGCAGGCATGGCTGGATAAACAATACCATGGCGAAATGGAGTGGATGGCCCGTCACGGAATGATGCGCGCCCGCCCCCACGAACTGCTGCCCGGTACGTTACGCGTCATCAGCGTGCGGATGAACTATCTGCCCGCCAACGCCGCCTTTGCCCGCACCCTGAAAGATCCCGCGCTGGGTTACGTCAGCCGTTATGCCCTCGGGCGTGATTATCATAAGCTGCTACGTAATCGCCTGAAAAAACTGGGGGAGAAGATTCAGGAACAGTGTGCTTCGCTCAATTTTAGACCTTTTGTCGATTCCGCGCCTATCCTGGAACGGCCAATCGCAGAAAAAGCGGGCCTTGGCTGGACAGGTAAGCACTCACTTATCTTAAGCCGCGACGCGGGGTCATTCTTTTTCCTCGGCGAACTGCTGATCGACCTCCCCCTGCCAGTCGACAGCCCGGTTGCGGAGGAGTGCGGACGCTGCGTCGCCTGCATGACCATCTGCCCCACCGGCGCCATCGTTGAGCCCTACACCGTCGACGCCCGGCGCTGCATCTCCTATCTCACCATCGAACTGGAAGGCGCTATCCCGGAGGAGTTCCGTCCGCTTATCGGCAACCGTATTTACGGTTGTGATGATTGCCAGCTCATCTGCCCGTGGAACCGTTTCTCACAGCTCACCGATGAAGAGGATTTCAGCCCACGCAAAGCGCTGCATGCGCCACCGCTGGTGGAGCTGTTCGCCTGGAGCGAAGCGTGGTTTCTGAAGGTAACCGAAGGGTCGGCGATTCGTCGCATTGGCCATCTGCGCTGGCTGCGCAATATCGCCGTCGCGCTGGGCAACGCGCCCTGGGATGAAGCTCATCTTCGCGCGCTGGAGAGTCGCCGGGGTGAGCACCCGCTTCTCGACGAGCACATCGAATGGGCTATCACTAAGCAAATAAACAAGCGGAACGCCGACGCCGTCGAAGTACAGCTGCCGAAAAAATTACGTCTGGTCAGGGTGGTAGAGAAAGGCTTGCCACGCGACGCCTGATTCATTCACAGGCTGTGAATAAAATCTAAAACACATTGCGTTTCAAGGCGCCGACCAAGGTCAAGTGATCGAATTAACATTTTGAAATGAAATTTAAATGTTAAATTTCAAAGAGATACAAAGATACTATTTACAAAGCGAAGCATTCCCGCCGTCATGGATGAAACCATAACCTGTGGATAACTCTGTTCACAGTATTTCTGAAGATCAAACGAAAATCATCCCCGGCGCTGGATTGCACTGTGGATAAATAAGAGATGGAAGAAAATTTGGAGCGGGAAACGAGACTCGAACTCGCGACCCCGACCTTGGCAAGGTCGTGCTCTACCAACTGAGCTATTCCCGCTTAATCATCGTCATTCAAGCTACCGTGTAGCAACCTGAATACTGCGACTGGTGTGGTATGTCTTTCAAATTTTGGAGCGGGAAACGAGACTCGAACTCGCGACCCCGACCTTGGCAAGGTCGTGCTCTACCAACTGAGCTATTCCCGCTTAATCTTCGGCTTTCGCCTCGCATCTGCGAGTTGAAATCCTGTGATCAGGATGGTGCTTTCAAATTTTGGAGCGGGAAACGAGACTCGAACTCGCGACCCCGACCTTGGCAAGGTCGTGCTCTACCAACTGAGCTATTCCCGCGTTACTGCTTTTTTTGCCATATTTTGATGGCGTCGTAATTTGCATTTCTGCGTCGTTACGGGAGGCGCATTATACGAGAATTCGATGCCCCTGCAACCCCCTGACGATCACTTTTTTGCGTTTTTTGTTTAAATGGACATTTTCTCGCCACCTACGCCGCTGAATTGTATAAATAAGCGTCATAACGGGCAAAATTGCTTTTTCCGTCCGGCTGAATGACGCAAAATCGCTCGCATCATATTGCGGTGGCGCGACGTACAACGCGGCCACCACGACGCCAAACAGGGAATTAGCATGAGAAAAGTCCTCACCGTCCTGCTGCTGAGCACGCTGGCCATTGGAACCGCGTCAGCCGAGACGCTCCATTTTGGCACCACCACAGCCAATCCACCATTTGTCACCACCAACGGCAAAAATCAGCCCATCGGCTTTGATATCGATCTTGCTCACGCCCTGTGCCAGCAGATGCAGGCGCAGTGCCAGTTTACGGCGCAGCGTTTCGATACCCTGATCCCGGCATTGCGCTTTAAGAAGTTTGATGCGGTGATTGCCGGTATGGAAGTGATCCCAATGCGCGAGAAGCAGGTCGCCTTTAGCCGCCCCTATCGCCAGGCGCTCTCCGGGGTGGTGATCGTCAATAAAGATGTCGCCCATACCTTTGCCGATCTGAAAGCCAAAAAAATCGGCGTGGTGAAAGGCACGCTGCATCAGCACTATCTGCGCGATAAGCAGAAGGCCGTGCAGGCGATCCCTTACGACGACGTCGCCAGCGCTTTAGCCGCGCTGAAAGCCGGCGAAATAACCGGCGTCATGAGCGACTTCGCCACCCTTGACGCCTGGCAACAAGAGAACCCTGACTACGCCATCATGGATGAGCGGGCCACCGACCCGGCTTATTACGGTAAGCAGTATGCGATTGCGGTGCGCAAAGACGATCCGGAGTTGCTGAATGCCATCAACGATGCCCTGATCGCGGTCATGGCGACGCCTGACTTCCAGCAGATGCAGCAAAAGTGGTTTAAATAATCAGAAAGATGTACCGGGCCGCACCAGGCCCGGTTTTCACAGCCAGTCGTGGTTTACAGCTTAATGAAATGCTCGCGATAGTAGGCCAGCTCGGCGACCGACTCGCGGATATCGTCCATCGCCTGATGGGTGCCCTGCTTTTTAAAGCCGTCAAGAATTTCCGGCTTCCAGCGGCGAGCCAGCTCTTTCAGCGTGCTGACGTCCAGATAGCGGTAGTGGAAATAGGCTTCCAGTTGCGGCATGTACTTAAACAGGAAGCGACGATCCTGGCCGATGCTGTTGCCGCAGATGGGCGACTTGCCCGCCGGCACCCACTGCTTAAGAAACTCAATGGTCGCCAGTTCGGCATCGTGCTCGCCGACGGTGCTGGCCTTCACGCGATCCACCAGTCCGCTGCCGGTATGGGTCCGCACATTCCACTCGTCCATTAATGCCAGCTGAGCATCCGACTGATGCACGGCGATGGTCGGCCCTTCAGCTAAAATGTTCAGGTTGGCATCGGTCACCAGGGTGGCGATTTCGATAATGCGATCGCGCTCCGGATCCAGCCCTGTCATCTCAAGATCGATCCAAATGAGGTTGTTTTCATTTGCACTCATGCTATTTTCCACCCTTCTTGCGTGACTATATTCATCTAAAATAGCGTGTATCATAGAGGTTTTGCCCCATCAGGGCGACCAGGAGCCAGTTCGATTGAGTAAAAATAAACTCTCCAAAGGCCAGCAGCGCCGCGTCAACGCCAACCACCAGCGCCGCCTGAAAACCACTGCGGAGAAGGCCGACTACGATGACAACCTGTTTGGCGAAACGTCGGAAGGCATTGTCATCAGTCGCTTTGGCATGCATGCCGACGTCGAATCCGCTGACGGCAGCGTCCATCGCTGCAACATTCGCCGGACAATCCGTTCGCTGGTCACTGGCGACCGCGTGGTCTGGCGGCCGGGTAAAGATGCCGCCGACGGCGTAAACGTCAAAGGGATCGTCGAAGCGGTGCATGAGCGCACCTCCGTCCTGACGCGTCCGGATTTTTACGACGGCGTGAAGCCTATCGCCGCCAATATCGATCAGATCGTGGTGGTTTCCGCGATCCTGCCTGAGCTGTCATTGAATATTATCGATCGTTATCTGGTGGCCTGCGAGGCGCAGGATATCGAGCCGTTAATCGTTCTGAATAAAATCGATCTGCTGGATGACGATGGCCTGCGCTTCGTCAATGAGCAAATGGACATCTACCGCAATATCGGTTACCGCGTGCTCATGGTCTCCAGTCGGACTCAGGACGGCCTCAAGCCGCTGGAAGCGGCCCTGACCGACCGCATCAGCATTTTCGCCGGGCAGTCCGGGGTCGGTAAATCGAGCCTGCTGAACGCCCTGCTGGGGCTGAATGAGGATCAGATCCTCACCAATGATGTCTCGGACGTTTCCGGCTTAGGCCAGCACACCACCACCGCGGCGCGCCTCTACCACTTCCCGCACGGCGGCGATGTAATTGATTCACCGGGCGTTCGTGAATTCGGCCTCTGGCATCTGGAAGCGGAACAAATCACCAATGGCTTTGTCGAATTCCATGATTATTTAGGCCATTGCAAATACCGCGACTGTAAACACGATAACGATCCTGGCTGTGCGCTTCGCGAAGCGGTAGAGAACGGCAAGATCGCCGAAAGCCGTTTTGAGAACTACCACCGCATCCTCGAAAGCATGGAGCAGGTACAGGTAAAAACGCGTAAAAACTTTTCCTCGTCCGATGACTGATCATTAAGCTGAGCGTCACGTCAGGCTCTGCCAGGACGCGGTCAAACTGCGACTAACGCGGATGCCATTTGGCGAGGTTTACGTATAGAATCGTCCCCTTTTTTCATGTCCCCGCCCGCGGGCGGGGTCAGGAACGACATATCATGGCCTGGAGGCTACTTTGTTAAACGATCTTAAACTTTCACTGCAATACATTCTGCCTAAACTGTGGCTCACCCGCCTCGCAGGCTGGGGTGCGAGCAAACGCGCAGGTTGGTTGACGAAACTGGTCATCGATCTGTTCGTGAAATACTACAAGGTCGATATGAAAGAGGCGCAGAAGCCGGATACCGCGGCTTATCGCACCTTCAACGATTTCTTTGTGCGTCCGCTGCGCGACGACGTTCGCCCGCTGAATACCGATCCCAACGTGCTGGTGATGCCGGCAGACGGCGTGATCAGCCAGCTTGGCGCCATTGAAGACGATAAAATCCTGCAGGCCAAAGGTCATGACTACAGCCTGGAAGCCCTGCTGGCCGGCAACTATCAAATGGCCGACCTGTTCCGTAACGGCAGCTTCGCCACCACCTATCTGTCGCCGCGCGACTATCACCGCGTGCACATGCCGTGCAACGGCATCCTGCGCGAAATGATCTACGTCCCTGGCGACCTGTTCTCGGTTAACCATCTGACGGCGCAGAATGTGCCTAACCTGTTCGCCCGTAACGAGCGCGTCATCTGCCTGTTTGATACTGAGTTTGGCCCGATGGCGCAAATTCTGGTGGGCGCGACTATCGTCGGCAGCATCGAGACCGTGTGGTCCGGCACCGTGACCCCGCCGCGCGAAGGCATTATTAAACGCTGGACCTGGCCCGCGGGTGACAGCGAAGGCTCCGTCGCCCTGCTGAAAGGCCAGGAGATGGGCCGCTTCAAACTGGGTTCCACCGTGATCAACCTGTTCGCCCCGGGCCAGGTGAAGCTGGTTGACTCGCTGCAAAGCCTGTCCGTGACTAAAATCGGCCAACCGCTGGCGACCGCCGTGGAAGCCAGCGCCGCTGCTGAACCCGCGCCGTTACCGGAAGAAGAGATCCGCGCCGAACACCGCGCCAGCCCGCTGGTTGACGATACACAAGACCAAGGTTAATTCTTCAGCAAAAAGGGTTATGCCGTGCGCCTGATATACACTTTCCTGTTGGCCTTGAGCCTCAGTTTCGGGGCGTACGCTGCGACAGCCCCGGATGCTAAACAGATAACCCAGGAACTGGAACAGGCGAAGGCGGCAAAGCCCGCCCAGCCTGAAACCGTTGAAGTTCTACAGTCCGCGCTGAACGCGCTTGAGGAGCAAAAATCGTCCCTCGAGCGCGCCCGTCAGTATCAGGACGTTATCGATAATTTCCCCAAACTGTTTCAAAGCCTGCGCTCTCAGCTCAACAATCTGAGCGAAGAACCGCGCCAGGTGCCAACCGGCCTGACCGCCGATGCGCTGAACCAGGAGATCCTGCAGGTCAGCAGCCAGCTGCTGGAATCGAGCCGCCAGGCGCAGCAGGAGCAGGATCGCGCGCGTGAAATCGCCGACTCCCTGAACCAGCTGCCGCAACAGCAAACCGATGCCCGTCGTCAGCTCAATGAGGTTGAGCGCCGCATCGGCACGCAAACCGGCAACAATGCTCTCGCCCAGGCGCAAAATCTTGCCCTGCAGGCGGAATCGGCGCGCCTGAAGGCGCTGGTGGATGAACTCGACCTCGCCCAGCTTTCCGCCAACAACCGCCAGGAGCTGTCGCGCGCCCGTTCCGAGCTGGCGCAAAAGCAGAGCGAACAACTGGATGCCTATCTGCAGGCGCTGCGCAATTTACAGAACAGCCAGCGCCAGCGGGAAGCGGAAAAGGCGCTGGAGAGCACCGAACTGCTGGCGGAGAACAGTGAAAACCTGCCGCCGGACATCAACGCGCAGTTCAAGGTCAACCGGGAGCTCTCCCAGGCGCTGAACCAGCAGGCGCAGCGCATGGATCTGGTGGCGTCCCAGCAGCGGCAGGCGACGAATCAAACGCTGCAGGTGCGCCAGGCGTTAAACACCCTGCGCGAGCAATCGCAGTGGCTGGGCTCTTCCAACCTGCTGGGCGAAGCCCTGCGCGCCCAGGTGGCGCGACTGCCGGAGCGCCCTCGCCCACAGCAGCTGGATACGGAAATGGCACAGCTACGCGTGCAGCGTCTGCGCTTTGAAGATTTGCTGAGTAAGCAGCCGCAGCTGCGGCAGATCCGTCAGGCCGACGGCGAACCGCTGACCAGCGAGCAGAACAAAATCCTGCAGGCGCAGCTGCGCACGCAGAACGAGCTGCTGAACTCGCTGCTGCGCGGCGGCGATACCCTGATGCTGGAGCTCACCAAGCTGAAGGTCGCCAACGGCCAGCTGGAAGACGCGCTGAAAGAGATCAACGAAGCGACTCACCGCTATCTGTTCTGGACTTCGGACGTCAGCCCTATCGGCTTCTCCTGGCCGCTGGAGATTGTCCAGGATCTGCGGCGCCTGATCTCCCTGGATACCATCAGCGAACTGGGCAAAGCCAGCGCGATGATGCTCACCAGCAAAGAGACTCTGCTGCCGCTGTTTGCCGCCCTGCTGCTGGTTGGCTTCAGCATCAGCTCGCGGCGCCATTTCACCCGCTTCCTTGAGCGCTCCAGCGCCCGGGTGGGGAAAGTCACCCAGGATCACTTCTGGCTGACGCTGCGCACGGTCTTCTGGTCGATACTGGTGGCCTCGCCGCTGCCGGTGCTGTGGATGACGCTCGGCTATGGCCTGCAGTCCGCCTGGCCCTTCCCGCTGGCGGTGGCGATAGGCGATGGGGTCACGGCGACCGTGCCTTTGCTGTGGGTGGTGATGATCTGCGCCACCTTCGCCCGGCCAAACGGGCTGTTTATCGCCCACTTTGGCTGGCCGCGTAACCGCGTGGCGAAAGCGATGCGCTACTACCTGATGAGCATCGGGCTGATTGTGCCGCTGATTATGGCGCTGATCATGTTCGATAATCTTAACGACCGCGAGTTCTCCGCTTCGCTGGGCCGCCTGTGCTTCCTGTTGATCTGCGGCGCGCTGGCGGTGGTCACGCTGAGCCTTAAGCACGCCGGTATCCCGCTCTATCTGGATAAAGAGGGGAATGGCGACAATATGGTGAACCGCCTGCTGTGGAACCTGATGCTTGGCGCCCCGCTGGTGGCCATGCTGGCGGCCGCCGTCGGCTACCTCGCCACCGCCCAGGCGCTGCTTGCACGTCTGGAAACCTCGGTCGCCATCTGGTTCCTGCTGCTGGTGGTCTATCACATCATCCGCCGCTGGATGCTGATCCAGCGCCGCCGGCTGGCCTTCGACCGGGCCCGCCACCGTCGCGCGGAAATTCTCGCTCAGCGTGCCCGCGGCGAAGATGAGCCCGTTCACGTCAGCAGCCCGGAGGGGTCGGTGGAAACGGAGATCAGCGAGGTCGACCTCGATGCCATCAGTACTCAGTCGCTGCGGCTTGTGCGCTCCCTGCTGATGCTGATTGCGCTGCTGTCGGTCATCGTGCTGTGGTCGGAAATTCACTCGGCGTTTGGCTTCCTTGAGAATATCTCGCTGTGGGACGTGACCTCGACGGTACAAGGGGTGGAAAGTCTTGAGCCGATCACGCTTGGCGCGGTGTTGATTGCCATTCTGGTGCTGATCATCACCACTCAGCTGGTACGCAACCTGCCCGCGCTGCTGGAGCTGGCGATCCTCCAGCATCTCGATTTAACGCCCGGCACCGGCTACGCCATCACCACCATCACCAAGTATCTGCTGATGCTCGTCGGCGGGCTGGTGGGCTTCTCGATGATCGGTATTGAGTGGTCGAAGCTGCAGTGGCTGGTCGCCGCGCTGGGTGTGGGTCTCGGCTTTGGCCTGCAGGAGATCTTCGCCAACTTTATCTCCGGCCTGATTATCCTGTTTGAGAAGCCGATCCGTATCGGCGATACGGTCACCATTCGCGACCTGACGGGCAGCGTCACCCGCATTAATACCCGTGCGACCACCATCAGCGACTGGGACCGGAAAGAGATTATCGTGCCGAACAAGGCGTTCATTACCGAACAGTTTATCAACTGGTCGCTGTCGGACTCGGTCACCCGCGTGGTGCTGACGGTGCCGGCCCCCGTGGACGCCGATACCGATGAGGTAACGAAAATTCTCATCGCCGCGGCGCATCGTTGCTCGCTGGTCATCGATACCCCAGCACCAGAGGCGTTTCTCGTCGACCTGCAGCAGGGGATCCAGATTTTCGAGCTGCGTATTTTTGCCGCCGAGATGGGGCACCGCATGCCGCTGCGCCATGAGATGCATCAGTTGATCCTGGCGGGCTTCCGCGAACATGGCATTGATATGCCGTTCCCTCCGTTCCAGATGCGTCTGGAAAGTATCGACGGCAGGCAAAGCAGTAAAACCATGACCTCGGCCGGAAAAACCAGCCGCCGTACGGCTGGCGGACTGTAAGTCATCACCTGCCCGGCAGCAACGCCGGGCAGGCTCTCTAACTCTCCATCACCAGCGCGCCGGACGCCATGCGCCGACGGTAGCTTTCGTAGATCCCCAGCGCCAGCAGTGAGAAGAAGATCGGCCCACCGACCATCCACAGGGTGCTGTTCCAGTCCCCGCTGTCGATGACGGGTTGGATAATGGTGAAGATATTGGCGAAGGTCACCACCAGCAACACCACGCCGGTCGCCAGCAGCGTCGACGGTCGGTTTTTGAAAATCACGAACGGCCGGTCGAGATGCGTTTTCGCCTTGAAGAACGGGAAGGCGATGGTCAGGAACAGGTAGGGCAAGGTCATGGAGACATTGGCCATCAGCGTCAGCTTGTTATAAAACGCCGAAGCACTATCCCCGCCGAACGACACCAGCACAATAAACACCCCGACCAGCAGGCACTGCAGCCACATCGCCGCGGCGGGCATGCCGTTGACGTTAAGACGGGTCATCACCGACGGCCAGAGCGCTTTTGGCGTGCCCTGAATAATCGCTTTCAGGGGCGAATAGCTGAGGGTGAAGAATGCACCGGTATAGGCGAGAAACATCGACAGGCCGGTAATACGGGCGAACCAGACTCCGGTCAGGGCCGCCGACTCTGGCGTCAGGTGCAGAGCCTGGCCGAGCGTCGTCCCGAGGCTGGTCATCAGCACATAGGTGATGTTGCCGAGGTTGGTCGAACGCGCGCCAAGCACCTGCTGCCAGTTGGCGCTCACGCCCCACAACACAATCGCCAGCGAGTAACCGACCGAGATAACGATCGCCGCGATGATAATGCCTTTGGCAAAGTTCTTTTCCGGCTTGTCGGTCTTATCCACTAAGCCGCCGACCGCCTCAATTCCGCCGTAGGCAAAGATGGCAAATACTACAAACGACAGCATCGCCATGCCCGACTGATACCCGGGATTAGGTGAAAGGGTGAAGTTTAACGGCTGGGCGAAATGGCCGCCGTTGAGCAGGAGGATCGCCCCACTCACCAGCAGTAGCACCAGGTTAAGCCCCATCACCGCGATACCGCCGACGGCGGTGATTTTGGCGATTTTATTGATCCCTTTGACGGCAATAAAGGTCACGATGCCCATCCAGCAGGCTGCCAGAATGCCCACCGTCTGCGTCGGGGTCAGGCTAGCCAGCGCCCAGGTCTGGGTTTTGTCCGCGCCAAACAAAAAGGTGGATAACGGCACCCAAATTTTAGCCGCCGTACTCACCATCCACACCACGTACGACGCAAACCACATAAAGGTGCCGATGAAAGCAAAGCGCGGCCCGACGCTGTGGTTCATCCAGGAATAGATCCCGCCCTCTTCGCGACGATAAGCCGAGCCCATCTCCGCCATCATCAGCGCGAACGGAATAAAGAAAAAGAGGGCGGAAAAAAGATAAAACGGCATCGCACTGTAGCCCATCAGATAAAACGCCGACGGGCTGTTGGCAAAGCCAAACACCGAAGTGAAGATCATCAGAATCAGCCCAATCAGGCTCATCTTCTTGAATTGTTGATGCATAAATCTATCCAAACGTGGGCATCGCCCAACAGGCAACGCCTGGCCTCAAAAAATGAGCGCGGATAGTAGCAAAAGCACGGAAGGAGATTGTGGGTATTCGGGCTAAAACCGGGACAGCGTGAGTGCGTTGTTTTCAGGGCGGGTCTGTCACCTCCCCCGCTCTCAGGCGGCAGGAGGTGACAGCGCCATCAGGCGCGGTCGACCGTAAAGGCGATCACCTCACCGATGCTTTCGGCACCCAGCGCCAGCATCACTACACGGTCAACGCCCAGCGCGACGCCGGAGCAGTCCGGCAGGCCCGCCTCCAGTGCCGCCAGCAGGTTGTTATCGATAGGCTGCTGCGGAAGGCCGCGCGCGGCGCGTTTGCGGTTGTCCTGCTCAAATCGCAGGCGCTGTTCGCGGGCATCGGTCAGCTCGTGGAAACCATTCGCCAGCTCAATACCTTTGTAGTAAACCTCGAAGCGCTCAGCGACCCGATGATCTTCCGGGCTGATCTGCGCTAAAGAGGCCTGGGTGGCCGGGAAATGATAGATAAACGTCGGCCGATCTTTGCCGATGTGCGGCTCCACGCCCATGGTGAACAACAGTTGCAGCAGCGTGTCGCGATCTTCTTCAGTATCGGCGATATTGCTTAAATCCAGCTTCGCCGCGACTTCACGCAGCTGCGTTTTATCAGCAGAGAGCGGATCAATATCCAGATGACGCTGGAACGCCTGCTGATAGGAGAGGCTTTCCGCTGGCTGACACTCCAGAACCTGCTGCAGCAGGTCGTCCACCTCGTTGATCAGGCGATACATGTCATAGCACGGACGATACCACTCCAGCATGGTGAACTCCGGATTGTGATGCCGGCCCATCTCTTCATTACGAAAGCTGCGACACAACTGGAAAACCGGACCGCAGCCCGCCGCCAGCAGGCGCTTCATGTGGTATTCCGGACTGGTCATCAAGTACAGATTGAGTCCCTGTGAATGGCCCGGGCCGACGAAACGGGTTTCGAACGGGAACAAATGAATATCCGTTACCGTCGCCTGACTCATGCAAGGCGTCTCCACCTCCAGCACGCCGCGATCGGTAAAGAAACGGCGGATTTCCGCCATCACCGCCGCGCGTTTCAACAGATTGGGAATGGGTGCGCTCGGCTGCCAGGTTGCCGTCTCGCTCATGGTACTTTCTCCGGTTACAAACAAGGGCACGAAGTCTACTCGCAACCGGCGAGTGAAACAAATTTTGTGCAATCCCCGGCAGATTACATGCCATTAATCTATCGTTAACCTGAATGCATAAATATCACTGATAAATAACCGCACATATCGATAAAAAAATCGAACACGTCAATTTTCCATACTGACCCTACGGCTATACTCCTGTACCTATAAAGGAGCAGTGATACTTTTTCGCCAGCCCGGCGGCGAAATACACTAAAACTGGAGGAATGTCGTGCAAACTTTTCAAGCCGATCTCGCCGTAATTGGTGCCGGCGGAGCAGGCCTTCGTGCCGCTATCGCTGCCGCACAGGCCAACCCCAATGCCAAAATCGCCCTGATTTCTAAAGTCTATCCGATGCGCAGCCATACGGTCGCTGCAGAAGGGGGATCCGCAGCCGTTGCCCAGGATCACGATAGCTTTGAGTACCATTTTCACGACACCGTCGCCGGAGGCGACTGGCTGTGCGAGCAGGATGTCGTCGACTATTTCGTTCATCACTGCCCGACGGAAATGACCCAACTGGAACAGTGGGGATGCCCGTGGAGCCGCCGCCCTGACGGCAGCGTCAACGTCCGGCGCTTCGGTGGTATGAAAATCGAACGCACCTGGTTTGCCGCCGATAAAACCGGCTTCCACATGCTGCATACCCTCTTCCAGACCTCCCTTCAGTTTCCCCAAATTCAACGCTTTGATGAGCATTTCGTCCTTGACCTGCTGGTCGATGACGGGCAGGCCCGCGGCCTGGTGGCGATGAATATGATGGAAGGCACCCTGGTGCAGATCCGCGCCAACGCGGTCGTGCTGGCCACCGGTGGTGCCGGGCGCGTCTATCGCTACAACACCAACGGCGGCATCGTTACTGGTGATGGTATGGGTATGGCGCTGGGCCATGGTGTGCCGCTGCGCGATATGGAATTTGTTCAGTATCACCCGACTGGTCTGCCGGGCTCCGGGATCCTGATGACCGAAGGCTGCCGCGGGGAAGGCGGGATTCTGGTCAACAAAAACGGCTATCGCTACCTGCAGGATTACGGCATGGGCCCGGAAACCCCGCTCGGCGAACCGAAGAACAAATATATGGAGCTGGGTCCACGCGACAAAGTTTCCCAGGCCTTCTGGCACGAATGGCGGAAAGGAAACACCATCCCGACGCCACGCGGTGACGTGGTCTACCTCGATCTCCGCCACCTCGGCGAGAAAAAACTGCTGGAGCGTCTGCCGTTTATCTGTGAGCTGGCGAAAGCCTACGTCGGCGTCGACCCGGTGAAAGAGCCGATTCCGGTACGGCCGACCGCGCACTACACCATGGGTGGTATCGAAACCGATCAGCAATGCGAAACCCGGATTAAAGGGCTATTTGCCGTGGGCGAATGCTCGTCCGTCGGTCTGCACGGCGCCAACCGTCTAGGTTCCAACTCGCTGGCCGAGCTGGTGGTCTTCGGCCGTCTGGCCGGGGAACAGGCCATGCAGCGCGCCGCTCAGACGACCGAGGCGAATAGCGCCGCACTGGATGCGCAGGCTGCGGATGTGGAGCAACGTCTAAAAGCGCTCGTGAACCAGGAAGGTAACGAAAACTGGGCGAAAATCCGTGACGAAATGGGCCTGTCGATGGAGGAAGGCTGCGGCATCTACCGTACGCCGGAGCTGATGCAGAAAACTATCGATAAGCTGGCTGAGCTGCAGGAACGCTTTAAGCGCGTGCGCATTACCGACAACTCCAGCGTATTCAACACCGACCTGCTTTACACCATTGAGCTGGGCCACGGCCTGAACGTTGCCGAATGTATGGCGCACTCGGCCATCGCGCGTAAAGAATCGCGCGGTGCGCATCAGCGTCTGGATGAAGGCTGTACCGAGCGCGACGACGTCAACTTCCTCAAGCACACCCTCGCCTTCCGCGAGGCCGATGGCACCACCCGTCTGGAATATGGCGACGTGAAGATCACCACGCTGCCACCGGCAAAACGTGTTTATGGCGCCGAAGCGGAAGCGGCCGAGAAGAAGGAGACCACCCATGGCTGAGCTGAAAACCCTGAAAGTCGAAGTGGTGCGCTACAACCCGGAGGTCGACACCGCACCGCATAGCGCGTTCTATGACGTGCCCTATGATGAGCAAACCTCGCTGCTGGACGCGCTGGGTTACATTAAAGACAACCTGGCGCCGGACCTGAGCTACCGCTGGTCCTGTCGGATGGCGATCTGCGGCTCCTGCGGCATGATGGTCAACAAGGTGCCGAAGCTGGCCTGCAAAACATTCCTGCGTGATTACACCAAAGGTTTAAAGGTTGAGGCGCTGGCCAACTTCCCAATCGAGCGCGATCTGGTGGTGGATATGACCCACTTTATCGAAAGCCTGGAGGCCATTAAGCCGTATATCATCGGCAATAACCGCACGCCGGACCAGGGGCCAAACAAGCAGACCCCAGCCCAGATGGCCAAATACCATCAATTCTCCGGCTGCATCAACTGCGGGCTGTGCTATGCCGCCTGCCCGCAGTTCGGCCTGAACCCGGAGTTCATCGGCCCGGCGGCGATCACGCTCGCCCACCGCTACAACGAAGACAGCCGCGACCACGGCAAAAAGGAACGTATGGCGCAGCTTAACGGCCAGAACGGCGTCTGGACCTGCACTTTCGTGGGCTACTGCTCGGAAGTGTGTCCGAAGCACGTCGACCCGGCGGCCGCGATCCAGCAGGGCAAGGTGGAAAGCTCGAAAGACTTTCTTATCGCGACCCTGAAACCACGCTAAGGAGTGCATTATGACGACGAAACGCAAACCCTACGTGCGGCCGATGACCTCCACCTGGTGGAAAAAACTGCCGTTTTATCGCTTCTACATGGTGCGGGAAGGCACGGCGGTACCGACGGTATGGTTTAGCATTGTGCTGATTTACGGGCTGTTTGCCCTCAAGCACGGCGCCGAAAGCTGGGCGGGATATATCGGATTCCTGCAAAACCCGGTGGTGGTGATCCTCAATCTGATCACTCTGGCGGCGGCGCTGCTGCACACCAAAACCTGGTTTGAGCTGGCGCCGAAAGCCGCCAACGTCATCATCAAAGGCGAAAAAATGGGGCCAGAGCCGGTCATTAAAGGGCTCTGGGTGGTGACGGCAGTGGTCACCGTGGTAGTCCTGTTTGTCGCTCTGTTCTGGTAAGGAGGCTGAGATGATTAATCCCAATCCGAAACGTTCCGACGAACCCGTATTCTGGGGGCTGTTTGGCGCTGGCGGTATGTGGGGCGCGATTGTCGCGCCGGTGATGGTGCTGCTGGTCGGCATCTTGCTGCCGCTGGGGCTCGCCCCGGCCGACGCCTTCAGCTATGAACGCGTGCTGGCCTTTGCCCAAAGCTTTATCGGCCGCGCGTTCCTGTTTCTGATGATTGTCCTGCCGCTGTGGTGCGGTCTACACCGTATTCACCACGCCATGCACGACCTGAAAATCCATGTGCCCAACGGTAAGTGGGTCTTCTACGGCCTGGCGGCAATCCTCAGCGTCATCACCCTCGTTGGCGTACTGTTTATCTGATCCTGCAAGAGCCCGGCTGCATTTCTGCTACCGGGCTCGCTTCATAGAAAAATCTTGCCGCCTTTTCCCTGCTGGACTCTACACTTAGCTTAAAAGCCAGCAAGGAGCATGCCATGCGTATCCTGCCGATAATGACCGCGATTGCCGTCTCGTTCCTGTCTGTCGCCTGCAGCACGCCCACCCCGCCGCCGGGCGTCACCGTAGTCAGCCCCTTCGATGTTCAGCGCTATCTGGGTACCTGGTATGAAATCGCCCGCTTTGACCACCCTTTTGAGAGTGGGCTGGAAAAGGTCACGATCGCCTGGCACCCACGTGATGACGGCGGTCTGGACGTGACCAATAAAGGCTATAACCCCGACCGCGGCATGTGGCAGAAAACGGACGGGGTGGCCTACTTTACCGGGGAGCCCAGCCGCGCCGCGCTGAAGATTTCCTTCTTCGGCCCTTTCTACGGCAGCTATAACGTCATTGCGCTGGATAAGGAGTATCGTTACGCGCTGGTCTGCGGCCCCGATCGCGATTATCTCTGGCTGCTGGCGCGGGCGCCCACCATCGCTCCGGAGGTCAGGCAGCAGATGCTGGATATTGCCACCCGGCAGGGCTTTGATGTCAGCAAACTGATCTGGGTCAATCAGCGCTACAACTAGTGCGCGCTAATCTTCAGTCCAATGATGCCGACCACGATGCAGGCGAGACTGGCGATACGCATAACGCTGGCGGATTCACCCAACAGCACAATACCGGTCACGGCGGCGCCCACGGCGCCGATCCCAGTCCAGACCGCGTAGGCGGTACCGACAGGCAGGGTTTTCATCGCCCACGAAAGCAGCGCCATGCTGACGACCATCGCCACGATGGTGATGACGCTGGGAACCAGCCGGCTAAAGCCATGGGTATATTTCAGGCCAACGGCCCATACCACTTCCAGCAGACCAGCGATAAACAAGACAATCCAGGACATAAGGCTCCTTTGCTGGGGCCGTCCCCGGATGAGAAACGCCTACGGGTCGTCCCGTAAGGTGGATGAAAAGTCGCAGTGAGTATAGCTAACAGGATAGGGGAAGTGAAGAACGGTACGGCGTAAAACCGTACCGTCGACGGCGTTTATTGCTGAGCTTTGGTTGCCGCGCCAGAGATTGCGCTACCGCCTTCTGAAATATCCTGACCCACTCCGCGCGTAGTGTTACAAGCAGTCAGTGCTGAAGAGAGGACCAAAACCGTAAAGAACGCTGCAATCGTTTTTTTCACCATAATGTCATCCTTAGTGTCAGTTTTGTTTTCATGCCCTATAAGCATAGACAAACCGTCCAAAGATGAAGGGATCTTTGCGTTTTTTAAGAGAAAAGGAGTATTAATGGAGGAGCCTGACATATCGGTAGGCAAGCGCCATTAACGAAACGGCAGGGAAATTTAGCTCACAGCGTGAGAGATAGCGTGGCCCAGGCCCTGAATATCTTCACCCACACCGCGGGCGGTATTGCAGCCAGCCAGCAGGACGCTGCTCAGAAAGAGTAACACCAGGAGTTTAACGCTGCGCTTCATGTGTCGTGCTCGTCGTACCTGTAAGGAGAGAGCGGCGCAGCACGGAGGCTGCGCCGGTCATCATGACGCGAAATTACTTCACGCGGGATACGTATTCGCCAGAGCGAGTATCCACTTTGATCACTTCGCCAATCTGAACGAACAGCGGAACCTTAACCACCGCGCCGGTGGACAGGGTCGCTGGTTTACCGCCGGTACCCGCGGTGTCGCCTTTCAGACCTGGATCGGTTTCCACGATTTCCAGCTCAACGAAGTTCGGCGGGGTGACCGCGATCGGCTGGCCGTTCCACAGGGTCACGATGCACTCAGCCTGATCCAGCAGCCACTTAGCGTTGTCACCGATTGCTTTCGCGTCAGCAGACAGCTGCTCGAAAGTTTCGTTGTTCATGAAGTGCCAGAACTCACCGTCGTTGTACAGATAAGTCAGGTTCATATCGACAACGTCCGCGCCTTCTGCGGAATCGGTAGATTTGAAGGTTTTCTCAACACGGGTACCGGTCAGCAGGCGGCGCAGCTTAACGCGTGCAAACGCCTGGCCTTTACCTGGTTTAACGAATTCGCTGGCTTCTACCGCATAAGGTTCGCCATCTAACATGATTTTAAGACCAGCACGAAAATCGTTGCTATAGTAAGTCGCCATAAGGCCCTCTGAAATTGTTTAACTGGTAGCTAAGCCACAAAATGGCGCATATTGTAACCCTAAATACCCCATCCAGAGAAGATTGGATAACGCAACTTGCCAATGTTGTGACCAGTCCTGATGAACTGCTGCGTCTTTTAAATGTAGACGCTGATGAAAAACTGCTGGCCGGACGCGAGGCCAGACGCCTGTTCCCGCTGCGCGTCCCGCGCGCGTTTATCGCCCGCATGGAGAAAGGCAACCCTAACGATCCGCTGCTTCGTCAGGTACTTACCGCCGAGGAAGAATTTATCGTTGCCCCCGGTTACTCCACCGATCCGCTGGAAGAACAGCACAGTGTAGTGCCCGGTCTGCTGCACAAATATCGCAACCGGGCCCTGTTGCTGGTGAAAGGCGGTTGTGCAGTCAATTGCCGTTATTGTTTCCGCCGCCACTTCCCTTATGCCGAAAATCAGGGCACCAGGCGCAACTGGCAGACGGCGATGAACTACATAGCTGAGCATCCGCAGCTCGATGAAATCATCTTCTCCGGCGGCGACCCGCTGATGGCGAAGGATCATGAACTCGACTGGCTAATGACCCAGCTGGAAGCCATTCCGCACGTTAAGCGCCTGCGTATTCACAGCCGCTTGCCGATTGTGATCCCGGCGCGCATTACTGAGACGCTGGCCAGCCGCTTCCAGCGTTCGTCGCTGCAGGTAATTCTGGTTAACCACGTCAATCACGCGAATGAAATTGACGATGAGTTTCGCGCGTCGATGGCCATGCTGCGTCAGGCGGGGGTCACGTTGCTCAACCAGAGCGTGCTGCTGCGCGGGGTGAACGACAACGCGCAAGCGCTGGCCGACCTCAGCAATGCGCTGTTCGACGCCGGGGTAATGCCCTACTACCTGCACGTGCTGGATCGGGTGCAAGGGGCGGCACACTTCATGGTTAGCGATGATGAAGCACGTGAAATCATGCGTGAACTATTGACCCTTATCTCCGGCTATATGGTGCCGAAGCTGGCGCGAGAGATCGGCGGCGAACCCAGCAAGACACCGCTGGATTTAGGGCTGAAGCAGCGATAAACGTCAGATTCATTTGTCTGCCAGGACGGTCTGGCAGACAAGCCATATGGAGCCATTTCTCGCCAGGGGGTTAGGTAACCGGCTATCCGCTATCACATTACATGATAAATCCCTTTGCGACGAGCTACCGGTGTAGCACCAGCAGCACCACAATATTAATCACAATCATCACTACAATCAGCGTGGTTAACCAGGTGGGCATTTTAAAAGTCACCTGTAATCGTTCCGATTCTTTTCCTGCTATTTCCACTTTATTTTCTATCAAATTATCATGCTGACTCGCGACGTTTCTCGTTAATGGGATAACTAAACGATCATCATAATTAACATTCCCATCAGGAAGAACCTCGACAGCCTTATTATTTTGATAATGCGTTAATGTTACCCGGTTCATGTTTTCACACTCTTCATCAGAGAGAGGGATGATCAGGGTATCAGGTGAGACGCTGAACCCTTTTTGCCTTACGGTGATAATGATATCCGCCGACAGCCCCGCTTTGAGTAATGATTTTCGCAGCAAAGAGATATTTTGATAGAACGTATTTTGCGAAACTACTACGCCCCGGTTTTCCCAAACGGCAGCCAAAAACTCATCCCGCGAAATCACTTTGCCGCTATTCTGCAGGAGCAATAGCAAGCATCTGGCGGTGGGGGCGTTAAGGCTAACACTCCCACCATCGCCGGAAAGCGGCCGTAATTCATTCATACTGGCATTAAAGATAACTTCATGATTAATCATACATCCATTAAATAACACAGTTTCATCCATATCCCTGCCCCACGAAAAACCATTATCTATAATAAAATTCAATTAATTCAGTCAACTCATTCAATGAACATTATCACTTCAAACAGAAGCGAGCTCGGTTCACATTGACCGTCTCTGGACAGAATACTGCAGATAAAAAGACAAGCGACAATTATCTTGTTTAGTCACCACATTTTCAGATTAAATTCATCACAGTTGGAAGCGCCCTCGCATCAAAAACAGTGAATGTTAAATTCACGAGCGCTTCATAAAGAATTCACAAGCATTTTTTGCACCAGACTTTTAAATTACTCCCGCTTTCCCATGGCTCGCTATGGCAAGCGATATCATAGAGCCGACAATTATATTGGTAAATATCGAGCCCATCTCATTTTATCAAAATTATCAATGAATGATATGTCATTCACATGATAATGACTAATTATCGGTATCTATGCAGGACTAAGTAACTTTATATTTATATGGACTTGTAAAATGAAAAAAAATGCTAAGCTTCTCGCTGCATTCGTAGCTGCGTCAATCATCTCCTGCAACGCACTGGCGGCTGACGGTACCGTTCAGTTCACTGGTACTATCACTGATGCATCCTGCGAAACGCATATCGGCAGCCTGACTGGCGGCAGCAACGAAACCGTTGATCTGGGCATTGTACCTGTGAGCAGCTTCACTGGTGTTGGCTCAACTGCAGCACAAGGCGCTGGCTCCACTAATGTGAAGATCTTCCTGACCGAATGCCCGGCGGGCACTCCTACCCAAGCCAGCCTGAAGTTTGATGGTGCATATTACAATGGCGACAACAGCTACCTGGCACTGGACAGCGGTTCTACCGCATCCGGCGTTGCGATCCTGCTGTCTAACCCAAGCGGCAATGCGCTGAAACTGGGTGAAGCTTCTGAGCCGTTCACCTTGAACGTAGGCACCGGTAGCTCTACCGAGCTGAACTTCAAAGCAGCTTATATCCAGCGCGAAGCCACAATCTCTGCTGGTACTGCGAACTCTAGCGCTACCTTTACCATTAACTACTAATAATAGTTAAGATGTAATTTGTGCTCCCATACATGGGGGCACATCATCTTTAAATAAGCAGAGAAAATTATGCGTACTATTTTATCATTTTTCCTGTCAATAATGATGGTTCTTTTTCATATTACGAATGCCCAAGCGGGAGTTGTGATTGGCGGTACTCGCCTTGTGTACCCGGAAGGAAAAAAAGAGATAAATATTACTGTCGAGAATAAAGAAAACTTCCCTTATTTGATAAAAACATTCCTCGAGAAAGGAAGCATTGAAGCATCTTCTGGCTATTTTATGATCACGCCTCCACTCTTTCGTCTTGATGCTCAGCAAAAGAGCGTTTTACGCGTCTTCAACGCAAGCAATGCAATGCCAGCAGATCGAGAGTCACTTTTTTACTTTAACGTAACATCCATCCCAGCGGCGACAGATGAAGATGCGAAACAAAATACACTGCAAATCGCAGTGCGCAATCGGATGAAATTATTTTATCGGCCAAAGGCGCTTGCTGATGACACACCAGAAAATGTCACTAACAAATTAACTTGGGCAGTATCCGGAGGAAAACTCAAAGTCACAAACCCTACGGGTTATTACATGAACTTCTCTACTGTGAAAGTTAATAATGGATTAATAAAGGATGCGCTATTACTTGCGCCATTCTCCAGCACTGAATATGTACTTCCCAATGGAGTATCAAGTGGGACCGTAATCTGGAAGATCATAAACGACCAAGGTGGTATTGGTCCGGAACATAAAACCACATTATAAAAGTGCATAGACGGAAAAAAACAATAAGGCGATATTTGCTAATATAAAGGATTATGCAATGGTTTTTAAATTTAGATACACCACCTATTCTCTTGCGTTGATGAGTGCCTGTCTTACTTGCTTGAGTTCAAATGCCATTGCTCGAGACTTTTTCAACCCGGCATTTTTGAACGGTATGAATGGTTCGGACCAAGTACCGGATCTTTCAGCATTTGAGCATGAAAACTCACAGTCTCCGGGTAAGTATCGTGTTGATATAATTGTTAACGATGTATTTATAGATACTAGAGATGTTGAGTTTATTGCTAAAAACTCAGCTAGTGGTAAGAACAGCAATGCCCTTCAGCCATGTTTAGGTGTGAAAGATTTTCGTGGATTCGGTATTAGAACTGATTCATTTGCAAACTTAATTGATAATACACAAGGGTGCGCAGATATTTCAGTTATTCCTGAAGCGTCTTATGAATTTACTTTTAGCACGCAAACGTTAAGGTTTAGTTTACCGCAGGCGGCTCTCAGCCCGGCCATTCGTGGTTATGTGTCCCCGGATCAATTTGATGATGGCATCACAGCTTTGCTGATGAATTATCAGTTCAACGCTTCTAACAGCTATGCACGCCAGTCCAATATCAGCGACACCGAGAACTATAATCTCAATATGCAACCAGGTCTCAATCTGGGCCCATGGCGCTTGAGGAACTACACCACATGGAACAAGTCTGACAGCGGTTCAAGCTCAGGGGACTGGGATACAGTCTATACCTATGTAGAACGAAATATTCCAACAATTAAAAGCGTTTTAACGATGGGCGAAAGTTCATCAACTGCAGATATTTTTGATAGCGTTCCTTATACAGGTGCTCAGTTAGCCACCGACGACCAAATGGATGCCGATAGCATTCAGGGATATGCTCCTGTTGTTCGCGGGATCGCAAGAACGAATGCTAAAGTCTTAATTAAGCAAAACGGATATTTGATCTATCAATCTTATGTTCGTCCCGGTGCATTTGAAATTTCAGATATGTATTCCACTGGCGGTAGCGGTGACCTCTATGTCACGGTAGAAGAGTCAGATGGTAGTAGACAAGAATTCGTTGTACCCTATGCCTCTCTGCCGGTTCTGCGTCGCGAAGGTAGCCTGAAGTACAGTATCACCTCTGGGCAATATCGCCCCTACGATGGTGCCGTTGACGAAACACCATTTACACAAGCCACAGCCAGCTATGGTTTACCATATGGTGCTACCACGTTTGGAGGTTTTCAGTCATCCTCAAAATACCAGTCTGTTGCACTCGGCATTGGACAAAATATGGGTGACTTTGGTGCAGTATCCGTCGATGTCACACAAGCATGGTCAACATTAAAGAATCAGGATAAAACATCAGGTCAATCCTGGCGTATACGATATAGTAAAAATTTAACCGATATCGGAACAAACTTATCTATTGCTGGTTATCGTTACTCAACGTCTGGTTATAATACTTTAGGTGATGTGTTAAATAGTTATCGCAATAGCGGAAGTTATTCATACGACCGTGTTCGTAATAGAACAGAAGCGACAATTAGTCAGAATATGGGTCGTTCATTGGGCTCCTTAACACTCAATGGTGTGGTTGAAGATTACTGGAATGAAGATCGCCGTAACACTTCTCTCAGTGTTGGCTATAATAACACCTGGAAATGGATTAATTATTCACTGAATTACTCATATAACAGGTCTTCACAAATCAATGGCGACTCGAATCGACACTATGATAGCGATAAGCTATTCTCACTCACATTAAGTCTACCATTTAGCAGTTTGTCACCAAACACGTGGGCAACGTATTCAATGAACACGGCGAACCCGGGCTCAACGTCTAACAGCGTTGGGTTGAATGGAACGGCCTTGGCTGATAATAATTTAAGCTGGAACGTTCAACAGTCTTATGATAACGACCAATATGCTAGCGGCAGTGCTGGCATGGATTATAGTGGCACTTATGGTGAAGTTTTTGGTAGCTATGACTACGATCACAATGCGCAACGTATCAACTATGGCGCGTCAGGCAGTCTTGTGCTTCATGAAAATGGTTTAACTCTTGGGCAACAATTGGGCGACACTGCAGCTCTGGTAAAAGCACCAGGAGTAGCTGATACCCGGATATTAAATGAAACCGGCGTAAAAACAGACTTCCGCGGATATGCCATTGTCCCGTATCTGACGCCTTATCGTTATAATGAAATTATGTTGGATAGCGAAACTTTTGCTGATGACGTCGATATGGACATTACAGCTCAAAAAGTTGTTCCAACCCGTGGTGCTATATCCAGAGCAAACTTTAGTGGTAATGTTGGATTTAGAGCAATCATTAGATTGGTTGATACTTTAAATAATCCTTTGCCTTTCGGTGCCACTGTATCTGACCCTGCCCAGGAAAATTATAGCAGCATTGTTAACGATAATGGCATGGTATACCTTACTGGCCTTCAAGAGACTGGCTCGTTGAAAGTGCAATGGGGTAAAAAATCGACTCAAATGTGTACTGCTGCATTCTCATTACAAACTGCTTCGCAGAACGCAGGGATAACACAGTCTCAAGCGGTTTGCCGCTAATCGGATGCGATAAAAGGATATTGAGCATGAGAGTTACTAGAACCAATATATTGCATATAAGCCTGTTGCTCGCGGCTACGTCTCTGACTATCGGCAAGGCGCAGGCGGCAGATTGCTCTGTCAGTGCTGGTCGAGCAAATGTCACCATTAATTCACTCAAAATCGACCCCAATGCACCGGTTGGTAGCGTATTAAAAGTACAGATTGTAAATACTCGAAATAATCCCGCCTCCTTTAACTGTGGAACGCAGGCGCTGTGGTATGGGTCAACGATGGGTTCTACTTTTAGTACAGAATCTGCTGTTTCGGGAGTCTATGAAACAGGACTAACTGGTATCGGTATCCGCGTTACGGATATTGTTTATCGCTCACAGTATGCCCCCTATACACAGAGTCCGGCTTTGGGAAAATGGGACGGCAACGATGCCACTGGTACGGTAAAGATAGAGATTATTAAAACAGGTGAAATCCCTGCTACCAATAAAGGAAAATTTAAAACAGGTACGCTGGTTACTGCCAAAGTTAACTCACGTGCAACTCCGGTTGGTGCCAAGCAATTTTATGAAATCTATATCTCCAATGGGCCCTCCGGCGGCTGGACGGCGAAAAGTTGTACTTTAAGTAACTCAAACCGTAACCAGACAGTACAGATGGGGACTATCAGCAAAAGTGATTTTAACAGTGGTGGCTACGGTCCTGTAAAAAATTTCAAGCTGGTGATTAACTGCCCCGATGGCATCCCTACCGATGCGCCGGTGAAAATTTCCTTCGAGCGAATGACATCTGGTGCAACTGATGGTTTTATGGATGTTGATTCAACAGTCGCCAATGCAGCCCAGAACGTAGGCGTTGAGGTGCGTGATAACAATAACACCTTGCTGAAATTTTCTTCGGATTACACCTACACGAGTTCCAGTGTTAGTAACAAAGAACTCACGCTTCCAATGACTGCCAGGTATAAGGCTGCAACCACCGTCGGTAACATTGGCCCAGGCACGGCAAATACCGGAATGACGGTTACCATCGATCAGGATTGATATACAACCCTAATAATAAAACCCTCATCTATTGCTGAGGGTTTTATTTTCGATGAATTTTGAGTGTGAAGTATTAATTCACATTGCATGATAATACAACATCCTTTAGTTTTATGCGGGTTTTTCCGAACCATGATACAAGTTGTCGCTATGATCTTACCAGTCGCGAATATTCGTATTATTGTTCAAATAATATTTATATTAGCTATAGCTGTAAGGAGCATTTCTCCAGCTCTCTAAAATGGAGATATCAATTTTAAATTTTAAAGGAAATAAAAATGAAAGAATTATCAATTATCGAAATGGATTACGTCTCCGGGGCTGCGGACACCCCGGGATGGGGCACCGGCTATCACTGGGATTTCAGCTCTGTTGAAAGCACCCTTGCCACTATCGCCAACAATGGATGGCAGGCTATTGCCGGTCTGATCGCTGGCGGCGTGGGTGGAACGCTCGGCGGCATAGCGGCCGGGGCTGCTATCGGTGGTAATACCGGCGGCAATCTCGGCTTCGGCCTGCTTGGTGCCCTGGGTGGTGCCATCGTCGGCGGCATTGCAGGCCTGATTGGCGGCCTGACCGCGGGCTTCTTTGGCGGTTTTGATACCGTTGCTCAGATTGCTGAAGACGTGCTGTATGCGGGCTTCAACGGCACACTTGTGTTCTGGTAAGTCTGAACTAATAAACACTATTAAGGCCCGTTTGCGGGCCTTTTCTCTCCTCACTGAAAAAGTAGACGCACATGGCCCAAAATATTTATCGCAAGGAAGCGATCGAATATAAAAAATATCATTGGAAAGGCAAAGCACTCCTGTTGGCAGGGATGCCTGCCTGGCTTATTACCCTGCTAGGTTGCACATTTTTAATCGTTCTGGTTTTCATGCTGGTTTTTTTTAATTATACCCAGAGAATTAATGTTTATGGTGAAGTTGTCACATTACCACACTCCATCAACGTATTTGCTCCCCAGCAGGGTTTTGTTGTTAAACAATTTGTGAACATTGGTGATGTTGTCAAGAAAGGGACGCCATTGTATGAACTTGACGTCTCCAGGCATACCACGAGTGGAAATGTTAGCCTGGCTATGGTGGAAGTGATAGACGAAAAAATTAGTAATGCTAAAGAGATCATCCAAAAAATTACTGAGAATAAAAAAGAAACAGTAGATGCGCTTACTGAACAACTTGCTAGCGTCGAGTCCTCACTACATGAAACTGTACGCATGCTGGCAAATACTCAGTCTGGTCTGAAAAAAATGCGCACCAACCTTTCCAGTTATGATGATTATCTAAGTAAGGGATTAATTACCAAAGATCAATATAACTATCAGCATAACCTTTATTTCCAGCAGCAGAGTTCGTATCAATCTCTTACCAGCCAAAAGATGCAACTTGAGACGCAGTTAACACAGCTTAAAAGTGATATGGTAACTAAATCCGCTGATTTTGATAATCAGATTTCCAGTCAAAAAAACCAAATCAATGATTATAAAAACCAACGTGTCGAGTCTAGCGCAAACGACAATGCTATCATTAAAGCAACTGCCGACGGAAAAATAGAATCATTAGCAGTGACTCGCGGTCAAATGGTTGATCGTGGCAGCAGCCTGGCACAAATTAAGCCCATTGGGAATGTTGAGTATTATCTAATGCTTTGGTTACCTAACAATAGCATTCCCTATATCAAGGTTGGGGATACCATAAATATACGTTATGAAGCATTCCCTTCAGACAAATTTGGACAGTTTCCGGGTAAAGTGGCGACTATTTCAACGGTTCCTGCCTCGCGTCAAGAGTTGCAAGAATATACGAATGTTGTTAATTCAGCTAATCAGCAAGATATTACTTTATATAAAGCGCTGGTTTCTATAGAAGACAGCTCATTTGTTTACAATGATAAAGTATTAACTCTTTCTAATGGGCTTAAAGCTGAGGCAACAGTTTTTCTTGAGGAACGACCGCTTTATATGTGGATGTTTACTCCTTTCTATAAAATCTCTCACAGTGTAAATGGGCCGCTCAATGATTAACGAAATATTTAATAAAATAACTTCTCGCGTAAATTTTTCGTTACGTCGTAAGGTCCCGATTATATTGCAATCTGAAGGTTCAGAATGTGGCATAGCCTGTCTGGCGATGATATGTGGCTATCATGGCCTGGAAATTGATTTATTTAACTTCCGTCATCGCTTCGGTAGCGCCTCACAAGGTGCTACACTGCTATCCCTTAGCAAAACAGCTGAGCAAGCGCAACTCAAAAGTCGAGCATTGTCACTCGATCTTGATGAGATTCAACAACTAAAACTACCCTGTATTTTGCATTGGGATTTAAATCATTACGTAGTACTAATAAAACGCAAAAAAAACAGTTTTATTATTCACGATCCGGCGATGGGTAAACGTGTTATTGGCATGAAAGAAATGTCAAATCATTTTACCGGTGTTGCACTTGAATTATGGCCCGATAATAACTTTCAGCAGGAAAAAGCCAAAAGTCGTTTACGGCTTATTGACTTGATGAAAAATATCAGCGGGCTAAAAAATGCTTTACTGAAAATTTTTGCTTATTCAATAGTCTTTGAGGCTATCAACCTGCTATTACCTATTGGTACCCAGCTGGTGACTGACCATGTGATTATTGCTCACGATGAGAGCCTTTTGGCTGTCATCTGTATCGGTTTAGTCATGTTCACGCTATTTCGTACATTCATCAGTATGCTGCGTGCATGGACATCTTTAACACTAAATACCTTAACCAGTATCCAATGGAAAACGACGCTGTTTGATCATTTAATGAGTCTGCCACTCTCTTTCTTTGAAAAGCGGCACCTGGGTGATATTCAATCACGTTTTTCATCACTGGATACGATTCGCTCAACGTTTACTAATAGCATCATCTCTGGCTTGATAGACCTGATTATGACAATCGGCTTAATCATCATGCTGACGCTGTATGGCGGATGGTTGGTCTGGGTAGTGATCGGGTTTACTCTGTGTTACGCCATCATGCGTCTGGCGACTTATCAGTTCTATCGCCGAGTGGCGGAAGAGCAGGTTGTAAAAGGCGCGCGTTCCAGCTCGCATTTTATGGAATCATTATATGGCATATCAACGATCAAGGCTCTCGATCTAAAAGGTCGACGTTCGGAACATTGGCTCAATATAAATATTGAAGCCTGTAATGCGGGTATTAAACAAACACGCTTCGATATGCTATTCGGCGGGATAAACACCCTAATCACATCAATAGACCAGGTTGTTATCCTGTGGTTAGGAGCAGTTATGGTTATCGATAACGAAATGACGCTTGGGATGTTCATGGCATTTAATGCCTTCCGTGGCCAGTTTTCACAACGGGCTTCAAGCCTGGTGGACTTAAGTATGCAGTTACGCATGCTCTCTTTACATAATGAACGTCTTTCTGAAATCGTTTTTACCGAGCCTGAAAAAGAACTCCCGGCCCGCCGTATATTTGAGGAGAATCGAGGTGTCGCCCTCAACGTTCAAAACTTGAGCTATCAATATGATCCGTTTACGAAACCAATCTTCAGCGATCTTAATATAAATGTTCTCCCGGGCGAATCAATTGCGCTGGTCGGTCCCTCAGGTATTGGTAAAACGACGCTTTTGAAAGTGATGTGTGGTCTTCTGACCCCAACTCATGGGGAAGTCGTTGTTGAAGGTTTAGATATATCAAAAATTGGTTTAAATAACTATCGTATGAGTACAGCTTGTGTATTGCAGGAAGATCGCCTGTTTTCTGGCTCTATTGCGGATAACATTTGTAGTTTTGAAGATAACCCTGATATGGATTTTGTTATGCACTGTGCCAAACTCAGCAACATTCATGATGAGATTATGAAGATGCCAATGGGGTACGAAACACTTGTTGGGGAATTAGGTTTGGGGATATCTGGTGGACAGAAACAACGTCTGCTTATCGCCCGCGCACTTTATCGTAAGCCTAATATTTTATTTATGGATGAGGCCACAAGTCATTTAGATTTAGCTAACGAATCATATATTAACCAGTCAATATCATCATTAAGCATTACGCGTATTATTGTAGCACACAGGCCATCAACTATTGCTTCTGCAGATAGAATCATCGATCTCTCTAGCAAGAACATTAATAAATAATTGTTAATCTCAAGGAAGGAGAAAAATGAGTAATATAATTAGAGGTATTAATACCGGAACTATCATGCATGAAGAAAACTTGCTTGCAATTGTCATCAAGGTTCGCAATAGAGATGGTATTGATGAAGCTTATACTATGCAGCATACTGTCATTCGTGATTTTTTATTAATCATACAGAATAGATTAATGGCGGTGATGGAGAAGTTACAAATAGACGGTGATAAATATAAAGCTGTGCTGATCGCTGAAAACCAAGAGCTTATTAGCAATATTCCAACTATGCAACAAGAAGATGTCGAATGCCCTGACCCTGCAAAACGCATCATGTCAATCGCTTTAAAAAAAGATAGCGAAACATTCACTATCATCTGTGCATTACAAAGTGAGCAAATTATTACTCTACGCTTTAGCAATGGTCAGTCTGAGTTTATCATGCGGGCAATACTCCAGGCGCTACAGAACTCCGGTGATAAAGAAGCGATACTTCATTTCAGTGGAACTCTGGATTTTATTATGCTATACGACTGCGAACTTGATGAAAGCGCAACCATGAATTATCAACACTATACTCATGATGAATGGCGTAAGGCTTTATTTCCCAATCATGTCGCCATTCTGTTCAGTTACCATACCGACGATGGCGAGAAGCTGCTGTGTGGATGTATCGTAAAAACGTATCTCACTGCCAAAGATCAGCAAATTCAAAATGTTGCATTACGTATAATGCATCTTATCCCTAAATTTCGAGGATATAACGACAAACACAAGATAAAGCGGACTTTTATGCATGACATCTCCGCCGAAGACTACCAGACGTTATCGGCTGAACAGGGCTTAAAGTTCCTGCAAAATTACTATCTGGAAACTAAAGCATCTTTAGGGATTGAATAATACTACGCCTCTCTCTGCGCTCGCAGAGAGAGGCGTAACGCATCAGTTCGGGCACTTATAAACCTGGCCGTTCATTTCGCTGTCGGTAGGCACAAAGCTCGACAGCAGGTTTTGCGTCGGGCTGCTGACGCCGTAAATCACGTTGCCACCCATTGCTGCTGCCTGGTTACGCAGAGCGTTCGCCGCACCGCGCATGGAACCACCCTCATCGCCATTCTGGCCGGAGAGCCAGTTGCTCTGTTTACCCGTCGCGGTCCCTAACAGCTGACACTCTGCGCCCGGTTTCTCCTGCACGAAACGCACATTCTGGCCGGCAGAGGTTAATTCATTGCTGGAACTGCAACCTGCCAACAGTAAGGCTGCGCCGACAATCCCTGCTAAATATTTTACCTGCATGTTATTCCCCATGATCGATGAGCTGGACGCACTGGCCCGGATGTAAACCTGTCATCCTTCAAACTGCGTCGGCATGAGCCGCGTTCATTCCCTCCCCGGTCGCGCTTGTCAGTTCACGCCCGAAACGGAGGTGCTTGCCGCTCTGATGCAGCTTAAATGATTTTTATGTATAAGCCTTATACTAAAAAGCGCGCCAAAAGAAAAACCCCCAGCCATTGCTGGCCAGGGGTTTCTGCTTTTTTAAGCCGTAGAGCGCACGATTACATCATGCCGCCCATACCGCCCATGCCGCCCATGCCGCCAGCAGCACCTAAGTCAGGCGCGTCGCCTTTCGGCAGGTCGGTCACCATGCACTCGGTGGTGATCATCAGACCAGCCACGGAAGCTGCGTACTGCAGAGCAGAACGGGTCACTTTGGTTGGGTCCAGGATACCGAAGTCGATCATGTTGCCGTATTCTTCAGTTGCCGCGTTGTAACCATAGTTACCGTCGCCTGCTTTCACTTTGTTAGCTACAACAGACGGCTCTTCACCGGCGTTGGACACGATCTGACGCAGCGGTGCTTCCATTGCGCGCAGCGCAACTTTGATACCGACGTTCTGATCTTCGTTCTGAGCAGTCAGGCCAGCCAGTTTAGCCGCAACGCGAACCAGCGCTACGCCACCACCAGCCACCACGCCTTCTTCAACCGCAGCACGGGTCGCGTGCAGGGCGTCGTCAACGCGTGCTTTTTTCTCTTTCATTTCAACTTCGGTAGCCGCACCGACTTTGATTACTGCCACGCCGCCAGCCAGTTTAGCTACGCGCTCCTGCAGTTTTTCACGGTCGTAATCGGAGGTTGCTTCTTCGATCTGCTTACGGATCTGAGCTACGCGGCCCTGAATTGCGGATTCTTCGCCAACGCCATCGATGATGGTGGTGGTGTCTTTGTTGATAACCACGCGTTTTGCCTGACCCAGGTCTTCCAGAGTCGCTTTTTCCAGCTCCATACCGATCTCTTCAGAGATAACGGTACCGCCAGTCAGCGTCGCGATGTCTTGCAGCATAGCTTTACGACGGTCGCCGAAGCCCGGTGCTTTCACCGCAGCCACTTTAACGATACCGCGCATGGTGTTAACCACCAGAGTCGCCAGCGCTTCACCTTCAACGTCTTCAGCGATGATAACCAGCGGTTTGCCAGCTTTCGCTACGGCTTCCAGAACCGGCAGCATTTCGCGGATGTTGGAGATTTTTTTGTCAGCCAGCAGGATGAACGGGCTTTCCAGCTCAACAGCACCGGTGTCCGGTTTGTTGATGAAGTACGGAGACAGGTAGCCGCGGTCGAACTGCATACCTTCAACCACGTCCAGTTCGTCTTCCAGACCGGTACCGTCTTCAACGGTGATCACGCCTTCTTTACCAACTTTATCCATCGCTTCAGCGATCAGTTTACCTACGGTTTCGTCGGAGTTAGCGGAGATGGTACCAACCTGAGCAATGGCTTTAGAGTCAGAGCACGGTACGGACAGCGCTTTCAGTTCTTCAACGGCGGCAACGACAGCTTTGTCGATACCACGTTTCAGATCCATCGGGTTCATGCCCGCCGCAACGGCTTTCAGGCCTTCTGCGATGATAGCCTGAGCCAGTACGGTCGCGGTGGTGGTACCGTCGCCTGCCGCGTCGTTCGCTTTAGAGGCAACTTCTTTCACCATCTGTGCGCCCATGTTTTCGAACTTGTCTTCCAGTTCGATTTCACGAGCAACGGAAACGCCATCTTTAGTGATGGTCGGCGCGCCGAAGGATTTGTCCAGAACCACGTTACGGCCTTTCGGGCCCAGGGTCACTTTAACTGCATCTGCCAGTACGTTTACGCCGCGCAGCATTTTTACACGAGCGTCGTTACCGAATTTTACGTCTTTTGCTGCCATTTCTTTTATTCCTCAAATTCGTTCAGGGTCGTGCGAATTACGCTTCAACAATTGCCAGGATGTCGCTTTCGGACATGATCAGCACTTCTTCGTTGTCGATCTTCTCAGACTTCACGCCGTAGCCATCGTTGAAAATCACGATGTCACCAACTTTAACGTCCAGCGGCTGCACAGTTCCGTTTTCCAGGATGCGGCCTTTACCGACAGCGATGATTTCGCCACGAGTTGATTTAGCTGCCGCAGAACCGGTCAGAACGATGCCGCCTGCAGATTTGGTTTCAACTTCTTTACGTTTGACGATCACACGATCATGTAACGGACGAATACTCATTGATAGCTCTCCTTCGAGAAAGTCATTATCAGTTATGGGTGACGCCGGGCCGAACGCGGTTTACCGGCTAGTGCTGAGAGAGATGGGGGTGGCCATTTCCCGCTTCAAGGGCAAAATCAAAAAAAATTTTTTCCTTTGCGCTAGCGCGCAAAAAGCGGCGCTATCGGCCAACGCGTCATAAGGAAAAGCGATTGTGATACTCTCTTTTTTTTCACTGGCGCAGGATGGAATCATGAGTGGTTTAAAACAGGAGCTGGGGCTGGGACAGGGAGTCGGTTTGCTTTCCACCTCATTGCTGGGCACCGGCGTCTTTGCCGTTCCGGCGCTGGCGGCGCTGGTCGCTGGCGATAACAGTCTGTGGGCATGGCCGCTCCTCATTCTCCTTGTTTTCCCGATTGCCATCGTCTTTGCCCTGCTGGGCCGCCATTTTCCCAGCGCGGGCGGCGTGGCCCATTTTGTCGATATGGCGTTTGGCCCGCGTCTGGCCAGCGTGACCGGTTGGTTGTTTTTATCGGTTATCCCGGTCGGGCTCCCCGCCGCGCTACACATCGCCACCGGCTTCGGCCAGGCGCTGTTCGGCTGGCATGATGCGCAGCTACTGCTGGCGGAGCTGGGCACCCTGGCCATCGTCTGGTGGGTTGGGTCGCGTGGCGCCAGCTCCAGCGCCAACCTGCAGACGCTGGTTGCCATACTGATAGTGGCGCTGATCGCCGCCGTCTGGTGGCGCGGTGGAATAAGTCCGGCGCAGATCCCCTTCCCCGCCCTGACGGAGATCGACCGCGGCCAGCTCTTCTCCGCGCTGTCGGTCATGTTCTGGTGCTTCGTCGGTCTGGAAGCTTTTGCCCACCTGGCCTCGGAATTCAAGCATCCCGAGCGCGATTTTCCCCGCGCGCTGATGATAGGCCTGCTGCTTGCCGGCTCGGTCTACTGGGCCTGTACCGTGCTGGTGTTGCACTTCCACGCCTTTGGCGAGGAGATGGCGGCGGCCGCGTCACTACCGAACATCGTGGTCCGTCTGTTCGGCGTCGAAGCGCTGTGGGTGGCCTGCGTTATCGGCTATCTCGCCTGTTTCGCCAGCCTCAACATCTATATTCAAAGCTTCGCCCGCCTGGTCTGGTCGCAGGCGCAGCATAAGCCACAGAGCTACCTCGCTCGGCTGTCGCCGCGGCAGATCCCGCGCAACGCCCTCAACGCCGTGCTGGGCTCCTGCGTAGTCAGCACCTTGTGTATCTATTTGCTCGATATCAATCTGGACGCGCTGATCGTCTATGCCAACGGCATTTTCATCATGATCTATCTGCTGTGCATGCTGGCGGGATGTCGTTTGCTGCGCGGGCGCTATCGGCTATTGGCGGTGGTGGGCAGCATTCTTTGTCTGCTGCTGCTGGCGATGGTCGGCTGGAAGAGTCTGTACGCGCTGGTGATGCTGGCGGGGCTGTGGCTGTTTTTACCCAGGCGCAAGCTGGCGACAGGCAGCGTGTAAGCCTGGAAAGAAAGCGGCCCGGTCGCATCTGCTGACCGGGCCATCAGAAGTTAATCGCGGCGATCGTCCTTATGGTCCAGACGGTCGCGCTGTTCATCCTTGCGCTGGAATTCCCCTTCGAAGGTCTCTCCAGCGCCAGTTCCGGCGCTAAAGCCGCCGCCCGGCATCCGGCTGAAGCGCAGATGCGGCATCAGCTTCATCGTCAGGTGCTTCTGCACTGGAGGCAGCAACAGCAGCAGGCCGAGGAAGTCGGTAAAGAACCCCGGGAGCAACAGCAGCAGACCGGCGATAATCAGTGAAACGCTCTTGATCATCTCCGCCGCCGGGCTCTCGCCCGCGGCCATCTTCTGCTGCATCAGCAGGAAGTTTTTGAAGCCCTGGTTACGCACCAGCGACATCCCCACCACCGAGCTAAAGATCACCAGGATCAGCGTCATAAAGACGCCCAGCACGTGCGCTACCTGGATAAAGATCGATATCTCAATGTAAACGTAAAGAAAAAAGGCAATAAACGGAATCCAACGCACCGGCGTCTCCTTCATCAACGGGCGCTGAGTTCAGCGCCCGTAGTCATCAATTTGCTGATCGCATCCCACTAAGATGGGGATGCTGCGCGGCTTTTCAATCAGCGGAAATGCTTATTTTTCTCAGGAATGGGAAAGCGGTGACCCATTTCACAGATTAATAAATCTTATCCCGCCCACGACGTAATAAGTGATCAAGCTTACTGATATTCGCTATCATCAGCATATGATCTTGGGCACCAGGCCGGTTAAGGAAATAATCGTCGGCCAGAAAATATACTGAATCCTGGATATTCTGTGTATTTGGTGAATTCATTGGCAGCTTGAAAAGAAGGTTCACATGTTAAACAACATTCGTATCGAAGAAGATCTGTTGGGCACCAGGGAAGTTCCCGCGGACGCTTACTACGGCGTTCATACTCTGCGAGCGATTGAAAACTTCTACATTAGCAACAGCAAAATCAGCGACATACCAGAATTCGTGCGCGGCATGGTGATGGTGAAGAAAGCCGCCGCGCTGGCGAACAAGGAGCTGCAGACCATTCCCAAAAGCGCGGCAAATGCGATTATCGCCGCCTGTGACGAAGTCCTGAATAACGGCAAATGCATGGACCAGTTCCCGGTCGATGTCTTCCAGGGCGGGGCCGGCACCTCCGTAAACATGAACACCAACGAAGTCCTGGCGAACATCGGCCTTGAGCTGATGGGCCATCAGAAAGGCGAATACCAGTACCTGAACCCAAACGATCACGTCAACAAATGCCAGTCCACCAACGATGCCTACCCGACCGGGTTCCGCATCGCGGTGTATGCCTCCATCCTGAAGTTAATCGATGCGATTAAACAGCTGGGTGAAGGCTTCCAGGCGAAAGCCGTGGAGTTCCAGGACATCCTCAAAATGGGGCGCACCCAGCTGCAGGACGCGGTGCCGATGACCCTCGGCCAGGAGTTCCATGCCTTCAATGTGCTGCTTAATGAAGAGACCAAAAGCATTCTGCGCACCGCGGAGCTGCTGCTGGAGGTGAACCTCGGCGCCACCGCCATCGGTACACGCCTCAACACCCCGGACGGCTATCAACAGCTGGCGGTGCAGAAGCTGGCGGAAGTGAGCAACTTACCGGTCGTCCCGGCGGAAGATCTGATTGAAGCCACCTCGGACTGCGGGGCGTACGTTATGGTCCACAGCTCGCTCAAGCGTCTGGCGGTGAAACTGTCCAAGATCTGTAACGATCTGCGCCTGCTCTCTTCCGGTCCACGCGCGGGCCTCAACGAAATCAACCTGCCGGAGCTGCAGGCGGGTTCCTCTATTATGCCGGCGAAGGTTAACCCGGTAGTGCCGGAGGTGGTCAACCAGGTCTGCTTTAAAGTGATCGGCAACGACACCACGGTGACCATGGCCTCCGAAGCCGGGCAGCTGCAGCTGAACGTGATGGAGCCGGTGATCGGCCAGGCGATGTTCGAATCCATACATATCCTGACCAACGCCTGCTACAACCTGCTGGAGAAATGCGTTAACGGCATCACCGCCAATAAAGCGGTATGTGAAGGCTACGTCTACAACTCCATCGGCATCGTCACCTACCTCAACCCGTTTATCGGCCACCACAATGGCGATATCGTCGGCAAGATCTGCGCCGAAACCGGCAAGAGCGTGCGGGAAGTGGTGCTGGAGCGCGGGCTGCTAACGGCGGCAGAGCTGGATGACATTTTCTCCGCACAAAACCTGATGCATCCTGCTTATAAAGCGAAGCGTTATACCGATGAAAGCGAACAGTAATCTTTCCGGTTAGTCATTGAAAGGCATGTCAGCGATGACATGCCTTTTTGCTTTTTAGTTTTACTAAAATACAACAATCCAATATCAACTTGTTAAAAAAACAAGGAAGGCATATATGTTTGGTGCAGAACTGGTTATTGTCCTGCTGGCGATTTATCTCGGCGCCAGGCTCGGCGGCATTGGTATCGGCTTTGCCGGTGGCCTTGGCGTCCTTGTCCTGACGCTTATTTTTCAAATCAAACCGGGTGCGATACCCTTCGACGTTATTGAAATCATCATGGCGGTCATCGCCGCTATCGCCGCCATGCAGGTCGCAGGCGGGATGGATTACCTGGTCAGCCTCGCCGAACGGATGCTGCGCCGCCACCCGAAGTACATTACCTTCCTTGCCCCGCTGGTGACCTGGTTTATGACCGTACTCGCCGGCACCGGCCATACCGCTTTCTCCACGCTGCCGGTGATCACCGAAGTGGCCAAAGAGCAAGGCATTCGCCCATCTCGTCCGCTGTCGATTGCGGTCGTGGCCTCTCAGATAGCGATCACCGCCTCACCTATCTCCGCCGCGGTGGTGTTCTTTGCCGGGATCCTTGAGCCGCTGGGCGTTAGCTACCTGACGCTGCTGGCCATCTGTATTCCGGTTACCCTGCTGGCGGTGATGCTTACTGCTATCGTTTGCAACTTCCTCGGCTGTGAACTAAAAGACGACCCCATTTATCAGGAGCGGCTGGCCAAGGGTGAAGTCAGACTGCGCGGCAGCCAGGTGTTTGAGCTGAAGCCGCACGCCAAACGTTCCGTTCTGCTGTTTCTGATCGGCATCGTGGCGGTGATGTTCTACGCCACGGCCATCAGCGATACCGTCGGCCTGATCAAGAACCCGGTGCTACCGCGTAACGAAGCGATCGTGGTGTTTATGCTGACCATCGCCACCCTGATTAGCATCACCTGTAAAATCGACACCGGCGAAGTGCTCAACGCCAGCACCTTTAAGTCCGGGATGAGCGCCTGCGTCTGCGTGCTCGGTGTCGCCTGGCTGGGCGATACCTTCGTTAAAGCGCACATCAGCGACATTCAGGCCGTGGCCGGCGACCTGCTGCACAATTACCCGTGGCTGCTGGCGGTGGTGCTGTTCTTCGCCGCCACGCTGCTCTACTCGCAGGCCGCCACCACCAAGGCGCTGATGCCCGCTGCGCTGCTGCTCGGCGTCAGCCCGCTGACGGCGATCGCCTCGTTTGCCGCCGTCTCGGCGCTGTTCGTCCTGCCAACCTATCCGACCCTGCTGGCGGCGGTGGAGATGGACGACACCGGCTCGACGCGCATCGGCAAATACGTCTTTAACCACGCCTTCCTGATCCCTGGCGTTATCGCTATCACGCTGTGCGTAATCCTGGGCTTTATCTTTGGCGGGATTATGCTGTAAATACCGCTGGCGGCGGGCCCAGCGCGGGCCCGCTGCCCGTTTCCCTCCCCTACCCCGATCGTGACGCTAATATCCCCGCATCTTGCGTGTTATAGTGCCTCTTTTCGCTGATACGAGGTTCATGATGACTACGCCTGATGCTGTTGTTGTTCTCTGTACCGCGCCGGACGAAGCGACCGCCCAGGATCTGGCGGCAAAAGCCCTGGCGGACAAGCTTGCCGCCTGCGCCACGCTGCTGCCGGGCGCCACCTCGCTCTATTACTGGGAAGGGAAACTGGAGCAGGAGTATGAAGTTCAGATGCTGCTCAAAACCGACCTTGCCCATCAGCAGGCGCTGCTGGATTGTCTGAAGTCTCACCACCCGTATCAAACGCCTGAACTGCTGGTTCTGCCCGTCACTCATGGAGACAACGATTACCTCTCATGGCTTACCGCATCATTACGCTGATCCTGCTGCTGTGCAGCACGTCAGCCACCGCCGGGTTATTCGACGCGCCGGGGCGCTCGAACTTCGTGCCTGCTGACCAGGCCTTCGCCTTTGACTTTCAGCAGCAACAGCACGATGTCAACCTGAGCTGGCAAATCAAGGATGGTTACTATCTTTATCGTCAACAGTTTACCTTCAGTGCTGCCGGGGCGACGATCGACGAACCGGCGCTTCCGGCGGGAGAGTGGCATCAAGATGAGTTTTACGGCAAAAGCGAGATTTTCCGCCAGCGCCTGACCGTGCCGATCTCAGTGAAGCAGGCGGAGAAAGGCGCCACCCTCACCGTCACCTGGCAGGGCTGCGCCGATGCTGGATTCTGTTATCCACCGGAAACGAAGGTGGTCCCGCTGAGCGCCGTGCTGGCGGCTTCATCCGACGGTCAAGCAACCGCCATCGAGCCCACACCATCGGCGAGCAGCCGTCCAGCGTTCAACCCGCCGCTGCCGGTTGAGCCACGACCGGCCCCGGAGATCGCCACATCGTCTGCGCCAGCCACCGCGCCACCAGCGGACGCCCCTGCCCGCCTGCCCTTTACGGCGCTGTGGGCGCTGCTGATTGGTATTGGTATCGCCTTCACCCCCTGCGTGCTGCCGATGTACCCGCTGATTTCCGGCATTGTGCTGGGCGGAAAGCAGCGGCTTTCCACCGCGCGCGCCCTGTTGCTGGCCTTTATTTACGTCCAGGGGATGGCCTTAACCTACACCGCGCTGGGGCTGGTGGTGGCCGCCGCCGGTCTGCAGTTCCAGGCGGCCCTGCAGCACCCGTATGTCCTGGCAGGACTGTCAGCGGTGTTTATTCTGCTGGCGCTTTCCATGTTCGGCCTGTTCACGCTCCAGCTGCCCTCGTCGCTGCAGACGCGGCTGGCGCTGCTGAGCAATAAGCGTCAGGGCGGCTCGCCCGGCGGGGTCTTTGCGATGGGCGCCATTGCCGGGCTGATCTGCTCCCCTTGCACCACCGCGCCGCTGAGCGCCATCCTGTTGTATATCGCCCAGAGCGGTAATCTGTGGCTGGGCGGCGGCACGCTGTACCTTTACGCGCTGGGCATGGGTCTGCCATTGATCCTCGTCACCGTGTTTGGCAACCGTCTGCTGCCGAAGAGCGGCCCGTGGATGAGCCATGTGAAGACTGCCTTCGGGTTTGTGATCCTTGCCCTGCCCGTTTTCCTGCTGGAGCGCATTGTCGGCGACCCGTGGGGATTGCGTCTGTGGTCAATGCTCGGTGTCGCCTTCTTCTGCTGGGCGTTTATCACCTCGCTGGGCGCTACCCGGCCGTGGATGCGGTTGGTGCAAATAATCCTGCTTGCTGCCGCGCTGGTCAGCGCGCGGCCCCTGCAGGACTGGGCATTTGGCGCCCCGGCAGTCGAGCAGCAGGCGCATCTGGCCTTCACCCGCGTCAGCTCGGTGGCCGAGCTTGACCAGGCGCTGGTCCAGGCAAAAGGCCAGCCGGTGATGCTCGATCTCTACGCCGACTGGTGCGTGGCGTGCAAAGAGTTTGAAAAATACACCTTTAGTTCACCTGACGTGCAGCAGGCACTGAAAGGCATCGTGTTATTACAGGTTGATGTGACGAAGAACAGCCCGCAAGACGTCGCGCTGCTGAAACACCTGCAGGTGCTCGGTCTGCCGACGATCCTGTTCTTCAACGCTGAGGGTCAGGAACAGCCTGACCGGCGAGTCACCGGCTTTATGGATGCCGCGGCATTCAGCGCCCATTTGCGCGATTGGCAAGCGTGAGCGACACTTTAGGAGGAAAGATGGAGGAGAACACCGTGCTACGTGAAGACGTCCTGGCAGAAGCCATTAAAATTCTTGAAATTGAAGGTATCGCCAACACGTCGCTGGAGATGGTCGCTGAGCGCGTGTCCTGTCCCACGAGCGACCTGAAACGCTTCTGGCCCGATCGCGAAGCGCTGCTGTACGATGCGCTTCGCTATCTGAGCCAGCAGGTGGATGCCTGGCGTCGTCAGCTCCTGCTCGACGACACCTTAGGCGCAGAGCAAAAGCTGCTGGCACGCTATGCGGCGCTCACCACCTGCGTCAGCAACCACCGCTACCCCGGCTGTCTGTTTATCGCCGCCTGCACCTTCTACCCCGATCCCCAGCACCCGATTCACCAGCTGGCGGAACAGCAGAAGCAGGCTTCGCTGGCCTACACTCACGAGCTGCTGACGCAGTTAGAGGTGGATGATCCGGAAATGGTCGCCAAACAGATGGAGCTGATTGTCGAGGGCTGCCTGAGCCGCCTGCTGATCAAGCGTAGCCAGACGGATGTGGATACCGCCCGGCGACTGGCTGAAGATATTCTGCGCTTCGCTCAGTGCCGTATGGGCGGCGCCTTAACCTGATTCTGATATCCTAACCGCCACGGCGCGCCTATAATTTCCCCCTCACTGATTGCTGACAGGGATTGATATGCGCGCGTTCTTCTGGGTTGCCTGGCTGGGCCTCTGCTCTACGTCATTGCTGGCGGCTCCCCTGCAAGGTTTTTCCTTTGCGCAAAAGGACTGGGAGCTCGCCTGCGATAACACCGGCACCTGCCGGGCGGCGGGCTATGGCGTCCGCATGGGCGAGGTCAGCGTGCTGTTAACCCGCAATGCGGGCAGTGAACAGCGCCTCGCCGCCACGGCCACCTTTGCGCAAATCGAGCACGATATCCCCGCCGACTCCACCGCCAGCTTGCTGATCGACGATCGGGATCTCGGCGCGCTGGACGCCCAGGACGACAGCCATTTCCGTCTGGACAGCGATCAGACTACCGCCCTGCTACAGGCATTGACGAATCAGCGCAAAATCGAATTCACCCTTAACGGCCAGCACCTGCCGCTTTCCAGCGCCGGCAGCCGCGAGGTGCTGGGTAAAATGGATGCGTTTCAGCGACGCACCGGCACCGCCGACGCGCTGCTGGATAAAGGCGATGCCGGCGACGATGCCATTTTGCCAGCCACTCCCGCCCCGGAGATTATCGCCGCCCCGGTGATCCATAACGCGCAGCCGGTGGCGCTGAGCATACTCCAGCGCCAGAAGCTGCTGCCCTCCCTGACGCCGCTGCTGAACCAGCGCTGTGACGACTGGCAGAACCCAGCCATCCCGGCGGCAGAGCGCCAGATCACGCTCACCGCGCTGGATAAAACCCATTCTCTGGTGCAGGCGCTCTGCTGGCGAGCGCCCTATAACGATGGCTATGCGCTGTGGCTGGTCGATAACGCCCAGCTGAACAAGCCACGGTTGCTGACCACCGAGGCCTCCAGCTACGCCAACGGTACTATCATCTTTTTGCGCAAAGAACGGGGCATTGCCGACTGCCTAACCGGCGAAACGCGCGTCTGGGAGGGTAAAACCTTTACCCCCAGCCTAAAGTACAGCACCGGTATGTGTCGGGAAATCACCCCCGGCGGCACCTGGATGCTGCCGACCTTTGTCAGCCAGGTGATCCCCAGGCAGCAGAAAGAGGCGGATAACCTCGCCCTGCGAACGCTGTATAACGCAGTGCTGAAAGCGCAAAAAAGCGATCCAGAACTGGCGTTGAATAAGGTCGCCGAGCAGTTTCCGTTAACCGGCCATATTACCGACTTCACGCTCACTTACGCCGATGACACCCTGGTTTCGACCAGCAAACCTTCCCCGGATATCAGCGATGACGAATGGCAGGCGTTTCTGCGCTCCTCGATCAGCGCAGATTCAGAAAACGGTAAAGTCAGCTTTACCCTGATCGATCTCGATGGCGACGGCAAACGCGATCTGATCATCGACAGCTACGTGGGCGGCACCGGGCTCTTCAGCTACACCGGGGTGCTCCGGCGCGGCGATAATGACTTTGCCGCCGTCGATGGCAGCGACAGTGATAACGGCGATGATTTCGATGCCGGGGTGCCCGGCGCCCTCTTTTCCATCAATGGCCGCGGGGCTAACCAGTGGAACCACTGGGTCAAAATCAACGGCCAGGTGTATGCCCTGTGGTACAACGGCCAGTTTGGCGAAGATAATCTCTACCTGCTGCGCCCGTTCAGCACCGCGAGCCAGACGCCCGTGGTGACGGTTCGCTATCGCTATACGCTGAACAGCATACGCTCCCCGGAGAAAGACCAGCCGTTAACCCCACCCCTCAGCGACGGCGATAAAGCGGACCTGCTGCGTTCGCTGGAGGTCATGCAGGGCAGCCTGCTGAAAGACAAACCCGCCAGCGACAACGACGCGCCGATCTGCCCCATCCCACCGGGCACCTCCGCCGACGAGGCGGATAACTACTACAGCGGCGTCGCCGTCAACTATATCTATGAGACAGTGGCCTATATTCCGGTCTGGCTGAACGGGAAGTGTTATATCGGCACTATTTTCAGCCACCATGGCGCCTATCGTCACGGCGTGGATGCGGAAATTACGCTGAGCTCGCCGCGTGAGGATGAAGAGGTCATTGGCGATTATATTATCTCCGGGTTGCGCCACGTTATCGCTATTACCAGCGGCTGGAAAACCCGCGAGGGCGATAACGGCATGCAGTGAAGTTAAGCCAAAACGCGCCTTTGAACGCAGAATTGCCGCAAAGATAAGCAATCGATACGTAATTTAAGAAATTTGGTTGACGGGCTGGGCGGATTACGGTTTAATGCGCCCCGTTGCCCGGATAGCTCAGTCGGTAGAGCAGGGGATTGAAAATCCCCGTGTCCTTGGTTCGATTCCGAGTCCGGGCACCACTTATTCAGAGAACCCAGCCTATGGCTGGGTTTTTGCTTTTCTGCATCCGGACTCTTCATCGAACTCTGTTCGATTATTCGCCGCACAGCGGCTCACCCCTTCGGGGCCAGCGCGACAAGCGCGCTGTTCAACGCCTGCGGCGTTAGTCCGAGTCCGGGCACCACTATTTAAAGAACCCGCCCAAAAGGCGGGTTTTTGCTTTTCTGTATCCGGACTCTCCATCGAACTCCACTCTATGATCCCCTGCCCGGCGGCGCTGCGCTTGCGTGGGCCTACGCTGTTTGAGCCTGCAGGGGGACCCGTAGGCCGGATAAGGCATTTATGCCGCCATCCGGCACAACCGCGGGTACGGTGTCTGATGTGTATCGCCCGGCGGCGCTGCGCTTGCGCGGATCTGCGCTGTTTGAGCCTGCAGGGGGACCCGTAGGCCAGATAAGGCATTTATGCCGCCATCCGGCACAACCACGGGTACGGTGTCTGATGTGTATCGCCCGGCGGCGCTGCGCTTGCGCGGGCCTACGCTGTTTGAACCTGCGAGAGACCCGTAGGCCGTCAGGCAAACGCCATGAAGAAAGGGATTACTCGGCGGCCGTTTTCCCTTTGCCGGGTAGCCTGAACGCTTCGCCATAGGGCTTCGCGATACCCATGCGATACTGCGTCTCTTTGGCCGCCTGGTGGAGGTCGGCAAACTCCTCTTTCGGCGCTGGCGGACGTTGCGCCTTTTTCAGACACTGATTACGATGGTGACGGATCCACTCTCTGTCATCATCGTTCAGGCAGCGCTGCATCACCTCAATCCACCTGGATGCCGCCCGACGGTAGAGCCCACACGCCTCTAACCGTTCAGCAATACTGTCCCTTATTCTCATCCACCTCGCTCCTCTGATGCTTTCACGATATCCCATGGTATTCCGACACCTGAGCCGGAATACCATGGTAGAGTTAATTTATGACAAAACTATTCCAGTGCAGCGCAAGGAATATATTCATTATAATAATCGCTGTGCATAGCAAACCGCATTCGCGGTAATTACTTCCAAAGAGCTCCGGAATTATATGTCGAATGCCGCCATAGATACCGGATGGTATCGACGGTTGTACCTATCAATAGCTATTTAATTTATTATATTTCCGTTATCCAATACCTTGCGATGTTATCCACTCTCTGTACAGCGAAGCCTCATGGCGAGCTACCGGCGTGCTCCAGCAGTTTATTTCTAAAGATAAATAAGCAAGCCTCATTGAAATTATCTAACCCCAGTCGCTCATAAAGCGCAGTGCGCTTCCGGTAAAGGCCTTTTACCGAGGTATTCAGATTCACCGCCACCTCCTCCATGGTCATACCCGCCCCAAGCAAACGAAGCATTAACTGTTCAGTCAAACTTAAGCGCAGATCGTCAAACCACTCTTTGGTCAGCCGCTTGCTCTTCATCTCCAGAAAAAGCCCAAATAATGTCGCCATATCGGCGGGTGATAATGACATGTTTAAAAACGATTTCAGACTCAGTAAATGCTCTTCCCGATGGCGCATGTCGAGGACAATACAACATATTCGCTTTCTGGATTGTGCCGCCTCCATCACCAGGTAATCGTAATGACAAAGCGGCGAACGGCTATCAACCAGCAGAGAGACCTCATCAACCTCATTATCTAAAATCGCTTTTCCGCTAGAATCTAACTGAATGATATCAGGAAAGAAATTCTTAACACCTTGAAAGAGATAGTAATCCTGGGTAACCAATATCATTGAAGTTGCCACAAATCGTCCCTTTAACATTTAATCAACAAATTCTCGTCAACCAGACGTTTTCCCTCCCCTGTGAAACGCTTCGCATGGCGGTAAAAATAACGAGACCTGTGATTTATCATTAGCGCGGCATCTAAATCTGGCTGTGAAAAACCTCCTTGCGTTCTGACGGGAAATAAACAGATTAATTATAAATAAAAAAATCCCACAGAAAAGATGCTTTTTCTGCTATTGAGAATTTTTGTCAGAAATCATCTTAAATATCCACAAAAAATCATCACATACTCGCCAATATATCTTATTGTTCATTTTTGAAACAAAATTTCATCTGCCGCTCTTTTTTATTTATTTCAGTTAGTTAAAGAACAGCCTCTCAACGCCAGTGTTCAATCAAAGCCGATTTTACAGATTTATCTTAAAACGCAGTTCATCATTTACCCATATTTATCCGCTGCCATATCGGGTATAAATTATCCATCCAATTATCGACAGGAGATATGTTTATTACTTTGCAATAAGTCATTCACCCGCAGTGCCAGTCAGCTAAATGGGACCATCCTCATCCTTTAACTCACCGTCAAAGGACGGTCGTGTTGTGCAATGGATTCTTGATGAACATATGGCAAATAGAAATGGAAAGATCACCTTATTCAAATACGTTATTGTTTAATCGCAACACGAAACTCTCGCTGTCAATCGGCTTACTTTTGCTCTTCCCGGCGCTGGTTCAGGGAGCAGATTCGCTCTATGACCAGCAGATCCTGCAAGCGCGTCAAGGCCAGTATGCCCCCTTTCTCTCTTATCTTCAGCAGTACCAGCTGCGGCATGCCTTAACCCCTTCTCAGGTGGCGGACTGGCTGCAGGTAGCCCTCTGGGCTGGTCAGGACGATGAAGTGGTGAAAGTCTGGCGACGCTACCAGGTCTATATGCCGCTTCCCGCACGCGGCACCGCGGCGGCGGCGCAGGCCCTGCGCAACCAGAAACAGTGGCAAGCCTCGCTCACCCTCTGGCAGCAAGCCCTAAGCCAGGCACCCGACGACGATTATCGTATCGGCTATATCAAAACGCTGGCCGATGCCCGCAAGGACGGCGAGGCACTCAGTGAAGCGCGTCGCCTGGTGGCGGAGCAGGCGAGCACCGCGCACCTGCAAACGCTCTCATATGTCTACCTGCGGCTTGGCAAAAGCTGGGACCAGCTGCTGGTGGACACGCAGATCCTCGATCGTGAGCCGCAAAACAAAGCTGCGCTGACCAGCCTGATGGCGACCCTGACCCGCAACCGGATCGATTCCCCTGCTCTCGGCCTGGCGGATAGTGTTGAACTGACGCCTGCGGAAAAGCGCAATCTGCAGTTGAACGCCGCTGCCGAACTGGTGCGCCTTGCTGATACGCCTTCCCGCGAAGAAAACGCGCGTTACGCGCTGGCCCGCACGGCGCTCACGCAGTATGACGCGATGATCGCCGCCTGGCACCCCGATCCCCAGGCTGCGCCCGACATCATCCGGGCGCGCATTGATCGTCTTGGCGCCCTGTACGCCAATGCAGATTACGCGCAGGTCATCCGCGAATACCAAAATCTCATCGCGCAGCAGCAGACCGTTCCCGACTGGGCCATCGGCTGGGTCATCTCCTCTTATATCGCCCTTAAGCAAATTGAGCCTGCGCTGACGCTTATTCACCAGCATCCCTCGTGGCTGACAAGCCAACAGAATGAGGAACACGAGCTTTTCTACGCCCTGCTGGACACCGGTCAGTACCCGGCGGCGCAACAGTATGTCGCCCGCCTCACCCGGAATGCACCCTACATCCGTCGTCTCTACGGTTCGCCGACGCCGCAGCCGAATGACGACTGGCTCACCGCACAGTCGCTTAACGTGCACTATTTAGCGGCCACCAACGCCCTGCCGCAGGCCGAAGCCCGGATGCAGCGCCTGGCGGCAACGGCCCCCGGCAATCAGGGCCTGCAGATAGATTATGCCGCCCTTCTGCAGGACAGAGGGCTACCGCGAGCCGCCGAAAGCCAGCTAAAAGCAGCGGAATCTATGGATCCCACCAGCCTGCAGCTGGAGCGCCAGCAGGCCTGGGTCGCCCTCGATCTGCAGGAGTGGCGGCAAATGGAACTGCTGACTGACGATGTCATCGCCCGCTCGCCACGAGATCTGAATACCCAACGCTTAGCCAGAGCCCGCGAGGTCCATCATCTTTCCGAACTTCGCCTGAGTGTTGGCAAAGGATTGCACTCCGACAACCCGGTCAGCGGTACCCACGACCTCAGTTTTGAGACGGCGATCTACAGTCCGCCGCTAGCCGACAGCTGGCGATTGTTCGGCGGGCACCGCTTCGCTGAAGGCAATTTTGAAGAGGGAAAAGGCAGCCGTCGCCAGCTGTTCGCCGGCGTTGAATGGCGCCCGCGCGACTACTGGGGCGAGCTTGAACTCTCCAGCGTCAATTTTCACGGCGAGAACAAACCCGGCGTCCGCCTTTCCGCCGCGCATGACGTCAGCGATCGCTGGCAGCTGGGCGGCGAACTGGAGCGGATTTCGCAGCAGACCCCGCTGCGCGCGTTACGCAACGGCGTCAGCGCCAACCGCGGCGAAGGCTGGCTGCGCTGGTATCAAAACGAACGCCGGGAGTACCGCGTCAGCGTGGCCGCCAGCCGGTTTACCGACCACAACCGCCGCCAGGAGTACACCCTCTCCGGTAAAGAACGCCTCTGGCAGACGCCGTGGTTAACGCTGGATCTGCAGCCCGGTCTGTCGGCCAGCACCAATAGCCGCACCGACACCGCCTACTACAGTCCGGCACGGGACCTCGCCGCCACCGCGGCGCTGGCCGTCGATCACACGCTTTACCAGCGCTATGACACCGTCTGGAGCCAGCAGCTACTCGCCGGCGGCGGCAGCTACTGGCAAAAAAATCACGCCGCCGGCGCGATCACGGTGCTGGGCTACGGGCAGCGCCTGCGCTGGAACAACGTCGTCGACACCGGGGTGATGCTGAACTGGGACAAACGCCCCTACGACGGTAAACGCGAAAACAACCTCGCCATCACTCTTGATGCAAATATACGGTTTTAAGGATGACCATGCTGAACACGACCCTGCGCAACGGCCTGATGCTTCTCGTCTGGCTGTGCCTTATCTTCAGCGTGCGTGCTGAGGAAGTCCCCTTCCTCGCCCCGCAGCAGCGCCCCCAACTGGAGGCCAATCAACCCTGGCCGGCGGATCGCTTTCTGGTGCTGGCCTACCATGATGTCGAAGACGACGCCGCCGACCAGCGTTATCTTTCAGTGCGCACCAGCGCGCTCAACGAGCAGATCGCCTGGCTGCTGCATCACGGCTACCATGCGGTGAGCGTCCAGGACATTCTTGACGCGCACCATGGCGTTAAGCCGCTGCCGGCCAGGGCTTTTCTTCTCAGCTTCGACGATGGCTATAGCAGCTTTTACACCCGCGTCTGGCCGCTGCTTAAAGCCTGGAATGTTCCGGCGCTCTGGGCGCCGGTGGGCAGCTGGGTGGACACTCCCGCCGGGCAGCCCGTTAATTTTGGCGGCCTGATGACACCGCGCGATCGCTTCGCCACCTGGGAGATGGTGCGCGAGCTTAGCCGCTCGCCGCTGGTGGAAATCGGCTCGCACACCTGGGCCTCTCACTACGGCCTACCGGCCAATCCGCAGGGCAGCCGCGAGCCCGCCGCCGCCAACCGCGGCTGGGATAAAACCACCGGTCGTTATGAAAGCGACGCGCAGTTTACCCGGCGCATGGCCGATGACGTGCAGAAAGTGACGGCGAAAATCCACGAGGTCGCCGGGAAAGCACCGCGCGCCTGGGTGTGGCCCTATGGCGCCGCCAGCGGCAGTACCCTGGCTATCGCCAAACAGCAGGGCTATCAGCTGGCGTTTACGCTGAACGACGGCCTGGGCAACGTGAAGGACCTGGACAATATTCCGCGCCTGCTGATCGCCGGGAATCCGTCGATCAAGGCGTTTGCCAACGCCGTAACCCAGATCCAGGAAGCCGATCCTGTTCGGGTGATGCATGTGGATCTGGACTATGTCTATGATCCCAATCCCGTCCAGCAGGCGAAGAATATCGATAAGCTGGTGCAGCGCGTCTATGACATGAAAATCAGCCATGTCTTTCTGCAGGCCTTTTCCGACCCGCAGGGCGACGGCACGGTCAAGTCGCTCTATTTCCCTAACCGCTGGCTGCCGATGCGCGCCGACCTGTTTAACTTCGTCTCCTGGCAGTTGCAGACCCGCGGCGGTGTGAAGGTGTATGCCTGGATGCCGGTGCTGGCCTTCGATCTCTCGTCCGATCTGCCGCGCGTTCAGCGCTGGGATCCGCAAACCGGCAAGGCATTACTTGCCCGCCAGCCGTACGTTCGCCTGTCGCCCTGGGATCCCCGGGTTCGCCAGCAGATCACCGACATCTATGAAGATCTGGCCCGGCACGCCAGCTTCAGCGGGATTCTGTTTCACGATGACGCCGTGCTGACCGATTTTGAAGACGTGAGCCCGGAGGCGGTCGCCGCCTGGCGGCAGACGGGTCTGGGACACGATGCCGGCCCGGTGCCCCAAAGTCCGCAAGAGCGCCAGGCATGGATGCGTTTCAAAAGCCAAACCCTGACCCGCTTCACTCTGGATCTACGCCAGGCGGTGCAGGCCATCCGCGGCCCGCAGGTGAAAACGGCGCGTAATCTCTTCGCCCTGCCGATCCTGGAGCCGCAGAGCGAAGCCTGGTTCGCGCAGAATCTGGATGACTTTCTTGCCGCCTATGACTGGACGGTACCCATGGCGATGCCGCTGATGGAGTCCGTACCGATTGACGCCAGCCAGGCCTGGCTGACGCGGCTGGTCCAGGCCGTCGCCAGCCACCCGGGCGCGCTGAAGAAAACCATCTTTGAACTGCAGGCCAGAGACTGGAACCGACGCCAGCAAAACGCCATTCCCGACCAGCAGCTAGCGGACTGGATGCGTTTGCTGCGGCTGAACGGCGTCAAAAATTACGGCTACTACCCTGACGATTTTATTAACAACCAGCCTGATATCTCCCGTATCAGGCCGCAATTTTCTTCCTGGTGGTACCCTGACCATGACTGATCGCATCATCGCATTGTGCATTTTATGCCTCGTATTCGGGCTGCCGTTAGGTGTCGCAGCGGTATTTACCGGCGAGCTCATCCTCGACTTTGTCTTTTTCTGGCCGCTGTTTATGTCAGTGCTGTGGATCACCGGGGGCCTTTACTTCTGGTTTCAGCTGGAACGCCACTGGCCATGGGGGGAGGATACCCCGCCGCCGACGCTGCCGGGCAATCCGCTGATTTCGATCCTGATCCCTTGTTTTAACGAGGAGAAAAACGCCCGGGAAACCATCAGCGCGGCGCTGGCCCAGCGTTACGCCAATCTCGAAGTGATCGCCATTAACGACGGCTCTTCGGACAACACCGCCCAGGTGCTCCAGCAGCTGGCGCAGGAGGAGCCGAAGCTGCGGGTGATCCACCTGGCCGCCAATCAGGGAAAAGCGGTGGCGCTCAAAGCAGGCGCCGCCGCCGCCCGCGGCGATCTGCTGGTCTGCATCGATGGCGACGCCCTGCTGGACCGGGATACCGCGGCCTGGCTGGTCGCGCCGTTGATCCACTATCCGCACGTCGGGGCGGTCACCGGCAACCCGCGGATCCGCACCCGATCCACGCTGATCGGTCGCATTCAGGTGGGAGAATTCTCGTCGATCATTGGGCTTATCAAGCGGACGCAGCGGATCTATGGCCGGGTCTTTACCGTCTCCGGTGTGATTGCCGCCTTCCGGCGCCAGGCGCTGGCGGACGTCGGCTACTGGAGCCCGGATATGATCACCGAAGATATTGATATCAGCTGGAAGCTTCAGCTCCGCCACTGGGACATCTTTTTCGAGCCGCGGGCGCTGTGCTGGATCCTGATGCCGGAGACCCTTAAAGGGTTATGGAAGCAGCGTCTGCGCTGGGCGCAGGGAGGCGCGGAGGTTTTCCTGGTTAACCTCCGTCGTCTGTTTCACTGGGAGCATCATCGGATGTGGCCGCTGTTTCTGGAGTATGCCTGCTCCACGCTGTGGGCCTTTGCCTACGCGGTTACCATTCTGCTGTTTATCCTCAGCCGCCTGATGCCGCTGCCTGACAATCTGGCGGTGCACAGCCTGTTTCCGCCGGAGTTCACCGGCATGCTGCTTGGCGTGATGTGCCTGCTGCAGTTCGTCGCCAGTCTGTATATCGAGCGACGCTACGAGAAAAAGGTCGCCAAATCGCTGTTCTGGGTGATCTGGTTCCCGATGGTTTACTGGATGATCGGCCTGCTGACCACGCTGGTCGCTTTTCCAAAAGTGATGGTGAAACGTCAACGTTCCCGCGCGCGCTGGGTGAGTCCGGACCGGGGAAAAGGAAGCCTGTGATGAATGAAAATACGCTCATCTTAACCGAACACCGTGTGCTGCCCCGGCTGGTCGACGCCGGTTTAACGCTGCTGGCCTGGCTTGGTTTTCTGTTCTTTCTGTACGCCAATTTGCTGATGCAGTTCATCGCGCCGCCCTCTCCGCGCTGGGAGTCGCTGATGGCTTCACTGAATACGGCGCTGGTGTATCTGCTGATTGCCGCGCTGAACGGCTGGCTGTTGATCCTCTGGTACCACTACAACCGGCGCCGCGCCCGCACCCGGCATCATACCGCGGTGCTCACCCTGCGACATGATGAGCTGGCGAGCAGCTTTAACGTTGCGCCGCAAATTATCTCGGAGATGAGCCGCTATAATTTGCTCACCGTTTACCACGATCAAATCGGGCAGATTATTGATTTAAAAAGCCACGCGTTACCGCCGCCGCAGGAAGAGAGCGAGCGCGCATGAGAGCAAGGCCGCCGTCGGCGGCCTGGATAGGTAACGACGTCGGGGATCAGCCGCCGGCTTTTTTGATGGCGGCTTCCAGCGAGGCCTGATCCGCCAGCCCCGGGAAGACGGTGATGCTGGCTTCCGTGGCGCCGGTGGTCGGCATCACGATCACGCCCGGCGTGCCGCTCAGACCAATCTCCTGCGCCAGATCGTTAATGCTCTGCAGCACCGGTTCGACGTCGGTGGCCTTCTTCGCATCAAAGCCGGCTTTCTTCGCCTGCTGCTGGATATCCGCCGTCGTCAGCTTACCTTCGTTATGGCCGGTAGCGTAAATCCCGTTATGGTAGGCCAGATAGGCATCCGCCCCTTTCTGCTGATAGATCTGCAGGCCGGTTTTTGCCGCCTCCAGCGAGCTTTCCCAGCGGCCGCCGAAAATCGGCCACTCTTTAAAGGCGAAGCGGGTCTGCGGGTGCGCTTTAATCACCTGCTCCATCACCGGCGCCAGACGGCTGCAGTAGACGCACTGGTAGTCGAAGAATTCGATCACCGTGACTTTGCCATTGGCCGGGCCGTAGGTCGGGGTATTTTTATCCTGGGTCAATACAGCCGCGTTTTTCAGCACTGCCTGGGTGGCCGCGCTGGCCTGCTGTTCAGCCTGTATTTGCTGCAATTTCTGGCTCGCCTGCAGGAGGACTTCCGGGTGGGCGACCAGGTAGTCGGCGGCGATTTTGCCGATTTTCGCCTCCTGTTCCGGGGTGAAGGTCGCCGGCGCGTCAGCGGCAGAGGCCATCGCCGGCAGTAAGACAGCGCTCAGCAGGGCGACAGAGAGGTATTTCTTGTGGCCAGACATAGTGGGGATCCTTGCGATAAGTGAACGGCAGGTGAGTCTGGGTGACAAAATATCACCCTTTTTCGCCGAAGCCTTGCCCAACGGCGCGTTGATTCGTAACTTTATTTTTCAGGCTCGCTTTTCCCGCGCGACGGCGCGGGTCTGCGTCAGTGGTCAATGCGCCCCAGGCGGAGTACCCTGCGCAGCGGTTTTTCTTGCTCTTTTTCAGGTGGTTTCTCTCGAAATGAATGCATTACTCCAACAATGGGACATGGCGGTGATTATGCTGCAGATTGTCGCCATCGATTTACTGCTGGGCGGCGATAACGCCGTGGTGATAGCCATGGCCTGCCGCAAACTTCCGCCACAAAAACGCACCAAAGCGATCATCATCGGTACCGTGGGGGCGATCCTGGCGCGCGTGCTGTTGCTGGCGATCGCCCTGTATCTTCTGTCGCTACCGTGGCTGAAAATAGTCGGCGCGTTGCTCCTGCTGTGGATTGGTATGAAGCTGGTGAGTAATGAAGAAGAAGAGAGCGAGGTCGGCAGCTCCGCGAGCCTGTGGCGCACCGCGATCACCATCACCGTCGCCGATGTGATCATGTCGCTGGATAACGTGCTGGCGGTCGCTGCGGCGGGGAAAGGGCACATTGCGCTGGTCGCCCTCGGCGTGGCGATCAGCATTCCGATTATCGTCGCGGGCAGCAAACTGGTCCTGGTCCTGCTCACCCGCTTTCCCGCCGTGGTGCTGTTGGGCGGAATGCTCATCGGCTGGATTGCCGGGTCGATGCTGGTCAGCGATCCCACCATTCAGCAGCTGTTTCCCGACGCCGGAGACGGCACCGCGCGCTTGGCTGGCGCCGTCGGCGCGCTGCTGGTGCTGTTTGAAGGATGGCGCCGTCGCCCACGCCCGCAGGCGAAAGACTAGCCTCGCCCATGACGCCGTTGACCCCGACGGCGTCAAGTTTCCGCCACTTTTCTTCCCCTTCAGGGCGCATTTGCCCTACGCTTTATACTGACGCCTGTTCCAGGGAATATGTAACCACCGCACTGAGCATAGATGAGATAAAATCATGGAATTGAAGGATTATTATGCCATTCTCGGGGTGCAACCAACCGACGATCTGAAAACCATCAAGACCGCCTACCGCCGCCTGGCACGCAAATACCACCCCGACGTCAGTAAAGAAAGCGATGCCGAAGCCAAATTCAAGGATCTCGCCGAAGCCTGGGAAGTCCTGAAAGATGAGCAGCGGCGCGCCGAATACGATCAGCTCTGGCAGCATCGCAACGATCCCGGCTTCGGTCGCCAGCAGCAGACACACGAGCAGAGCTACAGCCAGCAAGATTTCGACGACATCTTCTCCTCCATGTTTGGCCAGCAGGCGCATCAGCGTCGCCGTCAGCATGCCGCACGCGGCCACGATCTGGAGATCGAAGTGGCGGTGTTCCTTGAAGAGACGCTGGCCGAGCAGACCCGCACCATCAGCTATAACCTGCCGGTATACAACGTGTTTGGCATGATCGAAAGTGAAACGCCGAAAACGCTGAATGTGAAGATCCCCGCCGGGGTAGTCGATGGTCAGCGTATCCGCCTGAAAGGCCAGGGGACGCCGGGCGAAAACGGCGGCCCGAACGGCGATCTGTGGCTGGTTATCCACATCGCCCCGCATCCGCTGTTCGACATCGTGGGCCATAACCTGGAGATCGTCCTGCCGCTGTCGCCATGGGAGGCCGCGCTGGGCGCGAAAGTGACGGTGCCCACCCTGAAAGAGAGCATCCTGCTAACGGTGCCGCCGGGCAGTCAGGCAGGACAGCGCCTGCGCATCAAGGGTAAAGGGCTGGTGAGCAAAACCCACACTGGCGATTTGTTCGCCGTCATCAAAATTGTCATGCCGCCAAAACCAGATGAAAAAGCGCGTGGGCTCTGGCAACAATTGGCCGCCGCCGAAGCCAGCTTCGATCCGCGTAAGACATGGGGGAAAGCCTGATGGCTACAGTAACAGTGACGTTTACCATTACCGAATTGTGCCTGCGTACCGGGGTATCGGAAGAGGAGCTGGCGGAGATCGTCGGCTTAGGGATGATTGAACCGCACCAGCCGCAGGCGGAAACCTGGCTGTTCGACGACAGCGCGGTGACGATTGTCCATCGCGCGGTGCGCCTGCGTAATGAGCTGGAGCTGGACTGGCCGGGGATTGCGGTGGCGCTGACGCTGCTGGATGAGAACGCGCGGCTGACCCGCGAAAATCGCCTGCTGCAGCAGCGCCTGGCCCGCTTCCTCGCCCACGGATAGGGGCGACATCCCGGGTGGCAGCGTTCCGTCTTCGTGCCGGGTGGCGGCTACGCCTTATCCGGCCTACAAACGGCACTGGGCCCACCATTGAACTGGATCCGTAGGCCCGCGCAAGCGTAGCGCCGCCGGGCATGGCCACAGCCAAGGAGCCGCCTGTATGCCGGGTGGCGGCTACGCCTTACCCGGCCTACAAACTGCACTGGGCCCACCATTGCACTGGATCCGTAGGCTCGCGCAAGCGTAGCGCCGCCGGGCATGGCCACAGCCAAGGAGCCGCCTGTATGCCGGGTGGCGGCTACGCCTTACCCGGCCTACAAACGGCACTGGGCCCACCATTGAACTGGATCCGTAGGCCCGCGCAAGCGTAGCGCCGCCGGGCATGGCCACAGCCAGGGAGCCGCCTGTATGCCGGGTGGCGGCTACGCCTTACCCGGCCTACAAACTAAGCGGAATTTCCCGGGTCGCGGCGTTCCGCCTTACCCGGGCTACCGGACAGTGCAAACAGTAGCCCGGCTAAGCGCAGCGCAAGCCGGGGAGTTTCCCGGATAGCGCAAACCGGGAACAGCGCTTAATCCGGTAACGAACCGGCGAGATTACGCGCGGAGACGCTCTCGCTCACCGGGGCTGGCGGCTCCGGCGCTTTAACCGGCGCGGCCGCTGGCGCGGACGCCGGGGCGGAAGAGGCCGGCTGGATTTCAAGGAACGAAGCCAGCATCTTACGCAGCGTTTCCGGTTTAGTATCTTCCGCCAGCAGCGCCGCCAGCATCGACGGCAGGCGGCTATCGACTTCCCCTAACGCCAGCCCCGCCAGCAGCGCCGTACGCGACATATCGCCGCGGTCGCCGCGGTGATGGGCCTCAATTTTCGCGTCCGCAAAGCGCTCGCTGGCGCTGATATCCGGGCGCAGGTATATCAGAACCTTTCTGCGATCCAGAGTCATAGACGCTCCTTAGCCAATAATTTTCAGACCACGCACCAGGGCGAACTGCGGCTCTTCAGCCACCACGAAACGATCTTCGCGCAGGCCCATACGTTCACGAATCGCATCGGCCACCAGCGGCGCGCCGCCGCCAATCACGATGGCGTGCGAATAGCCTTTAAAGCTATCGATGGCTGTCAGGACGCGGGTGGTCAGGCGCTCAATACTGTTCGCGATGACCTTTTTCACCTCAGAAACCGCATCCGGATCGTTGATGTTGTCGGTCAGGTATTCTTCGTCGTGGCGGTTGATAATTATCTGGTCGACGTTATAGCTAGAAGTGTCGGTATTCGCCCGGGCCAGCGCCAGCTTAACGGCATCGGTCACCAGCGATACACCCAGCTTCGGATCGCCGTAAATGCGCGAAACCGAGGTCATCTGCCCGGCGACCATTGAAATATCCAGCGTGGTGCCGCCGAGGTCGATAATCAGCACCGAATGCGACGGTTTCAGTTCATCGCACAGGCTGATCCCCGCCGGAATGGATTCCGGACGCACGGTGACTTTGGTGATATTGAACACCACGCCTTTATTCAGTTTAACGTCGCGCAGCAGGCTCTTTTTCTTACGCTCAATGTTGTCGAGGCGATATTGCGCATCTTCGTCATAAAATTCGGTCAGCGGTAGGGTGACCACAATTTCAACATCCTGCGGCTCCAGACCACTGGTCAGCAGCGCGTGATGGACGGCGATGGAATTCAACGGGCTATATTGCCAGTCAATGTTATTGGTCGGCAGCGCATCGGGGGTGATCAGGTCGAAAGAGTACTTTTCATCATCCACGGTGTAGTTAAATGGCTTCCCGGAACCGAAGGTGGCAGACCAGCCTCGCTTGAAACTGTTGGGGCTGATATGGGTGAAAGTTTCGCCATCTTGCTCCCACAGCATTTTGATATTGGTTGAACCATCATCGATAAAAATGCGCATCGCATTGCTCCATCACTGAGACAAATAAGAGAAAAATGTAAGACCCAAAAAGAGTAGCAAGAGTTAAAAAGCAGCGCAAGAGCACGAAAAAGAGACAATTCCGAGTTTTATTTGAGAACATCGGGAGAAAAAGACAACTCCATGAACCCAGAAAGAGAAATTATTGAGACAAAATAGAGAATTACAGTTTCCTTTCTCTGTCTGTTTCAGACGCTGTTTTTTGTACAAAAAGAGAGCATCCCTCCCCTCTTTCGTCAGCGGTTTTCGCACGCTTTTACACCTGATTGGGTACTACAATCGGCCGTTCCGGCTCGACGACATTTTCCGGTACCCGGCGATATTTATCCAGCAGGTGAATCTGAATACGACGCAGCATATCGCCATTCAGTTTGTAATAACGAAAATAGAGAAACAGCGTCAGGGCAAAAAAGAGCGTCGGCAGCGCAATCATAATCGCCTGCATCCCCAGTTTCGTCTGTGCAGATTGAACAACATTCGGCACGTAGCCGATGATACTCAGCACCACAGCAATAAACCAGGCCGCAAACGCCGAGCCCGCTTTCACCACCAGCGTCTGTACCGAGTAGGCGATGCTTTCGCAGCGGATATTCATCGTATATTCGCCGTAGTCGACGGTATCGGCCACCATAATGACCTGCAGCACCCAGAACAGCGCGGTGCCGATATTCAACAGCACCCCGGCCAGCGAAATCAGCGCGATGTTGTAAACGCCGCTCAGCGCCATCAGCAACAGCACGCCGCAGCCCAGCACCGGCATGATCGATGCCCCCGCCCACAGAATGCGCCGCGACAGCCCTTTTACCAGCCGTGGGAACAGGATCAGCGTCAGCAAATTCGCCGCCCCCGCGTAGGACATGTAATACGGAAACATCTCCGCGCTGCCAATGACGTAGGTAAAGTAGTAAATCGCAAAGCCAGCGATAATATTCGCCGCCGTGTTATAGGCCAGCGCCATGCCTAACAGACAGGCCAGCTGATCGTTTTTATAGATAAGCGCCACCATCTGGCGCAGTGAAAGATGGCTGGAATCCTCGCTCACGCCGCTGTCGGAGGAGTAAACCTCATGGACGTTGCGCAGGGTGACGAGGGTGGAAACCACAAAGAAGGCGATCAGCACCAGAGTGAACATCTGGAAACCAAAACCGCGGTCGGCGCCGCCGACAGCGCTGACAAACGGCAGCGTGACGCCGGCCGTAACAAACCCGGCAAGACTGGCGAAAAAGCGCGGGTAAGGCACCAGTTGTTCGCGTTCGCGTTTATCGAGGGTAATGGTCGGCACCAGCGACCAGAACGGCACATCCATGATGGTGTAGGTGAAGCCCCACAGTAGATAGGTCAGCCATACCCACGCCAGTAGCGCCCCGCCGCTGAAGTGATGGGCGCTGAACAGCATATACAGCACCGCCGAGTTGGTTATCGTGCCGATCAGGATCCACGGTTTGAACTTCCCCCATCGCGATCGCGTGCAGTTGACGATCCATCCCATGATTGGATCGGCTATCGCATCGAGGATCCGCGCCACCAGGAATAAGGTGCCGACCACCCCAACCGATAACCCGACAATATCGGTGTAGTAATACATCAGGTACATGTAGACGATACCGATAGCGAAATCTTTACCAAAGGCACCAAATCCGTAGCTGAGCTTTGTTGTCATTGAAATACTCATAGGGTACAGGTCGCTGTCGCCAGCGCCTCCTTCAGTGTTTGATAGAGCATGGCAGGCGCCGCCGGGCCAGATCCCCCGGCGGCATGAGAGGATTAACGGTGCAGCCAGGCCGGCAGCCAGTCGCCGTGGCTGGCGATCAGATCGTCCACCAGCGCGTAGATCTCTTCGATCCCCAGCACCGCGGCGGTGTGCGGATCCATCATCGTGGCGTAATAAACATAGTCGCGATTTTCCGTCAGAATGGCCTCCGTTAGCAGCGTCTGCACGTTGATGTTGGTCTGCATCAGCGCCGCCAGATGCGCCGGCAGCGCGCCCACTTTCGTCGGTTGAATACCGTTGGCGTCCACCAGGCAAGCCACTTCCACACAGCAGCCCTGCGGCAGGTTGTCGATGAGATTATCGTTGCGCACATTGCCGTACACCACGCTTGGCTCGCCGGTCCAGATGGCGTTCATGATGGTGCTGGCATACTCGCGCGATGGTTTAACGTCGATGCGCTCACCGCGCTTATAGCTCTCCAGCTCTTTATGCCAGTTGGCCAGTTGCTCGACGCAACGTTTAGGGTATTCATCCAGCGGCACTTTATAGCGGGCGATAAGATCATCGCGGCCCGGCTTGATAAACCATGGCGTATATTCCGCGAAATGCTCCGACGATTCGGTGACAAAGTAGCCCAGCTTTTTGAACATCTCATAGCGGACGATGTTTTCGCAGCGCGGGTTGCCGTGCAGGTTCGGCTTCGGCGCCCGGCCCTCGGCGTAGGCCTGCAGCAGGTCGGGATAGAGACTGACGTAGCTGCCGTCAGCGAGCTTTTTCTCCAGCGACAGATAGAACGCCATATGGTTAATTCCCGCGCAGCGGTAGCGTAAATCCGCCGGATCGAGATCGAGATCGCGCGCCAGCTCTTCCGCTGTCCCCTGTACCGAATGGCACAGGCCAACCTGCTTGATATGCGGGTAGCGGGCGTACATGGCCCAGGTGTTCATCGCCATCGGGTTGACGTAGTTAAGCAGGGTGGCGTCCGGGCAGACCTCTGTCATATCGTCGCAGATAGCCCACAGGTGGGGAATGGTCCGCAGCGCGCGCATAATGCCCCCCGGCCCCAGCGTATCGGCGATGGTTTGCTCCAGGCCGTGGCGCTTGCAGACTTCAAAATCGGTGACGGTACAGGGCTCATAGCCGCCAATCTGGAAAGCGACGACGACAAAATCGGCGCCTTGCAGGGCGGTTTTACGATCGCGATGGCAGCTGATTTCGCCGTTCGCGCCCACCGAATCCATCAGCTTGCGCACCACGATATGCGACTCTTCCAGCCGGGTTTCATCGATATCCATCAGCGCGATATGCGCCGACTTCAGCGCCGGGCGCTGGAAAACATCACCGAGAATATTTTTGACGAACACCGTCGAACCGGCGCCGATAAAAGTAATTTTTGGGGCAGACATTGCACTCTCTCCATCAGATCATTGAACGCTTTCAGAGTGGCACGCCGCTCCCCGCTGCGCTGCCCTGTTCGCGCCGGAGCATTCCCGGAAACTCAGATCGGCCATTAAGCGCCACAAAATCTGAGCTTTTGGGAATAGATCGACTTAAAAGGAGAGAAAACGGGCCAGTTATTCGGCTAAGCTGTCGTCAGTTTTGGTGAAAAATGCAGCCACTCTGACAATCCAGGAACACGTTAATGATGGAACACCGCTTTACTTCCCTGCCCCCCGATCCCTTCATGTGCAGCAGCGACGAAAAGCAGAGCCGCAGTCCGCTGGCGCTCTACTCCGAGTATCAGCGTATGGATATCGAACTGCGCCCGCCGCACGCCATGCCCACCAGCCACTGGCACGGCCAGGTGGAGGTCAACGTGCCATTCGACGGCGATGTAGAGTATTTGATTAATAACGAAGTGGTGCGTATTGAAAAAGGCTATATCACCCTGTTTTGGGCCTGTACGCCGCATCAGCTGACCCGCCCTGGCGATTGCCAGCAGATGGCGATATTCAACCTGCCGATGCATCTGTTTCTCTCATGGCCGCTGGACCGCGAACTGATCAACCACGTCACCCATGGGATGGTGATTAAGTCCCTCACCGCGCAGCAGTTAAGCGCCTTTGAAGTGCGCCGCTGGCAGCAGGAGCTGAACCACGACAATGAACAGATTCGCCAGCTGGCGATCGATGAAATCGCCCTGATGCTCAAGCGGCTGAGCCTCTCCGGCTGGCAGCCGATTCTGGTCAACAAAACCTCGCGCACCCACAAGAACAGCGTCTCGCGCCACGCCCAGTTTTATGTCAGCCAGATGCTGGAGTTTATCGCCGCCCACTACGACCAGGCGCTGACCGTCGACGCCGTCGCCGAGCACGTTAAGCTCAACCCGAACTACGCGATGGGGGTCTTTCAGCGGGTGATGCAGCAGACCATGAAGCAGTACATTACCGCTATGCGTATCAATCACGTGCGGGCGCTGCTGAGCGATACCGACAAGACCATCCTGGATATTGCCCTCACCGCCGGTTTCCGTTCCAGCAGCCGCTTCTACAGCACCTTTACCCGCTACGTGGGCATGCCGCCGCAGCAGTACCGTAAACTTAGCCAGCAGCGACGTCACGGGCTGGCCTTGCCGGAGGCATAAAAAATGCCGCCGGGGTCTCCCCAGGCGGCATGATTAACAGTGAAAACGGTTAGTCGTTGATACGCGGATGCTGCTGCACCAGACGCGACCGTTTTGCCTGCAGATCGGCGATCTCCTGATCGATATCTTCGATTTTTTGTTCGATGTTATCGTAGTGCTCGCCAAGGATTTCTTTCGCTTCCTGGATATCCGACGCTGCCGGGGTCGCCCCTTTCAGCGGGCGGTTAGCCGTCTCTTTCATCGACAGACCCGTCGCCATCCCCACCACCGCGATGACCATCAGGTAGTACGCCGGCATCATCAGGTTCTGAGTGGTTTCCACCAGCCACGCCGCCAGGGTTGGCGTCAGACCAGCAACCAGCACCGAGATGTTAAAGGCGCTGGCCAGGGCGCTGAAGCGGATGTGCGTCGGGAACATCGCCGGCAACGAGGAGGCCATCACCCCGATAAAGCAGTTCAGCACGACCGCCAGCAGCAGCAGACCAGCGAAAATCAGGCCAATCACGTTGCTGTTAATCATAATGAAGGCCGGGATCGCCAGGGCAAACAGCGCCACGCTACCAATCAGGATGAACGGACGACGGCCAAAGCGGTCGCTGAGCATACCGATAACCGGCTGCACAAACAGCATCCCGACCATGATGGCGATGATGATCAGCACCCCATGATCTTCCGAGTAGTGCAGGTTATGCGACAGGTAGCTCGGCATATAGGTCAGCAGCATGTAATAGGTCACGTTGGTGGAAATCACCAGACCAATACAGGTCAGCAGGCTACGCCAGTGCTTGGTGGCAATCTCTTTAAAAGAGACCTTCGGCCCGTCCTGCAGTCCTTCACGGTCGCCCTGCTCCATGGTGTCCACATGCTGCTGGAACGCCGGGGTCTCTTCCAGCGCATGGCGCAGATAGAGACCGATGATGCCTAACGGCAGCGCCAGGAAGAACGGGATACGCCAACCCCAGTCGAGAAAGTTCTGTTCCCCCACCACGCTGGAGATGAGAACCACCACGCCGGCCCCCATCACAAACCCGGCGATGGAGCCAAAGTCCAGCCAACTGCCCATAAAGCCGCGTTTACGGTCAGGAGAATATTCCGCGACGAAGATCGATGCCCCGGTATATTCACCGCCGACCGAGAAGCCTTGCGCCATTTTACACAGCAGCAGCAGGATCGGCGCCCAGATGCCTATCGTGGCATACGACGGAATCAGGCCGATACAGAAAGTACTTATCGACATGATCACGATGGTTATTGCGAGGATTTTCTGCCGACCATATTTATCGCCCAGCATCCCGAAAAACAGGCCGCCTAACGGACGAATTAAAAATGGAACGGAGAAGGTACCGAGTGCGGCAATCATCTGCACGCTTGGGTTGGCATCGGGGAAGAAGACTTTACCTAAGGCGTAGGCCACAAAGCCATAGACGCCGAAATCGAACCACTCCATCGCGTTACCCAGGGAGGCCGCGGTGATCGCCTTTTTCAGTTTACCATCATCGATGATGGTCACATCCTTAAGGGTGATGGGCTTTATTTTTTTCCTTTTAAGCATATTTTTCCTCTGCTACTCCGCCTTGAGTACACGCATCATCGCCGAATGGCAATGCCATTCGCATCGTGCGTCAGGAGCGGTGAATTGCTGTGCTCCTCATTTCAAGCGTAGCAGGTTTGCCTGCACTGTCTGCTGACAGAATGTACAACCGAACCTGTTGACGCCTGCTCTGGCTACTGGTGAATAAATAGAGCGGCCGATCGTGATACCTGATGAAATTGACCTGCTCCCCTTTTTTACCCTAACAGCGTTTATATCTGCGATCAACTTCACATAAATTTACCGCCCTATTACAGAGTGTCCGAAAATAAATAAGTTCATTTTACTGGCTGCTCGCAAAAATTATTTCCTCACTCCCCCTTATCCTCTGGCGGATAATTTTGGCGGTTATTCTGCTTTCACCCGAATAGTGTGATGGGTAATTTTTACTAAAAAAACACCCGACAAAAGTGGGTGATTGCGCTATAATCAGCCACACTTTCGGCTATCAGCCGCTGTTTAGAGGACCAACGTCCTGTTTTCCGACGACATCACGAGGAACGTCATGCAACTGCCACACTGCCCAAAATGCGATTCGACTTACACTTATGAAGATAACGGCATGTACATCTGCCCGGAATGTGCCCATGAGTGGAACCCTGCCGAGGCGACAGAAGAGAGCGACGTTCTGATCGTTAAAGATGCCAATGGCAATTTACTGGCCGATGGCGATAGCGTTACCGTAGTGAAAGATCTGAAGGTAAAAGGCAGCTCTTCGATGCTGAAAATCGGCACCAAAGTGAAGAATATCCGTCTGGTCGAAGGCGATCACAATATTGACTGCAAAATTGACGGTTTTGGTCCGATGAAGCTCAAGTCGGAATTCGTCAAAAAGAACTGATTTATTTCCGGGAGGGCGGCGTCATTATTTTCCTGCACCACCGTCGCCGCTCCCGATATCATCGTGACCCACCCGCTCCCTGTGCAACCTGTTATTTTCCGCCTCAGTCCCCGCTATTTTCACTGACCATTTCGCCGCTATGCCGCTACACATTTTCGCGCTGCCGTCTGGCTCAACAGCGTCCCCGGCGACTACGCTTTACGGGTTACGGCCACTGAGGTATTCACCATGTCCTTAAGTCCCTACCTTGCCTTTGCGGGCAACTGCGCCGAGGCAATCGCCTTCTATCAGCAGACGCTGGGTGCAGAGTTAACGTTTAAAATGACCTTTGGCGAAATGCCGCCATCGACACAGGAAGCGTCGGATGACTGCCCGTCCGGTCAGCAGATAGATCAAGACGCCATCGCTCACGCCAGCCTGCGCATCAACAACGGCGAGCTGATGCTGAGCGACAGCGTCTTCGGTTCCGATGCGCAATACACTGGCTTCACCCTCGCCCTCGCCCCCAGCGATGTCGATGAAGGTCAGCGCTGGTTCGAAGCGCTGGCCGTTGGCGGGCGCATTGAGATGCCCTGGCAGGAAACCTTCTGGGCCCACGGTTTCGGCCAGGTCGTGGACCGCTTTGGCGTCCCCTGGATGATCAACGTGGTTAAACAGGGCTGACCCCGGCAGGGCGGTCCTGCCGCCCTGTCATCCTTCTGGCACCAACTCTTCATCCTTTAGTCATCATCACTTAACCGAAATGCAACATAAACCGGTCAGGATCGGCCCACAACGCGAG
>NZ_PIOG01000155.1:0-116039 GCF_002810545.1 Klebsiella sp. A-Nf5 | reverse complement strand
TTTCATATCCCGCTGTGGTTTCGTCGGGCGGTCACCATGCTGCCGTCGTTTGTGGTGATCCTGCTGGGGCTGGATCCTACGCGTATCCTGGTGATGAGTCAGGTGCTGCTGAGTTTTGGTATTGCGCTTGCCCTGGTGCCGCTGCTGATATTCACCAACGATGCGAAACTCATGGGGGATTTGGTGAACACTCGCTGGGTGAGAGGCACTGGCTGGGCAATTGTCGCTATTGTCGTGAGCCTGAACGGCTGGTTAATCGTGGGATCGTTGCTCGGCGTGGCGTAGTTCATTACCCATGCTGGATAACGTTAAGGGGAGCCAATGGGCTCCCCTTTAAGTCTGCTAGTGATGGCCATGTCCATGTCCATGCCCACGTCCGCCCGGGCCTCGTCCCCAGCCGCCGCGGTGGTCGTCGCGGTCGCTCCAGCCAGCACGATAGCCGCGCTCCCAGGCTTTATCTTTGCCCTTGTCCCAGCCGCGGTGCCAGCCGTTGTCATGACGATGCCAACGGTTATCACGCCATTCATAGTGACGACGCCAGTAATCACGGTCGCGCCAGCCGCCACCGTCCCAGTAGTTACCGTAATTGTCACGATCGCCAATTTGTAATTTTATCGATGGCAGCAGGGTGATTTCACCAGCGTTAGCAACTAGTGGCGCTGCGGCCAGCAGTACTGCTGCCAGAATCAGTGACCTGAACATACTCTTCTCCTTCACGATCGGGGCCGTAAGCGGCCTGATAACCTGATATTACGGGCCGGTAAAGACCCGCCGCATCGGACGAACTCCGAAAGCGCAGAAAAGAGCACGTTTTGCTAAAGTAACATTTGCTTTACAGCGCAAGGATGGCATCGATGGCCGCGCATTCCTCGGCGCTGAAGTGACGATTCTGCAGCATCCCGACAGCATCATCCAGCTGCGTGGTTTTGCTGGCGCCGATCAGCACGGAGGTCACTTTCTCCTCGCGCAGTACCCAGGCCAGCGCCATCTGCGACAGCTTCTGCCCGCGCTCTTCCGCCATCGTATTTAGCTGACGAATTTTTTCTAATCGGGCGGCGGTCAGTTGCTCCGGCTGCAGAAAACGACTGCTGCTGGCGGCGCGAGAGTCGGCCGGGATACCGTTCAGATAGCGATCGGTAAGCTGTCCGCCGGCCAGCGGTGAAAACGCTATACTTCCCACCCCTTCCGTCTGCAGAAAATCCAGCAGCCCCTCTTCCGCACTGCGTTCGAACATTGAGTAGCGGGGCTGGTGAATGACGCAGGGCGTACCGAGGTCGTTAAGGATCTTCACCGCTTCCTGCGCCTGGGCCAGCGGATAGTTGGAGATCCCGACGTAAAGCGCTTTCCCCTGGCGTACAAGGTGATCGAGCGCACGCATCGTTTCCGTCAGGGGGGTCTGTGGGTCCGGACGGTGATGATAAAAAATATCGACATACTCCAGCCCCATGCGTTGCAGGCTCTGGTTAAGACTGGCCACCAGATATTTACGTGAACCCCAGTCGCCGTAAGGGCCGTCCCACATGGTGTAGCCCGCTTTGGTGGAGATGATTAACTCATCGCGATAGGGCAGGAGCGCCTCTTTCAGAATGCGGCCAAAATTGCTCTCTGCTGAACCCGGCGGCGGCCCATAGTTGTTGGCCAGGTCGAAATGAGTGATGCCAAGGTCAAACGCGTGCAGGAGCATCTGCCGGCTGGTCTCCACTCGCGTTTCGTCGCCAAAGTTGTGCCACAGGCCGAGAGAAATCGCCGGGAGCTGAAGGCCGCTGCGACCGCAGCGACGATATTCCATCGTTTGATATCGCGTGGTGCTTGCCTGGTAAACCATTCTTCCTCCGCAGATAAAACAGGGTGTGTATACGTTTACACTAATCAATGTTCTGCATGGAGTACACTGCTTTTTGGGCGTAACTATTGCTTTACACCGGCTTTATCGTCCCCCTTCTGGACAGGCGGATCGCTTATTCAATACTCAAATTACACCTGCACCAAAATGAGGATAATGGACATGCAACCGACCTACACTATTGGGGATTATCTGCTGGATCGCCTCGTCGACTGCGGTATTGACCGCTTGTTCGGCGTGCCGGGAGATTACAACTTACAGTTTCTCGATCGCGTCATCGCGCACAGCGCATTAGGCTGGGTCGGCTGCGCCAACGAGCTGAATGCGGCCTATGCCGCTGACGGATATGCGCGCATCAAAGGGGCCGGTGCGCTGCTGACCACCTACGGCGTCGGTGAACTGAGCGCGCTGAACGGCATTGCGGGTAGCTATGCGGAACATATTCCGGTATTGCATATCGTCGGCGCGCCCTCTACCGGCGCCCAGCAGCGCGGCGAACTGTTGCACCATACCCTCGGCGATGGCGATTTTCGCCATTTCGCCCGCATGAGCGAGCAGATCACCTGCAGCCAGGCGCTGCTGACCGCCGGCAATGCCTGCCATGAAATCGACCGTGTTCTGCGCGATATGCTGACGCATCATCGGCCCGGCTATCTGATGCTGCCGGCCGATGTCGCCAGAGCGGCAGCGATTGCCCCGGCCCAGCGCTTGCTGGTGGAGGCCGCGACGGCGGATGAAAACCAGCTCGCGGGGTTCCGCGAACATGCCAGCCGCCTGCTGCGGGGCAGCCGACGCATTTCTCTGCTGGCGGATTTCCTGGCGCAACGCTATGGCCTGCAGAACACGCTCCGGGAGTGGGTGGCGAAAACCCCCATCGCCCATGCCACCATGCTAATGGGCAAGGGGTTGTTCGATGAGCAGCAGCGCGGGTTTGTCGGGACCTACAGCGGGATCGCCAGCGCCCCACAGACCCGGGAGGCGATTGAAAACGCCGACGCCATCATCTGCATTGGCACGCGCTTCACCGACACTATCACCGCGGGATTCACCCAGCATCTGGCGCGGGAGAAGACCATAGAGATCCAGCCCTTCGCCGTCAGGGTGGGCGACCACTGGTTCAGCGGCGTGCCGATGGATCAAGCTCTGGCTGCATTAATGACGCTTTCCGCCCCGCTGGCGGCGGAGTGGGCGGCGCCTCAGGTCGTGGCGCCGGAAGTGGAAGAGGAGGCCGAAGGCGAGTTAACCCAGAAGAATTTCTGGTCGACGGTGCAGGATGCGCTGCGCCCCGGCGATATTATCCTCGCCGATCAGGGGACGGCGGCGTTTGGCATCGCGGCGCTGAAGCTACCGTCAGAGGCGTCGCTGATCGTCCAGCCGCTGTGGGGGTCGATTGGTTTTACCCTCCCGGCCGCCTATGGCGCGCAAACCGCGGCGGCAGAGCGGCGGGTGGTGCTGATCGTCGGCGATGGCGCCGCCCAACTGACGATTCAGGAGATGGGCTCTATGCTTCGCGATAAGCAAAAACCGCTTATTCTGTTGCTGAATAACGAAGGGTATACCGTGGAGCGGGCGATTCACGGCCCTGAGCAGCGCTACAATGACATCGCCCTGTGGGACTGGCAGCGACTGCCGGAAGCCTTTGCCCCGGACGTTGTTTCTCGCTGCTGGCGGGTCACGCACACGGCTGAGTTACGGGAAGCGATGGCGGAAAGCATCACCTCTGATACCCTTACCCTGGTCGAAGTGATGCTACCGAAAATGGATATCCCCGATTTCCTGCGTGCGGTGACGCAGGCGCTGGAGGAGCGAAACAGCCGCGTTTAGTCGGTATGTCGTTTGGCAATCATCAACGGCCTCCCGGCCAGCAGCAGCCAGGCCGGGAGCATCACAATGCACAGCAGCGGTAGCAGCGTCGTATCCGGGACCACCACGGCGGCCATAAACAGGCTCAGCCAGCCGTCGCGGGTGACGACCAGCACCATGCCGAGGATCGCGCAGGAGACGGTGATCGCCGCTGGTACAGCTTCCACGTGGGCATGCAGCATCAGCCCCAGCGCCACCCCGACGAAGACCGCCGGGAAAATCCGCCCACCGCGGAAACCGCTGGCGGAGGCGAGCACCAGGGCAGCCAGTTTGACCAGCGCGATGAGCAGAAAATCCGCGGCGGTTAGCGTCTGGCTGAAAGCCAGCTGCTGCATCTCATCCAGCCCCTTAAACAGCGTTAAGGGCCCGCCAATAGTCCCGAGGATCCCCAGCAGCAGCCCGCCGATGCCCAGCGTCAGGATAGGATTTTTCAAACGATGCATCAGGGCGTGCAGGCGCGGCAAACACCAGACGGCCACCATACCGACGGCGATAGCAATCAGAGCGACGATCATGCCGCTGATGATATCGACGAAGCGCATCTGGCCATAATGGGGGATCGGCAGCGTGAAATGCGGGTGGAAAAACAGCCCGGTCGTCAGCGCGCCCGCGGCGGCGGCAAGCAGCGGCGCAAAAAGACGATCCCACAGCGGCGACTCGTTGCTGCTGTTGAGGGTTTGCGAAAAAATCAGCGCGGCGGCCACCGGGGTGCCGAAGAGGGCGCCGATGGTGCCTGAGGCCGCGAGGATGGTCCAGTCCAGCGAGCTGACGCGCGGAAACAGCCGTGAGCCGACGGCGACGGCCAGCGCAATATTCACCACCATAATCGGATGCTCCGGGCCGAGGCTGACGCCGCCGGCAAGGCCGAGGATCAGCGCGGCCAGCAGCCCGGGCAGCGCGCCGGTGGCAATGGGGGCGCCAATGAGCGATTCAGTGGCCGGATCCGGCCCGGCGTGTCCCGGGCTGTAGCGGACGACCAGGCCCACGGCGATCCCTGTCGCCGTGAGCATGGCGATAATCCATAGCGGGCTGTCAGCGCTCATCCCCAACTGGGTGGGCAGATTGCTCCACAGCACGCGCTGTAGCAGCGCGGCAACCTTCATCGCGCCGATCAGGATCAGACTGCAGGCGATACCTATCAGGATGGCCGGCACCGACAGGATCAGCATTGTTCTGGCGCGAGGATGGAGCATGAAAATGTCCTTGTCAAAGTTCTGAAGCACTACTTTGCCTTCGTCGGTAGGGGCCGTCGATGCAAATGGTGCTGAAACGATAAAGTTAAGGCGGCGTCTGATATCCGAGGCGTCGTTTACAGACTACCTTGCATAGATTACAAACTAAATGTGACCTGTGTCGCTAAACAAGGGGCGTCTGCGCGTTGGACGTTGTTGTTAAGCCGCCATGAATTTACAGTGTGCCAAAAGAATTATTTTGACTTTAGCGGAGCCGTAACGGAATGACAAAATTTGCTTTAGTAGGAGATGTCGGGGGGACCAACGCCCGCCTGGCGCTATGTGATCTGGCGAGCGGAGAGATCTCTCGTGCTAAGACCTATTCCGGGCTCGATTATCCCAGTCTGGAGGCGGTGGTGCGCGTCTATCTGGAGGAGCACCAGGTGACCGTCAACGAAGGCTGCATCGCCATTGCCTGCCCGATCACCGGCGACTGGGTAGCGATGACCAACCATACCTGGGCCTTCTCCATCGCTGAAATGAAGCGCAACCTTGGCTTTGCCCATCTGGAGATAATTAACGATTTTACCGCCGTTTCCATGGCCATCCCGATGCTGAAAGCCGAGCACCTCATTCAGTTTGGCGGCAGCGCTCCGGTAGCGGGCAAACCGATCGCCGTTTATGGCGCCGGAACCGGGCTTGGCGTGGCGCATCTGGTGCACGTTGACAAGCGCTGGGTCAGCCTGCCGGGCGAAGGCGGTCATGTCGATTTTGCGCCGAACAGCGAAGAAGAGGGGATTATTCTGGAGGAGCTGCGCGCCGAGCTGGGGCATGTTTCCGCAGAACGCGTGCTCTCGGGTCCCGGACTGGTCAATTTGTACCGCGCGATTGTGAAATCTGATGGCCGCCTGCCGGAAAACCTGCAGCCGCGCGAGGTCACCGAGCGAGCGCTGGCGGACAGTTGTACCGACTGTCGCCGGGCGCTATCGCTGTTCTGCGTCATTATGGGCCGCTTCGGCGGAAACCTGGCGCTGACTCTCGGGACCTTTGGCGGCGTGTATATCGCCGGGGGCATCGTGCCGCGCTTCCTGGAGTTCTTTAAAGCCTCCGGCTTCCGCGGCGGTTTTGAAGACAAAGGCCGTTTCAAAGCTTATGTTCAGGATATTCCGGTTTACCTGATCGTCCATGAAAACCCGGGCCTGCTGGGCTCCGGCGCGCATCTGCGTCAGACGCTGGGCCAGGTGTTATAAGCGCATCCCTCCCGGGCTACCGTCGTAGCCCGGATGGCGGGACTTCCCGCCTCTACAGATTCATCAGCTGGCGAAACTCTTTCACTTTACTGCGGCTCACCGGCACCTGAAATTCAAGGTCGCGCAGGCGCAGCACATAGGTATTGTTAAACCACGGCTCAATTTCGCGGATCTTGCTCAGATTCACGCAGTACGAGCGGTGGCAGCGAAAGAAATGTGCGGTGGGCAGTTTGCTGCAGAATTCGGTGATGTTCATCGGCATGACGAATGACTCCCGGCGGGTATAGACGAACGTCATCTTTTCATGCGCCTCAGCATAATAAATATCATGGATGCTGGTGACGATTATTCGTTCATCTTTTATCAGATTGATGGTGTCGTTTTCTCGTGGCGCCGCGCTGGTCGCTCCCGCAGCGACGTTATTTTGCTGCTGCCAGGCGGCGGTTAGCTTTTGTAGCATATTGATGATGCGTGACTCCTGGTAGGGCTTCAGGATGTAGTCAAACGCCTCCAGCTCAAAGGCTTCCACGGCGTGCTCTTTCCACGCGGTGATAAAGACGATAAAAGGCTTATGGGCAAACTGGCTGATGTTTTGCGCCAGCAAAACCCCGTCCAGCGACGGAATATTGATATCGAGAAAAATGGCATCGACCTTGTTGTGCTGGAGAAATTTCAGCACGTCCAGGCCATCGTCAAAGCTGCCGACGATCTCCATCTGGCTGTGGGTGTTGATAAGCCAGGAGAGCTCCTGCTGAGCCAGAAACTCATCTTCCACAATAATAACTTTCATCTTTTCTCCGCTCATGACAACAGAGACTCCGTCAGCGCCTGCGGCGTGTGGTGATTGGGGACATAAAAGGCGATTTCTGTTCCTGGCGTCAGGGTGCGGATATGCAACCCCTCGCCGTAGAGGAGCTTCACCCGGTGATGAACGTTAAGCAGGCCGATTTTATTTCCCGGCATTTCGTCGGCTTCCACGCGAGCGACGACGGCGGGATCGATGCCGTTGCCGGTGTCGCGAACGCTGATGCGTACCCGATTTCCGCACTCGTTAATGCCGATCGTCACCACCCCCTTGCCTTTACAGGGCTGGATACCATGAACGATGGCATTCTCCACCAGCGGCTGGATAAGCAGGCTCGGGATCACGCAGCTGACGTCGTCGTCAATATCATAGATGACCGTCAGCTTGTCGCCGAATCGCGCCTGTTCAATGGCGATATAATCTTTGATCTGATATAGCTCTCGTTTGATATCAATCTGCTCATCGTCTTTTAATTCGATGTTATAGCGCAGATAGCGCGACAGATTAAAAATGAGCTGGCGCGCGGTGTCCGGATTAAGGCGAATCGAGGAGGAGATCGCGTTCAGCGCATTAAATAAAAAATGCGGGTTAATCTTGCTTTGCAGGGCGCGCAGCTCCGCTTTATTGGCCATCTCCCGCAGCTGTTCGGCGCGGGAGACCTCCAGCTGGGTGGAGATAATTTGCGACAGGCCAATCGCCATCTCCTGCAGTGTCGAGGTGATGCGATGGGCGTGGCAGTAATAAATTTTTAGCGTGCCGGTCACCACGCCTTTTTCCCAGAGCGGAATGACCATCAAGGAGTGGATCTCCGGCGTGCGGTGGGCTTCATCATTGTTTTTTATGATGATTTTCCCATAACGAATCGCTTGCCGGGTGGTAGGGCTGATGACATCGTCGTGGTGTTGATAGTTGGCTTCCCCCACGCCCACGTAGGCCAGTACGTGTTCGGTGTTAGTGATCGCCACCGCGTCGGCGGTAATGTCGCGGCGGATAATCTCGCATACCTGGCGCAAAGAATCGCTGTTAACATGACGAAACAGCGGCAGGGTTTTGTTGGCGATATCGAGCGCCAGTTTTGCCTGCCGCGCCGCGCTGGCCTCCTTTTCCCCTTCCACGCTCTGTACCAGCAGCACGATAAAACCGATGCAGACGCTGCCGAGGATCATCGGGATACCAATTTTAGAGACGATATCCAGGCCGAGGTTCAGGGAAGGCGCCCAGACCACTACCAGGATCATGGTCAGGGTCTCACACACCATGCCGGCCAGAATACCGATTTTCCACCGTTGATCGCGGGCCACTTTACGGTTAATCAATCCTGACAGCAGGCCTGCGACAATGCTGGTGATAAAGCAGGGCACGGCGGTGACGCCATCGATATCAATCAGGTAGCGGTGTACGCCGGCAATTACCCCGACAATTGCCCCTACCCACGGACCAAACAGGATCCCGCCAGACATGACGGCGATAATGCGCACATTCACCAGCGAACCTTCCACCGGGACGCCGGACCAGGTGCTGAACAGGGCGAACAGCGAGAAAATGGCGGTCACGGCCAGCAGCTCTTTCGGCGTATGGGCCGACTTATGCAACAGTTCGCGGAACAGGCGCAGGCGAATGAGGAAAAACAGGCAAATAAGCATCAGGGCCGCACGATCATAGACCGCCAGCATCATCGTAAAAATTTCGTGCATGGGTGCGCCGCGTCAGTGGCCAGAAAAGAACATGATAAAAAACCTGACGGCAGAAGACCAGCCGCAGAAATATAATGAGGAAAAGGCATGCTTTTTAAAGGGGATTAATGGGTGAGTACCGCGATAGCCGCAGTCTTGCCTTTTAACGAAAAATATCTGTGATAAGAAAGATATCAATGTGTTATCACACTTATGCAACTCTGAATTATTCCGGCGACTCACAGCCGCATTTACTGCGGTCGATACCCGTTTTTTTCGCCAGAGAATATTTTTCATCATGCCTCTCGACAACATGATTTTTTTCAGGTTATTTTCTAAACGAGCCGCAACAGCGGCAGCGTCGCTCGGACGGTCCGGGCGCTAACGTTAATTAGAGGAACCTATGGCTGAATCCAGTCCTGAACGCCGTTTTACGCGTATCGATCGTCTCCCCCCGTACGTTTTTAATATTACTGCTGAACTGAAAATGGCTGCGCGCCGGCGCGGCGAAGATATTATTGATTTCAGCATGGGCAATCCCGATGGCGCGACGCCGCCGCATATCGTGGAAAAACTTTGCACCGTTGCTCAACGGCCTGACACCCATGGTTACTCTACCTCGCGGGGGATCCCGCGCCTGCGTCGCGCCATTTCACGCTGGTATGAAGAACGCTATAACGTTGACATCGATCCGGAATCGGAAGCGATCGTCACCATTGGTTCGAAAGAGGGGCTGGCACACCTGATGCTGGCGACTCTGGATCATGGCGACACGGTGCTGGTGCCAAACCCCAGCTATCCGATTCACATCTATGGCGCGGTGATTGCCGGGGCGCAGGTGCGCTCGGTGCCGCTGGTGGAAGGGGTGGATTTCTTTAACGAGCTGGAACGTGCCATCCGCGAGAGCTATCCGAAGCCGAAGATGATGATCCTTGGCTTTCCCTCGAATCCGACCGCGCAGTGCGTCGAGCTGGACTTCTTTGAAAAGGTCGTCGCCCTGGCGAAGCAGTATGACATCCTGGTCGTCCACGATCTGGCCTATGCCGATATCGTGTATGACGGCTGGAAAGCGCCCTCCATCATGCAGGTGCCCGGCGCGCGTGATGTCGCCGTCGAGTTCTTTACCCTGTCGAAAAGCTATAACATGGCCGGCTGGCGCATTGGCTTTATGGTCGGCAATAAGACCCTGGTGAATGCCCTCGCTCGCATCAAAAGCTATCACGACTATGGCACGTTCACGCCGCTGCAGGTGGCGGCGATCGCTGCCCTTGAGGGCGATCAGCAGTGCGTGCGTGAAATCGCCGAGCAATATAAGCGCCGTCGCGATGTGCTGGTGAAAGGGCTCCACGAAGCTGGCTGGATGGTGGAGTGTCCGAAAGCGTCCATGTACGTCTGGGCGAAAATACCGGAACCTTACGCCGCCATGGGCTCGCTGGAGTTTGCGAAAAAGTTGCTTAATGAAGCGAAGGTCTGCGTCTCGCCGGGGATAGGCTTTGGCGACTATGGCGATACTCACGTCCGCTTCGCGCTGATTGAAAACCGGGACCGTACGCGCCAGGCAATCCGCGGCATCAAGGCGATGTTCCGCGCAGATGGTTTGCTGCCCGCCGCGAGCTAGCGCTTCGGCGAATACGCCATAACAAAAACGGGAGCCAGTGGGCTCCCGTTTTTTTTGACACCGCTGCAGTCTAGATCATCAGGGCAAAAGTACCGGCCCAAACGATGACCATAAAAGAGAGGCCCATAAAGAAGTATTTCACGATTCATCACTCCACGCGCTTATGCGACGTTCAAATGAATTAATTGTTCTGTTTTTCCTGAGCTGTCGCGGGTGAAAAATCACGCTGCGGCAGCTCGCAATTCTGTGCGCTTTGTGCTCCAGATGGCGCTAATGTACGCCTAAAAAATGAGGGAAACAAGGGGCATTTTTTTATTAATTTTTAGTTACTTACGAGTGTCGTGATTCGGCGACACATTAATTTCACTCGGTAATAAATTTCACGCCAGCGACGCTGTCAAAACGGATTTTGGCGATGGGCAAAATGGAGGACGGCCAGCGAGGGCGCGCGCAAATTCTTTGCCACGCGCCGCCGCCGATTTAATGCTGGTCAGAGGCGCGCAGCCGCCACTCGGCCGGGTAGTGAGCCGGGATAAAGCGCAGTGTGAGCGCCATGAGTAGCAGGACGCAGAGCGCATGCCAGGACCAGTCAAGCGTGTAGTTCCCGCTCAGGCTACGCAACAGGCCGGAAAGCCAGGGGGAGAGGCCTGCGATGATAAATCCGATACCCTGCATAAACGCCACCAGCCGGCCGGCTACCGCCGGTTGTCCGGCGTGATCCAGCGCCAGCACCAGGCACAGGGGAAAGGCGCCACCCAGACCTACTCCACAGGCGATGGCCCACAGCGCTGGGACGTGCTGCGGCAGCCAGATGAAGCCGCAGAAGCCAATGAGCTGTAGCGCCAGAGCGAACAGCAGAAGCTGGCGTCGATCATCCTGACGAGCCAGTGCTGGTAGCAGTAGCGCCCCCGCGGTTTGCCCAACGGTCAGCAGCGCCAGCAGCGAGCCACTGTACTGGGCGCTGTCGCCAAGCTGGATATAGTAGGGCGGCAGCCAGGCGATCAGACTGGCGTAGCCGGCATTAATCAGTCCGAAATAGAGTCCCAGCGTCCAGGCGCGGCGCTGGCCAATAATCGCGACCCGGGGGGAAGCGCTGGTCTGATGCGGTGCGCGGGGCAATTGCCGGCAAATCGCCAGCCAGCCGAGCAGGGCCAGCAGGGCAGGGAGCGCCCACCAGGCCAGTGCCTGGTGCCAGGCCGCACTGTGCGACGCCAGCCACGGCGTGAACGCGGCGCCTAACCCGCCGCCGCCCATCAGCGCCGCCGACCATAGTCCCATCACCAGCGGCGTACGCCGGGCGAACAGACGCTTAATCACCGCCGGGATGGCGGCCTGAATAATGCCGATGCCAATTCCCCCCGCAAGGGCGCTGCTGAGCAGCAAACCACTATGTGGGGCGATTTCCCGCAGCAGGGCGCCCGCCGCGATAATCAGCAGGCTCAGCGCAATGCTGCGGTTTTGACCGACAGTGCGATCGACCCAGCCAGCGGCCAGCGCCAGCACGCCCATCGCGATGACCGGCAGGGCGGTGAGAAGCGCGGCCAGGGTATAGCTCATCCCGCTAGCGGCGCGGATATCAGGCAGCAAGGGGCCTATCGAGGTGAGCAGCGGACGCATGTTTATCCCGATGAGTACCAGGACACACAGCATTAGATTCTGTCGCCGCATGGGTTTCATGGCTGCTGTTCAGCCCAGCGCTGATAAAGTGCCGGCCCCTCCGGCTGCGGGCAGTGGTGGATCGGCAGCGTCTGCCGGGACAGCGGCTGCTGCAGCTGCTGATAAATCGCGGCGGTCGAGAGCTGAAAGGGTTCGCCATCCTGATTACTGTTGGCGAAAAATACTTCCCGCACGCCGGTTAGATAGAGTGCGCTCAGGCACATAGGACAAGGTTGCCCGCTGGCATAGATGACGCATTCGCGCAGCACCGCGCTTCCCAGTCTGGCGGCAAGATCGCGAACGGTGTTCAGTTCGGCATGCGCCGTTGGGTCACCGTTCAGATGAAAAGTATTGACGCCTTCGGCGACAATCTCATCATGCCGCACCAGCACGGCGCCGAAGGGGCGGCCACCGTCAGCGATGTTTTGGTTTGCCAGCGCTAATGCGCGCTGGAGATAGCGATCGTGAGCGGACATAATCACTCCTGCACAAGATGATGTTGATGGTGGAAAACGCAGAGGATGGTAGCCAGAGGGTACGTATCTTATTTCATAAGTTAAAAGACTTATTTATGATGAACCCTATTTGAATTACTTATAGGTAAGCAGATGCTCTTGCGCCATCTTTCCTACTTTATCGCCGTGGCAGAACATCGTGGATTTACCCGCGCCGCCGCGGCGCTCCATGTCTCCCAGCCTGCGCTGTCACAGCAAATCCGCCAGCTGGAAGCGATGCTGGAGGTTCAGCTCTTCGACCGCTCTGGTCGTTATACCCGCCTGACCGATGCCGGAGAGATCTGGCTGGAGTATGCCCGCCGCGCGTTACGCGATCTTGAGGAGGGGCGGCGCGCCCTGCATGACACAGAAGATCTGCAGCGTGGTAAACTCCGCATCGCCATGACGCCGACCTTTACCACTTACATGCTGGGGCCGCTGATGGAGGCGTACTATCGACGCTACCCCGGAGTGAAATTGCTTATCCAGGAGATGAACCAGGAGCGGATGGAAACGATGCTCCTGGAGGATGAACTGGATGTGGGAATTGCTTTTGACGAGAGCCTCTCGCGGGATATTGTGGTTCAGCCGCTGCTGACGGAAACCCTCGCGCTGGTGGTGAGCCGCGCGCATCCGCTGGCTCATGAGAGCCACCTGCAGCTACAGGCTCTCGACGCGCAGCCCCTGATCCTGCTGAGCAGCGAGTTTGCCACTCGGGAGCAGATCGACCGCTATTGTCGCCGTCATCGGCTCGAACCTGACGTGCGGATGGAGGCGAATTCGATCGGCGCCGTGCTAACGGTTATTCGCGGCACGCCGCTCGCGACGCTACTGCCGGCGGCGATCGCCGGACAGTATGATGACCTCGTGGCTATTGAGCTTAAACCCGCGCTGCTGCAGCGAACGGCCTGTTTGCTCCAGCGCCAGGGGGCGTGGCAGAGCGCTGCGGCGCGCGAATTCATCGCGCTGGCGCGGGAGATAGCGGTAACGCTTGAGCTGGAAAACCGCCAGGCCCCTGCATGAGGACCTGCGTCACTTGCCGGCGAGCCTGGACTAACGATCGGCTTCGCTGAGGATATCGGCCTCATCGGGCAGGGTATTCTCCCGGAGCATGCCCTCTTCTTTGAGCCTTTCCAGTACGTGATGAAAGAGCTGAGTCTTATCTGGCTCGGCCATATTCTGTAATTTCTCATTAAATACGGTATGGGACTGAATAAGGTAATGGATAAATTCCAGCAATACCTCATTTTGCGGCAGGACGGTTAATTCCTGATGGATGTAACTGGTTTGTTCCAGCAGCGAATTTTTTGTCACGTCCATAGGCCGGGCGCTAATACTGTGAGCATATATTTTCTCAATGGCCTGGCTGGTGATATAGATGCGGTTCAATGATATAGCAGTGTATTCGTCTTCATCCGGAATGAAATGACAATAGACAAACGGTTTGTCGGGCAGCATCATGCTGAGTCTGTTTTCGTTAAGAATATCATCAGGCGCCTCCAGCAGCGCCATTAAATTCCGACAATGTGGGTGCCAAAGTCCGGAGGCGGACACTTTTACGTTAAACTGCGTCACCGTATTTCCGCGTAATGTTTCCATCATCGGAATATCGCCATCAAGCCGCAGAATGCTGCGGATATGGGAGTGGGGTGACCAGAAAGTCTCCACAGCCTCGGCGGCAAGCGGATTCAGCGCGGCGGTCACGTCTTTTTCCTGGTGAGAAAGGACGGCTATTTTTAAGGTTCCCCGCGTCGGGTTGAGTTTCAGACAGAGATTGATCGCGCCAATATCATGCCAGTGAAGAATGTCTTCAAGTTCGCAGTTTAATAATTTTTGCGCCCGGGCAAGAGAGCAATACTCCATTGGCGGTAAATTATTTAGCTTCCAGATGTTCCGTTCTGTTATATTCATAAAGATTGTATGTCGATGAAAAATAAATTGTCATGGTCAGCAACAGTGAGCCGATTACAATGATTTATTCTTTCCGCTGACGTCCTTTAGCTGATTAATAAAATCCATTCACATTGAGAATAATATATCGATAAATTGACTACTGTTATTGTTCTGCCAGGTATTTACTTTATCCCGTTATCTTATCATCTCTTATTCGTAGAGAAAAATAGTTTACTGACTATAACCATTTCTCTCTTTTTAGCAGGAATGCGGAAGGTGAGTATGCGCGAAGTGTGAAGAAAGTAGCGGTCAATTCGACAAACTTTATGGCCGGCTGGGGAGAATCAAACAGACGACTGTGGCATCTGTTTGATATACCTGATGCTATTGCGGCGTTGGCAGGAAACGGTCACCCGGCTGCGCGATGGCATACCATGCCATCATCTCTGCGGTGCCCGGTTGGCCTTCGGCAGGCGCCCAGGCCATGGTGTCAACTTCGGCAAGCGGCTGATAAGCACCTTGCTTAACTTCAAAAACCATCCCGCCCGGGTCGAGTGAGAGCACCGTATGCCAGGTACCGGCTTCCATTTCCAGCGCTGTACAGGTTTCACCCAGCACCACCCGGCGGGTGACTACGCCATTATCATCAAAATTCAGTACCACAAAGCGTCCTTTCAGCGGCAGCAAAAGTTCGAAAGTATGTCTGTGCCGGTGCGGACGGATATAGGTGCCGGGTTCCATCGCAATAGCGAGGCGTTGTACCGGGTCATTTAGTTCGGGATGAAAATTGCGATGGGCACGCAAGCGCGGGGCACTGGCCGCCGCTTCGCTCTGCTGCTGCATATCGCTGAGGGTAATCTGTTTCATATCAACGCCTGGCTCCTGTATCGTCCAGAGAAGGTTGCAATGGGATAGTGGCTTATTAAGTAAGGCGTAAGCCAAAGGGTATTGTACGCAGAAAGCGCGTTCTTGTCGGTTTATTGTCTGTGTGATTGACTGGGGCGCCCCTTCCTGTCCTGGCTAATCCACACGTGGATAATTTCGGCAAATTATGATGGCGAGAAGAATATGCCATGGCTGGCGTTTAGGTAATGGTGGGGAAATAGCGGGCAACGTTTATATGGTGTCCCCTGCAGGAATCGAACCTGCAACTAGCCCTTAGGAGGGGCTCGTTATATCCATTTAACTAAGGGGACAAGGCGGTGCGAGTATAGCGTTTTTTGCCCGCCTGAGTAAGAGCCATACCGTCTGACTGCTTAAACCCTCGCCACTCAGGGCGCTTTTTTATGCCCGGTCGGCGTTTTTGGCGTTCTCCGCCGCCTGGGCGCGGGCTTCCGCTTTTCGCTTGCTGCTCATATCGTTACGGATCTGCGCATGGCTCAGCAGCGCGAAGATGAAGGTCCCGCCGCAGATATTTCCCGCCAGCGTCGGCAGGGCGAACGGCCAGATGAAGTCGCTCCAGGGCAGACTTCCGTTAAACACCAGATAAAAGATCTCGACCGATCCCACCACAATATGAGTCGTATCCGCCAGGGCGATAAGCCAGGTCATGAGAATAATCACCACGATCTTGGCCGCACCGGCGACAGGAAACATCCAGACCATAGTGGCGACCAGCCAGCCGGAAATAATCGCATTAGCGAACATCTCCGTCGGGCTGTTTTTCATTACGTCTTCGGCGATGCTGACAAAGGCCTGACGAGTGGGTTCATCAAAGACGGGCATAAAATTGAAGGCCCATGCGGCCACTGCGGTACCGATGAGGTTGCCAGCCAGCACCACCGACCATAACCGCATCAGCAAACCGACGTTACCTGGGGTGGGATTGTGCATCACCGGCAGTACGGCGGTAACCGTATTTTCCGTGAACAGCTGCTGGCGGGCCATGATCACGATAATAAAGCCGAAGGTATACCCGAGATTTTCCAGTAAAAACCCGCCCGGGAGCCCCTCTAGTTTGACGTGAAAAATGCCTTTTGCCAGCAGGGAGGCGCCCATCGACAGACCGGCCGCAATGGCTGACCACAGCAGTGCCAGCGCATCGCGCTCCATCTCTTTTTCCCCTTCCTGGCGAATATGTTCATGGATGGCCATCGCCCGCGAGGGCAGGCGATCTTCATCCACTTCTATTTCCTCTCCGCGCTGTTTTTCTTCACTTTCGACTTCTCGCTCGTCATCCGCTGGTTTTAATTTGTTATCGTCTAGTTCATCCATTTCGTGGCCCTCGCTATCAATCTATATAGTTATAGCGTAGCGGCTTTCCCTGCCGTCTGGCTGGGCATACTCTGAAATCGCAAAAATGGTAACGTCAGATTTTTGTTGCTCCGGTAGAATAGGAGCCCCGCGATCTCGTTATTCCCAGGCTATGATCAAATCAACAACTTGGGTGATATAGACATCGTTCAACGTGCTGTTACAATCGCTCACATCTATACGGGCGGAAACGTTGTCTTTCCGTCATGGATGGCAACTCGCGATAGCCATAAAAACCAGGGAGACACCTATGAATTATCGCCTGTCGGCGCTTGCGCTTGGCGCCACATTGCTGGTGGGATGTGCCAGTTCCAGCTCTGGCGATCAGCCGCAGGGGCGTTCAGACCCGTTAGAAGGGTTTAACCGCACGATGTTCAATTTCAACTTTAACGTGGTTGACCCTTACGTGCTTCGCCCGGTGGCAGTGGCATGGCGTGACTATGTTCCGCAGCCGGCGCGCAATGGTTTAAGCAACTTCACCAGCAACCTGGAAGAGCCGGCGGTAATGGTGAACTCCTTCCTGCAGGGCGACCCCTATAAAGGTATGGTGCACTTTACCCGTTTCTTCCTGAACACCATCCTCGGGATGGGCGGTCTGATCGATGTCGCGGGCATGGCGAATCCGCAGCTGCAGCGCGTTGAACCGCATCGTTTCGGCAGCACGCTCGGCCATTATGGCGTCGGCTATGGTCCGTATGTGCAACTGCCATTCTACGGTAGCTTTACGCTGCGCGATGAAGGCGGTGATATGGCCGATGGCCTGTACCCGGTGCTCTCCTGGTTGACCTGGCCGATGTCGATTGGCAAATGGGCTGTCGAAGGGATTGAGACGCGTGCTCAGCTGTTGGATTCCGACGGCCTGCTGCGTCAGTCTTCCGATCCTTACATTTTGGTGCGTGAAGCTTACTTCCAGCGTCATGACTTTATTGCCAACGGCGGTAAGCTGACCCCGGCGGACAACCCGAATGCCCAGGCTATTCAGGATGAACTGAAAGACATCGATTCACAGTAATCTGCGAACGATAAAAAAGGGTGAACATGTTGTTCACCCTTTTTTGTTGCGCGCGGCTTATCAGAAGCGGTAGTTGAAGTTGGCGCCGTACAGCCAGGCGGTCCCTTCGGAACGGAAGGTATACGGACCTTCCTTAATTTCAACGTGCTGGCCGTGCATATAGGAAAGACCGACGTCAACCGACGCATCCTTGTTGAACGCGTAAGTGGTACCCGCGCTCAGCCACAGGCGATCCTGGTCAGGAATGGAGATGGAGCGGTTGTTGGCCGGCACCGGGCTGTCATCGAAGGCGATACCGGTACGGAAGGTCCAGTTATCGTCGTAATAATAAGTGGTCCCCAGCGCGATGCGGTAGGCATCCTTAAAGCCTTCCTCTTTATAGAACAGCGTCTGGCCGTTGCTGCCGGTGGCTTTCAGCTCCTGGAACTGACTCCAGCTGGTGTAGGTCAGGCTATAGTGGACCGCCCACTGCGGCGCCACGCGGTTATAGCCCGACAGCTCCCACATTTCCGGCAGGTTAAGGGTCAGTGAACCGCCGGTGGTCTGGCCGTTAGTGCCCGCTGGCAGACCGAAGTTGCCGAGGATTTGGTTATAGGCCGCCGGCAGGCTGCTGCGGTAGTTACCGTCGAAGTCGATCTTCACCTCGGAACGGTAGGTAAAACCGTAGCGGTTGTTCTTATCCAGCTCATAGAGGATACCGGCGTTCCAGCCAAAGCCCCAGGCGTTGCCGTTAAGATGGGCGATCTGCGTGTCGGCAGGGATCTTCGCCACCTGGCCTGCCAGCGCCGGCGGCAGCGCGCCAGAGCCTGCAACAATCTGACCCAGGTCACCTGCATAGCGCTCGATCTTCGCCTTGGCGTAGACCGCGTCAAAACCTAAGCCAAAGCTCCAGTTGCTGTCGAGACGGTAGGCGCCGCTCAGGTTGAAGTTAGCGGTGGTCAGGTCGGTTTTACCGCCCATGCTGCCAGCCGCATAGTCGTCGTTGTATTCCGTTGCCAGGCCGTAGTTAGAGGTAATGGATGCCCCCCAACCGAATTGATCGTTAATCGGCGCGACAAAGTGGAAGTTGGGTACCCACGCCGTCGGGGCGATATTGTCCGCATTCAGGCTCTTGCCGGTGGGAGAGGTGCCGGAGACATTGACACCCGGGTCAACAAAAACGGCGCCCGCCGACATAGTTGGACGGTCAAACATCATAATCAATGCCGGGTTACGACTGGCATTGCCTGCATCGTCTGCGATAGCCCCTTCACCGGAATAGGCCCGACCCAGCCCTGATGAAGAGAATTCGTTGAGCTGGAAGCCTGCTGACCAGGCCTGGGTGGAAACAAGTGCTACAGCCACTGCAAGGGCAGATTGGGTAAAGCGGGTTTTCTGGCTCATGCCCATAACCTCATTGAGTTATTTTTTTTTAAACTATGTTACATGCCGTAACAGAAGCGCGGAAGTGTAGGGTCTGTGTTACAACAGAGAAATCAGACCAGTGCGCTGAGTATAGGTCTGACCAGATGAGTTGTTGCAAGTTTGTTTATGAAGTTTTTCAATTGTGATAACAGAAACGCGATCCAGCTGGCAAAATTGTCGGGGGGAGTAAGAGGCAGAAAAGGTGATTTTTGTTTTAGATCATTTTTAAGTGTGATTTCTGTCACTTAACGCGGTGATGGCGATTCTCGGCTGGAGGCTCACCGGGGGCAGGGCGTAAAATAGGCACATTATTTGTCTGGCGCCGAAGGTGCCTATACAGAGGAAATCTACGATGAGTAAATGTAGCGCTGATGAAACCCCGGTATGCTGCTGTATGGATGTTGGTACCATTGTGGACAACACCGACTGCACCGCCTCATACAGCCGCGTGTTCGCCAACCGCGCTGAAGCGGAGCAAACGCTCGCTGCGCTGAGCGAGAAAGCGCGTAATGTGCAATCTGAACCGTGCAAAATCAACCCGACCTTCACCGACGTTGACGGCGGCGTACAGCTGGATATCGATTTTATTTTTAGCTGCGAAGCCGAATCGCTGATCTTCCAGTTAGGATTACGTTAATCCCTCCGTTTAACGCCCCGTAGAAGGGGCGTTACCTTTCTGTTCAATGTGTTTTGGCTCGCAATTTTTCGCTTCCCCGATTGGCTTAATGTAAAAAATTAGTTAAGACTGTTATCAGGTCAGACCACTTGGTTGTTTTGCTTAACAGGGGAGCGTTATGAGTCAGGCATTACCGCTTATCACCCGTCAGGGCGATCGCATTGCCATTGTCAGGGGTTTACGCACGCCATTTGCGCGCCAGGCAACGGTTTTTCATGGCGTTCCGGCCGTTGATTTAGGAAAAATGGTCGTTGGCGAAATGCTCGCCCGCAGTGACATTCCCGCGGACGTCATTGAGCAACTGGTATTTGGTCAGGTGGTGCAGATGCCGGAAGCGCCGAATATCGCCCGGGAAATCGTGCTCGGCACCGGAATGAGCGTGCACACCGATGCCTACAGCGTCAGCCGCGCCTGCGCCACCAGCTTCCAGGCCGTGGCGAATGTCGCTGAAAGCCTGATGGCTGGCACCATCCGCGCCGGTATCGCCGGCGGCGCCGACTCCTCCTCTGTGTTGCCCATTGGGGTCAGTAAAACGCTGGCCCGCACGCTGGTGGATGCCAATAAGGCCCGCACGCTGAGCCAGAAACTGAAGCTATTTTCACGTCTGCGGCCGCGCGACCTGCTGCCGGTCCCCCCGGCAGTGGCGGAATATTCAACCGGTTTGCGGATGGGCGATACCGCCGAGCAGATGGCAAAAAGCTGGGGGATCACCCGGGAACAACAGGATGCGCTGGCGCATCGTTCGCACCAGCTGGCGGCCAAAGCCTGGGAAGAGGGAAAGTTGTCAGCCGAGGTGATGACCGCCTACGCACCCCCCTTCCGCGAACCGCTGGAGCAGGACAACAATATTCGTAAAAATTCAACCCTCGCAGATTACCAAAAATTACGCCCTGCCTTTGACCGCAAACATGGCACCGTCACCGCTGCCAACAGCACGCCGCTGACGGACGGCGCGGCGGCGGTGATCCTGATGACCGAGTCGAGGGCCAAAGAGCTGGGGCTGACGCCGCTGGGTTATCTGCGCAGCTATGCCTTTACCGCCATCGACGTCTGGCAGGATATGCTGCTGGGGCCCGCATGGTCCACGCCGCTGGCGCTGGAGCGGGCAGGTCTGACGCTGGCGGATCTGACGCTTATTGATATGCACGAAGCTTTTGCCGCGCAGACGCTGGCCAATCTCCAGTGTCTGGCAAGCGAGCGTTTTGCTCGTGAAGTGCTGGGACGCTCGCAGGCCACCGGTGAGGTGGATGAGAGCAAGTTTAACGTCCTCGGCGGATCTATTGCTTACGGTCATCCTTTTGCTGCCACCGGCGCGCGGATGATCACCCAGACGCTGCATGAGCTGCGGCGACGGGGCGGGGGATTCGGTCTGGTGACGGCCTGCGCGGCAGGTGGTCTGGGTGCGGCGATGATCGTGGAGGCTGAATAATGGATGCTGTTTCCGCTTTTAAGCTTGAGGTCCGTGCGGACAAGATCGCGGTGATCACCATCGATGCCCCGGGTGAGAAAATGAATACCCTGAAAGCCGAGTTCGGCAATCAGGTGCGGGGGCTGATACGCCAGATTCGTGATGATAAGTCGGTGCGCGGCGTGGTGTTTATTTCCGCCAAAGCGGATAACTTTATCGCCGGCGCAGACATTAACATGATTGCCCGCTGCCGCAGCGCGCAGGAAGCGGAAGCGCTGGCGCGCCAGGGACAGCAGATTATGGCTGAGATCCATGGCTTGTCGATCCCGGTGATTGCCGCCATCCACGGCGCCTGCCTTGGCGGCGGTCTGGAACTGGCGCTGGCCTGTCATGGCCGGATCTGTAGCGATGACGAAAAAACCCGTCTCGGTTTGCCGGAAGTGCAGCTTGGCCTGCTGCCGGGCTCCGGGGGAACGCAGCGTTTACCGCGGCTGATTGGCGTCAGTACAGCGCTGGATATGATGCTTACCGGCAGGCAGCTGCGTGCGCGCCAGGCGCTGAAGGCCGGTCTGGTAGACGAGGTGGTTCCGCAGGCGATTTTATTGCAGGCGGCGGTGGAGCTGGCGCTGAAGGGGCGACCGGCCAGTCGGGATATGCCCGTACGAGAACGCGTGCTGGCGGGGCCTTTGGGCCGTCATCTGTTATTCCATTTCGTCGGCAAACAAACGCAGCGCAAGACCCAGGGGAATTATCCGGCGGTGAAGCGAATTCTGCAGGTTGTCGAGAATGGCCTGGCCCACGGCTGCAGCAGCGGTTACGCCGAAGAAGCTCGCGCGTTTGGCGAACTGGCGATGACCCCGCAGTCGCAAGCGCTGCGTTCGATCTTTTTTGCCAGTACCGATCTGAAAAAAGACCGTGGCGCCGAAGCCGAGCCCGGACCGCTGACGAGCATTGCGGTGCTGGGCGGCGGCCTGATGGGCGGGGGGATCGCCTATGTGACCGCCTGTAAGGGCGGGCTGCCGGTGCGCATTAAAGATATCCAGTCGCGTGGCATTAACCATGCCTTAAAGTACAGCTGGGATCTGCTGAATAAACAGGTCCGCCAGCGTCGACTGCGTCCCAGCGAGCGCGATCGCCAGATGGCGCTGATCTCCGGCGCCACCGACTATCAGGGCTTTGCTCATCGCGACGTGGTGATCGAGGCGGTATTTGAGGACCTGGCCCTGAAGCAGCGGATGGTCAGCGAAGTGGAGCAATACAGTGGGCCGCAGACCATCTTTGCGTCGAACACCTCATCGTTACCGATAGGCGATATTGCCGCCCAGGCCCGTCGCCCCGAGCGGGTGATCGGCCTGCATTTCTTCAGTCCGGTGGAAAAAATGCCGCTGGTTGAAGTGATCCCGCATAAGGGAACCGATCCGCAGGCTATCGCCACCGTGGTGCAACTGGCTAAACGTCAGGGGAAAACGCCGATTGTGGTGGGGGATAAAGCGGGCTTCTATGTGAACCGCATCCTCGCGCCCTATATCAATGAAGCGATGCGCCTGCAGGTGGAGGGCGAACCGGTTGAAGAGATTGATAAGGCCTTGGTTAAATTCGGTTTCCCGGTAGGGCCAATCCAGCTACTGGATGAGGTTGGTATCGATACCGGCACCAAAATTATCCCCGTACTGGAGAGCGCGTTTGGAGAACGTTTTAGCCCACCTGCAAACATCATTGACGCGATTTTGAAGGACGATCGCAAAGGTAGAAAAAATAATCGTGGTTTCTATCTTTATGAGACAAAAGGGCGTAAAAGCAAAAAACGGCCCGACCCGGCAGTCTATCCGCTGCTCGGCATCGACCGCCCCCAGTCGCGGCTCTCCGCGCAGCAGGTGGCGGAACGCTGTGTGATGATGATGCTTAACGAGGCGGCGCGCTGCTTTGATGAGCAGATTATCCGTAGCGCGCGCGATGGCGATATCGGCGCCGTCTTTGGTATAGGGTTTCCGCCATTTCTTGGCGGCCCGTTCCGGTATATGGATACTATCGGCGCGGGTGAAGTAGCCGCGATCCTGCAGCGCCTGGCCGCCCAGTACGGCCCACGTTTTACACCCTGTGACACTTTATTACGCATGGCCGAACAGGGGACAACCTTTTGGCCAGCGGATGAACGGCTGACCTAAGTTGTGGTCAAAGAAGATAAATCCGGCTGCGGATGACGCTGTTGATTGGCTGTTTTGTAAACAATGATTGACTATACTTACGCCATTGAGGTAAAAAACAGCGTTTCATTCGTTGAATGGATCAGGCACAATGCCCGGCCACCGGGTCACCTGCGTATTGTCTTCGCAGGCCAAACTACGGTGCTTCTGGTTAACAAAAGCGGTGCAATATGCAAGTTTTTATTATGCGTCACGGCGACGCTGCCCTCGATGCAGCCAGCGACTCAGTTCGTCCATTAACCGTATGCGGTTGTGATGAGTCTCGTCAGATGGCAACCTGGCTGAAAGGTCAAAAAGTGGATATTGAGCGCGTTCTTGTCAGTCCCTATCTGCGTGCAGAACAGACGCTGGATATTGTTGGGGAGTGCATGAACCTGCCGAAACATGTCGACGTGATGCCGGAACTCACGCCGTGCGGCGACGTAGGCCTGGTTAGCGCCTATCTGCAGGCGCTGGCGAATGAAGGCGTGGCGACGGCGCTGGTCGTCTCCCACCTGCCGCTGGTGGGGTACCTGGTCTCAGAGCTGTGTCCGGGGGAAACGCCTCCGATGTTCACCACCTCGGCTATCGCCTGCGTGACGCTGGACGCCGACGGCAAGGGTGAATACCTCTGGCAGAAAAGCCCCTGCAATCTCAAGATGGCCAACGCCATCTGACGGCCCCGGAGCCCGCCGTTAAGGCAGCTCCGGCGGTTGCCACTCCTCTACCTCAATCAGTATCAGCAGTGCGGCGTCACCGCCGTACTCTTTTGGTGCCTGGTGAAACGCCATAATATGCGGGTGTTGCGCCAGCCACAGCGGGGTTTGCTGTTTGAGAATATGTTTTCCGTGCCCGTGCATCACACAGGCGCAAAACACATGTTCGCGGCGGCAGGCGGCAACCAGCGCGCCCAGCTCCTGTTTGGCCTGCTGCTGGGTGAGCCCATGCAGATCGAGAAACAGTTCCGGCGAATAATCCCCTCGGCGCAGCTTTTTCAGCTCAAAATGGCTGACGTCGGGGCGGACATATTTCGTTGAGCCTTCGGTATTCAGTAGCGGCTGAAACTCATCGGAGAAATAGTGGCTGTTATCGGCCTGTTCCTGCAGCAAACGCTTCGGGGCAACCTCGGTGATTTTCTTGCGCTGCGGGCGGTGAACGATGGTGTCCTGCTTGATCTTTCGCGTGCCGGTCATCAGCTGACGGAACAGCGCCTGATCCTCCTCGCTTAGCGATGTCTTCTTTTTCATTGTCCGCTCTCATTAATACTTTGCGCTAGTTTACCCGACTCAATATCCCTTCGGGCAAGGAAAACCTGTTTTTTCCCCAGCCACCCTACGCAAGAATGCTGATTTATCGCCGTCTTCATGGCACACTAGCCGCCGAATTTATAGCAGAGTGTGCCCTGGAGGTTGTCGTGGATAAAATTTTTGTTGATGAGGCAGTCAATGAGCTGCATACCATTCAGGACATGCTGCGCTGGGCGGTAAGCCGTTTCAGTGCTGCTAATATCTGGTACGGTCACGGCACTGATAACCCGTGGGACGAGGCAGTACAGCTGGTGCTGCCGTCGCTCTACCTGCCGCTGGATATCCCGGAAGATATGCGGACTGCGCGTCTGACCTCCAGCGAGAAACACCGCATCGTTGAGCGGGTGATCCGCCGCGTGAACGAGCGCATTCCCGTCGCCTATCTGACCAACAAAGCGTGGTTCTGCGGGCATGAGTTTTACGTCGATGAGCGGGTGCTGGTCCCGCGCTCCCCGATTGGCGAACTGATCAACAATCAGTTTGCCGGGCTGATTAACCATAAGCCGCAGCATATCCTTGATATGTGCACCGGCAGCGGCTGCATCGCCATCGCCTGCGCCTATGCTTTCCCGGAAGCCGAAGTCGACGCCGTGGATATTTCCCCGGACGCGCTGGCCGTCGCCGAGCACAATGTTGAGTCCCACGGGCTGATCCATCAGGTTACGCCGATCCGCTCCGACCTGTTCCGCGATCTGCCGAAGCTGCAGTACGATCTGATCGTCACCAATCCGCCGTACGTGGACGAAGAGGATATGGCCGATCTGCCGGAAGAGTATGAGCATGAGCCCGTGCTGGGTCTGGCCTCTGGTAGCGACGGCCTGAAGCTGACGCGCCGCATCCTCGGCAACGCGCCGGATTATCTCAGCGATGACGGGATTCTGATTTGTGAAGTCGGTAACAGCATGGTACATCTGATGGAGCAATATCCGGACGTGCCGTTTACCTGGCTTGAGTTTGATAACGGCGGCGACGGCGTCTTTATGCTGACCAAACAGCAGCTGATTGACGCCCGCGCGCACTTCGGTATTTATAAAGACTAAAAAAACAACACGCCAACATAACGAAAAAGATTGGAGCCGTGATGGCAGGAAATACAATTGGACAACTCTTTCGCGTCACTACCTTCGGCGAATCGCACGGCCTGGCGCTGGGCTGCATCGTCGACGGCGTGCCGCCGGGCATCCCGCTGACCGAAGCCGACCTGCAGCACGACCTCGATCGTCGTCGCCCGGGCACCTCGCGTTACACCACGCAGCGTCGCGAGCCGGATCAGGTCAAAATTCTTTCCGGCGTCTTCGAAGGCGTTACTACCGGGACCAGTATCGGTCTGCTGATTGAGAACACCGATCAGCGTTCGCAGGATTACGGCGCGATCAAAGATCTGTTCCGTCCGGGCCATGCCGATTACACCTACGAGCAAAAGTATGGTCTGCGTGACTATCGCGGCGGCGGTCGTTCCTCCGCCCGTGAAACGGCGATGCGCGTGGCGGCCGGGGCGATTGCCAAAAAATTCCTCGCCGCGAAGTTCGGCATTGTCATTCGCGGCTGCCTGACGCAGATGGGTGATATTCCGCTGGCCATCAAAGACTGGGATCAGGTCGAGCAGAATCCGTTCTTCTGCCCGGACCCGGATAAAATCGACGCTCTGGATGAACTGATGCGCGGCCTGAAAAAAGAGGGTGACTCCATTGGCGCGAAAGTGACGGTGGTGGCTGACGGCGTACCGCCGGGCCTCGGCGAGCCGGTCTTCGATCGCCTGGATGCCGATATCGCCCACGCGCTGATGAGTATCAACGCCGTGAAAGGGGTGGAAATTGGCGACGGCTTCGACGTGGTGAAGCTGCGCGGCAGCGAAAACCGCGATGAAATCACCAAAGATGGATTCCAGAGCAACCACGCCGGCGGCATTCTTGGCGGCATCAGCAGCGGACAGCAGATCGTTGCCCATATCGCGCTGAAACCTACCTCCAGTATTACCGTTCCCGGTCATACGATTAACCGCTTTGGCGAAGAAGTGGAGATGATCACTAAAGGGCGTCACGATCCGTGTGTCGGCATTCGCGCCGTACCGATCGCTGAGGCGATGCTGGCGATCGTCCTGATGGATCACTTTATGCGTCAGCGCGCGCAGAATGGCGATGTGACGACGACAATTCCACGCTGGTAACCATGAAAAACACCGTTATCGCACTGCTCGCGCTGCTGGCTAGCGCCGGTACCCTGGCCGCGACGCCGTGGCAGAAAATATCCCAGCCGATCGGCGGCAGTGCCCAGTCAATCGGCGCATTTTCCAATGGCTGTATCGTGGGCGCCGAGGCGCTCCCTCTGAGCGCCACCGGCTATCAGGTGATGCGTACCGATCAGCGTCGCTACTTCGGTCATCCGGATCTGGTTCAGTTTATTCAGCGCCTGAGTAATCAGGTGCACAATAAAGGAATGGGAACCGTGCTGATTGGCGACATGGGGATGCCGGCGGGCGGGCGCTTTAACGGCGGTCACGCCAGTCACCAGACGGGCCTGGATGTCGATATTTTCCTCCAGCTGCCGCAAACGCGCTGGACATCGTCTCAGCTGTTGAAGCCGCAGGCGCTGGATCTGGTCGCCAGCGACGGCAAGCACGTGGTGCCGTCGCTGTGGAGCCCGCAAATCAGCCAGCTGATCAAGCTGGCGGCGGAAGATAGCGAGGTCACCCGTATTTTCGTCAACCCGGCGATTAAACAGCAACTGTGCCTGGACGCGGGCAGCGACCGCCAGTGGCTGCGTAAAGTCCGTCCCTGGTTCCAGCATCGCGCTCATATGCACGTCCGACTGCGTTGCCCGGCGGGAAGTCTGGAGTGCGAGGATCAGGCGCCACCGCCGCCCGGCGATGGCTGCGGAGCGGAGCTGCAGAGCTGGTTCGAACCACCTAAACCCGGGTCTACCCCCCCTGTGAAGAAGACGCCGCCGCCGCTGCCGCCTTCCTGCCAGGCGCTACTGGATGAGCATGTGCTGTAATGGATAGTTTTATCGAGTTGTTTGCCGTATCGCCGTTGGTGCTGGTGGTACTCTTCTTTGTCGCCATCCTGGCCGGTTTTATTGACTCACTGGCCGGAGGCGGGGGGTTACTGACCGTTCCGGCGTTGATGGCGGCAGGCATGCCGCCGGCGCAGGCGCTGGCGACCAATAAGCTGCAGGCCTGCGGCGGGTCGCTATCGGCGACCCTCTATTTTGTCCGCCGTAAGGTAGTCAGCCTCGCCGATCAGAAGCTGAATATTCTGATGACCTTTATCGGCTCAACCGCTGGTGCGCTGCTGGTCCAGCACGTCCAGTCCGATATTCTTAAGCAGATCCTGCCGTTGCTGGTGATCGGCATCGGTCTCTATTTTCTGCTGATGCCGAAACTGGGCGAAGCGGACCGGCAGCGTCGGCTGTACGGTCTGCCGTTTGCGCTGGTTGCTGGCGGCAGCGTAGGATTCTACGACGGCTTTTTTGGCCCCGGCGCCGGTTCGTTTTATGCACTGGCTTTTGTCACCCTGGCCGGATTTAACCTGGCGAAGTCGACGGCCCATGCCAAGCTGCTGAACGCGACCTCAAACGTCGGCGGTCTGCTGCTGTTTATCATCGGCGGGAAGGTCATCTGGGCCACCGGCTTTGTGATGATGGCCGGCCAGTTTATTGGCGCTCGCGCCGGCTCCCGGCTGGTGCTGAGTAAAGGGCAGTCGCTGATCCGGCCGATGATCGTTATCGTCTCGGCGGTGATGAGCGCGAAGCTTCTCTATGACAGCCACGGGGCTGAGATTTTGCAGTGGTTGGGAATTCATTAATGCAACAGCAACACCATTATCAGCAGCTGATTGACCTCTTCGACAGCTGCTTTGCCGAAGATTTTAATACTCGCCTGGTAAAAGGCGACGATGAACCGATCTACCTTCCGGCCGATGACGACACGCTCTATCACCGTATCGTGTTTGCGCACGGTTTCTTTGCCAGCGCCCTGCACGAGATTTCTCACTGGTGTGTCGCCGGCAAAGCGCGCCGCGAACAAGTCGATTTTGGCTACTGGTACTGCCCGGACGGCCGCGATGCAATGACTCAAAGCCAGTTTGAGGACGTCGAGGTGAAACCGCAGGCCTATGAGTGGCTGTTCTGCGTGGCGGCGGGATTTCCGTTTAACGTCAGCTGTGACAATCTGGAAGGAGACGTTGAGCCCGATCGCATCGCCTTCCAGCGCCGGGTCCATGCTCGGGTGATGACTTTGCTTGAACAAGGGCTCCCCGAACGTCCGGCGCGTTTTATTCGCGCATTGCAACATTATTATCAAACGCCGACATTGACGGCGGAACACTTTCCGTGGCCGGAAGACCTGCACTAAGGCCACACATTACATGACAAGAGGTAAGATGATGATCGCGGAGTTTGAATCACGCATTCTGGCGCTGATTGACAACATGGTAGACCACGCCAGTGATGATGAACTGTTTGCCGGCGGTTATCTGCGCGGCCACCTGACGCTGGCGGTGGCTGAGCTGGAAGGGGAGGGCGAGCATTCTGCTGAAGCGGTAAACAGTAAGGTCAGCCAGAGCCTGGAGAAGGCCATCAGCGCTGGCGAATTGTCGCCGCCGGACCAAATTCTGGTGCAGGGGATGTGGCATAACCTGTATCAACAGGCGAAAAATCAGGCCTGAGCCATGTTGTAGCCCGGGTCAGGCGTCAGCCGTACCCGGGAAATTGCCTGCCCTCATGGTTTTATTTCACCGCTTTTCCCTTCAGCAGTTTTCTCACCCACAGACGATTCGGATTCAGCGCCGCCAGGGTATCGCTATCCAGCGGCAGCGGTTCAGCGCTCATCTGCGCCGCCAGCAGCTCAGCGCTTAACGGCGCGGTGCAGAGACCCCGCGATCCGAGCGCGCCAAGCATAAACAGGTTGTGACAGACCGGCGCGCGACCGGCGTTATCCTGCTGTTCGTGGAGGCTGGCGTATTGCGTCAATATTGCCTGATAGTCCGGCACGTTACCGACCATTGGCAGGTGATCGCGGGTGGCGCAGCGTACACCGCAGCGGGCATCATTGGCGCTGATATCCACGTCCTGCGTCCAGTCCGCGTCCGGGAAGCAGTCGATCAACCGTTGCCGGTTGTGCTGCTGATCTTCCTCGCTGAAGGTGGTGTCGGTCTTCCCGCGATGGTAGCTGGCGCCAATGCAGTGCTGCTGATTGTGCGGATTCTGCGGCGTCAGGTAGCCATCGTAGCACAGCACCTGGCACAGGGCGGAAAGCTGCGGGGTGGTAGGTATATGACTGACCTGGCCGCCAACAGGGTAGACCGGCAGCTGGGCGGTTTGCGCAAAATCCGCGATGCTGTGGCCGTTGGCCAGCACCACCGCCTGATGATGCTGCTGCTGATTGAGCAGCCAGCCATCGCCCTCCATGCTGAGCGTTTCGACGTGATAACCATAGCGCACGTGCAGGCCGCGAGTTGCCGCCAGCGCCAGCAGCTCGGCGGTGAGCTGCTGCGGGCACAGCCAGCCGCCGGCCGGATAGGTGATGCCGCCGCAGCCGGTATCGACGCCGGTCAGCCCGACAACCTGTTCCGCCGTCACCGCGCAGGCGATGTCCGGGGGTAAATTCAGCGCCAGCATCTGGGCGATTTTGTGCGCGCTTTTTTCATCCCAGCCGAGCTGGGTGACGCCGCACCATTGATGATCGAACATCACCGGCAGCGCGTCATACATTCGGCGGGCGAAAGTAAAGGCCGCAGGGAAAAAGCGCGCCAGCGCCGGATCGTGCTGGCTTAACAGCGGATACAGCGCACCCTGGCGATTGCCGGAGGCGCCCTGCGCCGGGGCGTCGTCGGCGCAGTAGAGGGTCACCTGCCAGCCTCGGCGCAGCAACGCGAGGGAGAGCAGGGCGCTGGCGATCCCTCCACCGATGATGGCTGCCTCGCGGGCATCGCTGCTCCTGCGAGCGAACCAGGGCGCGCGCGCAGAAAAGCTCAGCGCTTGCGCCATCTCTCCGGCCAACATCTCCCGTTTGCGGCCGAAGCCTTTGCTTTTACGCATGGTAAAGCCGGCCTCCTGCAAACCGCGACGGACAAAACCAGCGGAAGTGAAGGTAGCCAGTGTCCCGCCAGGCCGCGCCAGGCGTGCCATGGCGTTAAACAGATCCTGAGTCCACATATCGGGATTTTTGGCCGGGGCAAAGCCGTCAAGAAACCAGGCGTCCACCTGCTGGTTTAGTGAATCATCCAGTTCCCTGGTCAGCTCGTTGATATCGCCAAACCACAGATCGAGCGTCACCCGTCCACCGTCGAGCAGAAGACGATGGCATCCGGCGAAGGCCGACGGCCATTGCGCCTGCAGTTGCTCCGCCCACGGAGCCAGCTCTGGCCAGCGCTGGTGCGCCAGGCGGAGATCTTCAGCCTTCAGTGGATATTTTTCAAAACTGATGAAATGTAACCTTTGCAGGGTAACGTCCGGGTTATCACGAACAAAAACGTCAAACGCCTGCCAGAGGGTCAGGAAATTGAGACCGGTGCCGAAGCCGCTCTCCGCGACGATAAACAGTGGCCGAGAGTGGCTGGCGAAGCGCTCCGGCAGGTGATTTCCACCGAGAAAAACGTAGCGCGTCTCTTCCAGACCATTGTCATTGGAAAAGTAAACATCGTCGAAATCTCGGGAAACAGGTGTACCCTCAGCGTTGAATTCCAGGTTGGCTGGTTGTATGACGTTTTGTTTCACGTAAGTTACTCGAATTACAAGGCGTAGCACGATCTTAACGATGTGTGCCTGAGGGCGCAAATTTATACATAAATTGTCTGATCGGACTTGTTCGGCGTACAAGTGTACGCTATCGTGCGACACGAAACTTAAAATAGTGCGACTTACAGAGGTATTGAATGAAACGTGCAGTGATTACTGGCTTGGGCATCGTTTCCAGCATCGGTAATAACCAGCAGGAAGTCCTGGCATCTCTGCGTGAAGGACGTTCAGGGATCACTTTCTCTCAGGAGCTTAAAGATTCAGGGATGCGCAGCCACGTATGGGGCAACGTCAAACTGGATACCACTGGCCTCATTGACCGCAAAGTAGTGCGCTTTATGAGCGACGCTTCCATCTATGCTTACCTGTCCATGGAACAGGCCGTTGCCGACGCAGGTCTGGCGCCGGAAGCATACCAGAGCAACCCGCGTGTTGGCCTGATTGCAGGCTCCGGCGGCGGCTCCCCGAAATTCCAGGTCTTCGGCGCTGATGCCATGCGTAGCCCGCGTGGTCTGAAAGCCGTGGGCCCGTATGTGGTCACCAAAGCGATGGCTTCCGGCGTTTCCGCCTGCCTCGCCACGCCGTTCAAAATCCACGGCGTTAACTACTCCATCAGCTCGGCCTGCGCCACTTCCGCCCACTGCATCGGTAACGCGGTAGAGCAGATCCAACTGGGCAAACAGGATATCGTCTTTGCCGGCGGCGGCGAAGAGCTGTGCTGGGAAATGGCTTGTGAATTCGACGCCATGGGCGCACTGTCCACCAAATACAACGACACCCCGGAAAAAGCGTCCCGTACCTATGATGCGAACCGTGATGGCTTCGTTATCGCCGGCGGCGGCGGTATGGTCGTCGTGGAAGAACTGGAACACGCCCTGGCGCGTGGCGCGCACATTTATGCCGAAATCGTCGGCTACGGCGCAACCTCCGATGGCGCTGACATGGTAGCCCCGTCTGGCGAAGGCGCAGTGCGCTGCATGCAGATGGCGATGCACGGCGTTGATACCCCGATTGACTACCTGAACTCCCACGGTACGTCTACTCCGGTCGGCGACGTGAAAGAGCTGGGTGCTATCCGTGAAGTGTTCGGCGACAACAGCCCGGCTATCTCTGCAACTAAAGCGATGACCGGCCACTCGCTGGGCGCGGCGGGCGTACAGGAAGCCATCTACTCCCTGCTGATGCTGGAGCACGGCTTTATCGCGCCGAGCATCAACGTCGAAGAGCTGGACGAGCAGGCTGCCGGCCTGAACATCGTCACCAAACCGACTGACGCTAAGCTGACCACCGTGATGTCCAACAGCTTCGGCTTCGGCGGCACCAACGCCACGCTGGTGATGCGTAAATACAACGCCTAATCAGCATGCGAAGTGCAGAGGGGAGCCACCGGCTCCCCTTTTTTGTTATCTTGACAGGGTAAGGGCCTGCAGGCACACTGCTGGCGGATCCATTAGTCTCTCCACTAATGCGTAAGCGTTTAACGTCAACCAACGCGCCTTAACCCTGATAATCAGGTGGAGGGGGCGTGTCGCTTTGCTCGCCTTACTCTGCGAATCTGGAGTAATGCATGTCCGCAGTTACTGAAACAACATCCCATTCCTCAGCGAATTTTTCGCTTTTCCGTATTACGTTTGCTGTCTTTTTGACCTACATGACCGTTGGTTTGCCGCTGCCGGTGATCCCGCTGTTTGTCCATCAGGAGCTGGGATTTGGCAACACCGTGGTTGGCGTGGCAGTAGGGATCCAGTTCCTCGCCACCGTTCTGACCCGCGGCTACGCCGGGCGCCTGGCAGACCAGTACGGCGCCAAACGCTCCGTCCTGCAAGGGATGCTGGCCTGTGCCCTGGCGGGCGCAGCATGGCTGGCCGCTGCGCTACTGCCGCTGCCGGTGCTCGCCAGGCTTGGCCTGCTGCTGCTGGGGCGCTTGATCCTCGGATTTGGCGAAAGCCAGTTGCTGACCGGTAACCTGAGCTGGGGGATGGGGCTGGTGGGGCCGGCCCGCTCCGGCAAAGTGATGTCATGGAACGGCATGGCGATGTATGGCTCGCTGGCGGTGGGCGCCCCACTGGGATTATTGATCTATAGCCATTTCGGTGTGGCGGTGCTGGCCTGCGTCACCATGGGATTACCGCTCGTCGCCTGGCTTATTAACGGTACTGTGCGCAAAGTGGCGGCTCACGGTGGCGAGCGGCCTTCATTATGGAGCGTCATCGGCATGATCTGGCGGCCAGGCATTGGTCTGGGCCTGCAAGGCGTTGGTTTTGCGGTGATCGGCACCTTCGTTTCCCTCTATTTCGCCAGTCATAACTGGCCGATGGCCGGCTTTACCCTGACGGCGTTTGGCGGTGCCTTTGTGCTGATGCGTATTCTGTTTGGCTGGATGCCGGACCGGTTTGGCGGCGTCAGGGTGGCGATGGTCTCGTTACTGATAGAGGCGGTTGGTCTGACGCTGCTGGGGCTGGCGCCGAATGCCTGGCTGGCGCTGGCTGGCGCGGCGCTAACCGGATGCGGTTGCTCACTGATTTTCCCTTCACTCGGCGTGGAGGTGGTGAAGCGCGTCCCGGCGCAGGTGCGCGGCACCGCGCTCGGCGGCTATGCGGCCTTTCAGGATATCTCCTATGGCCTGACCGGGCCGCTAACCGGCCTGCTGGCGACCTCGCTGGGTTACTCGTCGGTGTTCCTTGCTGGTGCTCTCTGCGCGGCGCTGGGGATTATCGTCACCCTCGTCTCTTTCCGCCGCCAGGGTTAGGTTATTGTCCGGCCTTGCCCGCGGGCAGGCCGGGCGCCGTCTGCCGCGGCAGGTAATACTTCACCTGGAATTCGAACATATTAGTATACAGAATGGAGTAATCGATAGGCTGGTGGTGTTCATCAATCGCCTGCGTCTGCATGCGGATAATCGGATCTTTGGCGCTGATATGCAGGAGAGTTGCCAGCTCAGGCGTTGGGAGCACCGGCACTATTGATTCGTAACATCCATTTATTCTTACTCCGCATTCGTTTTCTATATATGAAAACTTCGATTTCTTCATATGCGCGATGGTCAGATCGGGAAAACGGGTCGCGGAGAGCCATGTTTCCTCTAATTGCATGGCGATATTATCGATAAAACGCAATCTTTTAGCATAATATACCGCTTCGCCATGCTGCAATTGCAGTCCACGGGCAATTTCCTCCGACGCTGGCTGTAACTCAAATTTGAGGATCTGGCTGGAGGGCGTTTTTCCCTGATTACGGGCAATTTCGGTAAAACTGTCTAAATGCGTCACCGACGCCTGGAAATGCTTATTTCTAATCCATGTGCCTGAGCCATGTCGGCGTTCGATTAAACCATCCTCTTCCAGCGTTTTCAGCGCTTTACGTAACGTATTGCGTGAAACATCATAAAGTTCTGCCAACTCTTTTTCGGCCGGCAGAAGATCGCCAATGTTGTAGAACGGGCTATTAATTTTGTTTTTAAGCAAATTGACGATATTTTTGTACACCACTTTTGAACCTCCATAATCCCTTTGGAAACATGGCCTTGCTATCGTATGTTGTTAAATACAGGGCAAGACGTTCATTTTTTGCTTTGCTTCTGCACCACTTCAGGATGGCTAACTGTGATCAAAACCGCGGTTAAGAAAATTAACAATTATTAAAGTGCTCGTCAATTGAGGTCATCAGTAAAACAGGAAGGGGTAATGCAAAATATATTGTTAGTGTGTGCGGCGGGAATGTCGACCAGTATGCTGGTGAAAAGAATGCAGGAGCAGGCTGAAAATATTCAGGCTCAGGTTAATATCAATGCGCTGGCTATTTCTGAAGCCAAAGAAAAGATTAAGGACAATGAAGTGGATGTCGTCCTTTTAGGGCCGCAGGTTCGTTTTCAAAAAAAAGAAATAGAAGAGGTGGCCCAGGGGAAAATGCCGGTGGCGGTGATTGACATGAAATATTATGGGCAAATGGACGGTAAAGCCGTTCTGGAAAGTGCGCTGGCATTATTGGCAAACCGATAGTTTTCTCATTTATCCCCGTTATCGTGTGGGTACTTTCGTTGCTGCCCTGGGCTGCTACGGCTAAAAAACACGATGACGTTAATAAATTATTATGAATAAGGGTTCGTCATGAGTTTCATGGATACCTTTGAGCGTGGCATGGAAAAAATCCTCGTGCCTGTCGCAATTAAGTTAAATTCTCAGATCCACGTTTCAGCGATTCGCGATGCGTTTATTCTTTCGTTTCCCATCGTCATGGCCAGTTCGCTGATTATTCTTATCAACTTTGCTATTTTGTCGCCTGACGGATTTATCGCCAGTATTCTGCATTTAGGGTCGATATTCCCCCATCTCGCGGAGGCGCAGCAGATTTTCACCCCGGTAATGAACGGTTCGGTCAATATCATGGCGATATTGATCACCTTTCTGGTGGCGCGCAATATGGCGATCAGCTATCAGCAGGACGATCTCCTGTGCGGCCTGACGGCGATCGGCGCCTTTTTTGTGGTGTACACGCCTTATACCATCATCGATGGTCAGGCCTATCTGGCGACCAAATATCTTGGCCCGCAGGGGTTGTTTGTGGCGATTATCGTCGCGCTGATTTCCAGCGAAGTCTTTTGCCGCCTGGCGCGCAACCCAAGGGTGACCATCACGATGCCGGCTGCGGTGCCGCCGGCGGTGGCGCGTTCCTTTAAGGTGTTGTTGCCGATTTTCTTCGTGATGATCTTCTTTTCGATCCTCAACTATCTGTTGACGCGTATTTCGCCGAATGGTCTTAACGATCTGATTTATACCCTTATTCAGGCTCCGCTGAAGGATATGGGGACCAACATTGTGACCGTTCTGGTGCTGGGACTGGTGGCGAATTTCCTCTGGGTGTTGGGGATCCATGGGCCGAATACCGTGGCCGCCATCCGCGAGACCATCTTCTCGGAAGCTAACCTCGAAAATCTCTCCTATGCCGCCTCGCATGGCAGCACCTGGGGAGCGCCGTACCCCATTACCTGGACCGGCATCAATGATGCGTTTGCTAACTGCGGCGGGTCGGGTATGACGCTGGGCCTGTTACTGGCCATCTTTATCGCCTCCCGACGCAAAGATTACCGTGACCTGGCAAAAATGGCCTTCGTGCCGGGCCTGTTTAACATCAATGAACCGGTGATGTTTGGCCTGCCGATTGTGCTTAACCCTATCCTGGTGATCCCGTTTATTCTGGTGCCATTTGTGAATTCACTGATCGGTTATTTCTTTATTAGCATGGAGTTTATTCCGCCGATTGCTTACGCCGTACCCTGGACCACGCCCGGGCCGCTTATCGCCTTCTTTGGCACCGGCGGCAACTGGCTGGCGCTGTTTGTCGGCATTCTGTGCCTCGCGGTTTCAACACTCATTTACTTACCGTTTGTGATTGCCGCTAACAAGGTCAATACCGCGGCGGCGACCGACCAGGAGGATGGCGATGTTTGCAGATGAAAGTACGGTCATGGAGTTGCTGATTTATGCCGGTCAGGCGCGCTCAGACGCCATGGAGGCGATTGCCGCCTCCCGGCAGCGGGAATGGGAGCGGGCAGCGGATTTGATGGCCAGCTCGGAAGCGGCCTGTCGGGCAGCGCATAAGATCCAAACGGCGTTGATAGGTCAGGACGAAGGCTGCGGAAAAATCACCGTTAACCTTATTCTGGTGCACGCCCAGGATCACTTAATGACCGCGATGCTGTGCCAGGATTTAGCCAAAGAAATTATTGCCCTGCGCCAGGAGCGCTCTGCCTGATTTACCCGCCTTCAGCCGTTCTGGCTGAAGGCCAATTATAACAATATGTAAAGGTACCCTATGTATTCAAGTCAATTGAAGGTGAGCTTATTGTCTTTATCGGTACTGCTGGCTATTTCGACAAGTGATGTGATGGCGGCTAAATTAACCATTGAACAGCGTCTGGAATTACTGGAGTCTGAACTGTCGGCGAATAAAAAAGAGCTACAAAAAACGCAATCACAATTATCGACCTATAAAGGTAAGGTGGCCGAATTACAAAAAAGTATTAAGGAGAATGAAAAACGTCATGTCACGACGGGTTATCCAACAACAACGTCGCCGGTGGCGGAAAATATAGCCAATGAAAATAATGAACTGAGTAAAAAAGCGGCCCCGGTGCAGGTGAAAGCCACTCAGCAGGTGGCGGTTATTGATACCGAAGGCCAGAAGCCGAAACTGGAAAGCGTCACCCTGAAGGACATCAGTAAATTTGTTAAAGATGATATTGGCTTTAGCTACCAGGGGTACTTCCGTTCCGGCTGGGGAACATCAAATCACGGATCGTCGCAGACCTACGCCCCCGGCTCGCTGGGTCGTTTCGGTAATGAAATGAGTGGCTGGTTCGACTTAACGTTGAATCAGCGGGTCTATAACCAGGATGGCAAAACGGCGAATGCCGTTGTGACGTACGACGGTAACGTCGGCGAGCAGTATAACGACGCCTGGTTTGGTGGCAAAGATAACGACAGCATTTTGCAGTTTAGTGATATTTATCTGACCACCAAAGGTTTCCTGCCGTTCGCGCCAAAGGCAGATTTCTGGGTCGGCAAACATAAACTGCCCGAGTATGAAATTCAGATGCTGGACTGGAAGTCGCTGACCACCGACGTTGCGGCCGGGGTCGGGATCCAGAACTGGGCGCTGGGGGTTGGCCAGCTGGATGCTTCCGTCAGCCGGAACGATGTCGACGTGTATTCTCGTGATTTTACGCAAACCACCCAGATGAACACCAACTCAGTCGACCTGCGCTATCGTAATATTCCCCTGTGGCAGTCGGGTTCTTTGTCGCTAATGGGCAAATATGCGTTCGCTAATAAAAATGACGAGCAGGAGCGAAACGAAGATAACAACAGCTACTTCCGGTTCAAAGATACCTGGATGGCCACCGCCATTATTCGTCAGGAGCTGGAACGCAAGGGCTTTAACGAATTTACGCTGCAGGTGGCGGACAACTCGTACGCCAGCAGTTTCGCCAACTTCTCCGGCGCCAGCAACTCCATGGCCAGCGGTCGCTATTACTACGGTGATCATACCAACGGCGTGGCCTGGCGCCTGATTTCACAGGGGGAAATGTACCTCGCCGATCGCATTATCATGGCGAATTCACTGGTGTGGGCCCATGGCAATGATGTGTATAGCTATGAAAGCGGGGCGCACAGCGATTTCGACAGCCTGCGCGCGGTGATCCGCCCAGCCTGGATATGGGACACCTGGAACCAGACCGGGGTCGAGCTGGGGTGGTTTACCCAGAAAAACAACACCCGTCAGGGCGACGATCTGAAGGAGTCAGCGTATAAAACGACGCTGTACCATGCGCTGAAGGTTGGGCCGAGCCTGCTGGGGTCACGTCCTGAAATTCGCTTCTATGGAACGTATATCAATATTCTCGATAACCAGTTGTCGCAGTTTGCGTTCAACGACGAAAGCAAAGATGAGTTTATGGTTGGCGTTCAGGCCGAGGTGTGGTGGTAACCGGCAAATCACTTAACGGGCGCCCGCATGAGGCGGGCGCGTTTTCCTGCGACGTGGGCTACAGCAGCCACCACAGCAGAAGGAGCAGGATCAATACACCGCCCAGCGCCAGCTGCCACGGCTTAGCGGCCCACGCTCGTTTCGGCGCGGGCTTTTCCTGCGGGATGGCCAACGTCTCCTGAGCGCGGGCTACCCGCAGCACAAACACCTTATTCAACAGCGCCAGGATCTGCGCTGGGCTCAGCGTCGTCTGCGGGGTGACCTGCCAGCTGCGACGCGCAAAGTCGACAATCTTTTGCCACTCTGCGGCCTCCAGCGGCTGCTTGAGCGCTCCCTGCAGCGAGGTGAGCGTGGGCGAGCTTTGTGCACTCAGCGTTTGCCGCGCCTGAAGCCAGTATGAAAGCGGCGTGAAGTGCGTCGCCGGGATCAGCTCTCCGGATTTGACACCGCAAAGTTCCAGCATGGACTGCCAAATCAGCTTGCTCGGTTCGCCGGTGGCAGCCGCCAGCTTAGTCACCAGCTGATTAAGCGTGTTGTGCTCCGCCGGCAAGAGCGGGCGCAGGGTCGCGGGACGCTGCTGCGGTTGCGGGATCGATAGCTGGCCGCGCTGCAGCAGGTGCAGAATGTTCTCCAGCTGCGGCTGGCTTAGCGCATGCAGCGCCGTTTGCCCATAATGTTGACGAATATAATCGCTGACCGCCTGACGGTTATTGCCTTGACCCAGCAGATCGCTGAGCTGTGCCAGCGTCTGGCGATGATGATGATTGTCCTGAGCCGTGGTTAAACGCTGATTGAGACTCGTCTCCGCGGCGTTGAAATGGCGGGCCAGCAGGGGGGTGTCGCCTTTCAGTCCGAGGTCATGCTTGACGCAGGCCCACACTTCCGCATTCTGCTGCGAGGTCAGCGCCACCAGGCGCGTGATCAGTCGCTCCAGGACGGTGCGTTGCTGCATGGAAAGCGAAGGTTCGCCGGTGGCGGCAGTGCCTGATGGACCTCGCCCCGGAGGACGGTCTGGCATATCTGCAAGGGGGTGCGTCATGATTCATCCTTTCGATATCGCGGTGCTGGAACCAGGTGATGAGTATGCCTGGCGGCCAGATTATGGCACACTTCCCCGGTTAACTCTCGTTCTCAGACAGGTACTGAACTGTGAAAATCCTCGTTGATGAAAATATGCCCTATGCCCGTGATCTTTTTAGCCGTTTAGGCGATGTGCAAGCGGTTCCAGGCCGTCCGGTTCCGGCCGATGCCCTGACCGATGCGGATGCCTTAATGGTGCGATCGGTCACCCGGGTCAATGAAGCATTGCTCTCCGGCAAGGCCATTAAGTTCGTCGGCACCGCTACCGCAGGCACCGATCACGTCGATCAGGCGTGGCTGCAGCAGGCAGGGATTGGTTTCTCCGCGGCGCCCGGCTGCAATGCCATTGCGGTGGTGGAGTACGTCTTTTCATCGCTGCTGATGCTGGCCGAACGCGACGGCTTCGCGCTGCGCGATCGCACCGTCGGGATCGTTGGCGTCGGCAACGTCGGCGGACGGTTGCAAAAACGGCTGGAAGCGCTGGGGATCAAAACCCTGCTCTGCGATCCGCCGCGCGCCGATCGCGGAGACGAAGGCGATTTCCGCTCCCTCGATGCCCTGGTCCAGGAAGCCGATGTACTGACCTTCCATACCCCGCTGTATAAAGAAGGGCCGTATAAAACCCTGCATCTGGCGGATGAAGCGCTGATTAGCCGACTGAAGCCTGGAACGATTTTAATTAACGCCTGCCGCGGGCCGGTGGTGGATAACGCCGCGCTGCTGAAACGGCTGGAAGCCGGCCAGCCACTGAGCGTGGTGCTGGACGTCTGGGAGCCGGAGCCGGATCTTAACGTTGCGCTTCTCAAGCGAGTGGATATCGGTACCGCGCATATTGCCGGCTACACCCTCGAAGGGAAAGCGCGCGGGACGACGCAGGTTTTTGAAGCCTACAGCGCCTTTATCGGCCATCCGCAGCAGGTGGCACTGGATACCCTGCTGCCGGCGCCGGAATTTGGCCGCATCACCCTGCATGGCCCGCTCGATCAGCCGACGCTGAAAAGACTGGTCCATTTGGTGTATGATGTGCGCCGCGATGATGCGCCGCTGCGGAAGGTGGCGGGCGTCGCCGGTGAATTCGACAAGCTGCGTAAAAACTATCAGGAACGCCGCGAATGGTCTTCGCTGTATGTACAGTGCAGCGATGCGCAGGCGGCGACGCTGTTGCGTCAGCTCGGTTTTAACGCTGTGCATCATTCTGTTCGTTAATGTCTTCTTAATGCCTCTGCCGGATACTCCGGCAGGGCCGCTTTATTTCTGGAGTAAACCACCATGTCTGAAGGCTGGAATATTGCCGTACTGGGCGCAACGGGCGCCGTAGGCGAAGCCCTGCTCGAAACTCTTGCTGAACGCCAGTTCCCGGTGGGGGAGATTTTTGCTCTGGCGCGCAATGAAAGCGCGGGCGAACATCTGCGTTTTGGTGGCAAGTCGGTGATCGTCAAGGACGCCGCCGAGTTTGACTGGACCCAGGCCCAGCTGGCCTTCTTCGCTGCCGGCGTCGAAGCCAGCGCGGCGTATATCGAAGACGCCACTAACGCCGGGTGTCTGGTTATCGATCTCAGCGGCCTGTTCGCGCTGGAGCCGGACGTGCCGCTGGTGGTGCCGGACGTGAACCCGTTCGTTCTGGGCGACTACCGCAATCGCAACCTGATCGCGGTGCCCAATAGTCTGACCAGCCAGCTGCTGACGGCACTCAAGCCGCTTATCGAGCAGGGCGGATTGTCGCGCATCAGCGTCACCAACCTGCTCTCCGCTTCGGGACACGGGAAAAAAGCGGTGGATGCGCTGGCAGGGCAGAGCGCCAAGCTGCTGAACGGGATCCCCGTTGATGAAGACGATTTCTTTGGCCGCCAGCTGGCATTTAATATGCTACCGCTGCTGCCGGATCGTGAAGGGAGCGTGCGCGAAGAGCGGCGTATCGTCGATGAAGCGCGCAAAATCCTTCAGGATGACGGGCTGATGATTTCCGCCAGCGTCGTTCAGTCGCCGGTCTTCTACGGCCATGCGCAGATGGTGAACTTTGAAGCGATGCGTCCGCTGGCAGCGGAAGAGGCGCGCGACGCCTTTACTCGCGGCGAAGAAATTGAGCTTTCTGAAGAGGGCGAATTCCCAACTCAGGTTGGCGACGCTTCCGGCAATGCCCGTCTCTCCATCGGCTGTGTGCATAACGATTACGGCATGCCGGAGCAGATTCAGTTCTGGTCCGTCGCGGATAACGTCCGCTTCGGTGGCGCGCTGATGGCGGTGAAGATCGCCGAGAAGCTGATTGAGGAGTACCTGTACTGATGTCTGAGATGGAGCAGCAGCCGATCTTTAAAATCGCGCTGGGCATCGAGTACGACGGCAGCAAATATTATGGCTGGCAGCGGCAAAACGAAGTGCGCAGCGTGCAGGAGAAGCTGGAAAAGGCGTTGTCGCAGGTGGCTAACGAACCGGTAAGCGTATTTTGCGCCGGTCGCACCGACGCCGGTGTCCATGGCACCGGCCAGGTGGTGCATTTCGAAACCCGGGCGCAGCGTAAAGATGCCGCCTGGACGCTGGGGGTAAATGCGAATTTACCTGGTGACATCGCGGTGCGTTGGGTTAAACATGTGCCGGCGGATTTTCACGCCCGGTTCAGCGCCACAGCGCGACGCTATCGTTACGTTATCTATAATCATCGCCTGCGCCCGGCGGTGTTGAGCCAGGGCGTCACGCATTTTCACCAACCGCTCGACGCCGAGCGTATGCAGCGCGCTGCGCAGTGTCTGCTGGGGGAGAATGACTTTACCTCGTTTCGCGCGGTGCAGTGTCAGTCGCGCACCCCGTGGCGAAACGTGATGCATATTAACGTTACCCGCTACGGTGCTTATGTGGTGGTGGATATCAAAGCAAACGCCTTTGTACATCATATGGTCAGGAATATTGTGGGCAGCCTGATGGAAGTCGGCGCCGGAAACCAGCCGGAGAGCTGGATGGCAGAACTGCTGGCAGCAAAAGACAGGACGCTCGCTGCGGCAACGGCAAAAGCGGAAGGGTTATATCTGGTGTCGGTTGATTACCCGGCCCACTATGATTTACCGGTGCTGCCAATGGGCCCGCTGTTTCTGGCGGACTAATAGGGTCATTAAGGGTAAAGACAAATATGGACTTGATTCACTTTTTAATTGATTTCATCCTGCATATTGATGTGCACCTTGCCGAACTGGTTGCCCAGTACGGCGTCTGGGTTTATGCCATTCTGTTTTTGATTCTGTTCTGCGAAACCGGGCTGGTGGTGACGCCGTTCCTGCCGGGCGATTCACTGCTGTTCGTGGCGGGCGCGCTCTCGGCGCTGCCGACCAACGATCTCAATGTTCACCTGATGGTATTGCTGATGATTATCGCGGCTATCGTCGGCGATGCGGTTAACTACACTATTGGCCGACTGTTCGGCGAGAAGCTGTTCAGTAATCCGAACTCGAAGATTTTCCGTCGTAGCTATCTGGATAAAACCCATAGCTTCTATGAACGTCACGGCGGAAAAACCATTATCCTGGCGCGCTTTGTGCCGATAGTCCGAACCTTCGCGCCGTTTGTGGCGGGAATGGGGCATATGTCCTATCGTCATTTTGCAGCCTATAACGTGGTCGGGGCGCTGCTGTGGGTGTTGTTGTTCACCTACGCCGGCTATCTGTTTGGCGATCTGCCGGTGGTGCAGGAGAACCTGAAGCTGCTGATTGTGGCGATCATCGTCCTCTCCGTCCTGCCCGGCGTGATTGAAATCATCCGCCATAAGCGGGCGGCGTCAAAGCAGGCGAAGTAGCTCGCCCTGCGCTGCGCGTGACGGCCATGTGTCGTCACGCGCAGCGGTTTGACCACTTTTTTATCCCATGTTCCGGGATGATATGATTTAATGTGCAACATTCATGGTCTGTAAGAGGCAAAAATGGCATTATGCGCCCCTTACGACAAAACTGGCATCGACCAGGTTCAGGCAGAAAGGTTATCAATGAGCTGGATTGAACGAATTAAAAGCAACATCACTCCCACCCGCAAGGCGAGCATTCCTGAGGGTGTATGGACCAAGTGCGACAGCTGCGGTCAGGTACTCTACCGCGCCGAGCTGGAGCGCAACCTGGAGGTTTGTCCTAAGTGCGATCACCATATGCGCATGTCGGCGCGTAATCGCCTGCATAGCCTGTTGGATGAAGGTTCTCTGGTAGAACTGGGTAGCGAACTTGAGCCAAAAGATGTGCTGAAGTTCCGCGATTCAAAAAAATACAAAGACCGCCTGGCGTCCGCTCAGAAAGAGACGGGCGAGAAAGACGCGCTGGTGGTGATGAAAGGTACGCTCTATGAGATGCCGGTGGTTGCCGCCGCCTTTGAGTTCTCCTTTATGGGGGGCTCGATGGGTTCCGTCGTCGGTGCACGCTTTGTGCGCGCGGTGGAGCAGGCGCTGGAAGACAACTGCCCGCTGATCTGTTTCTCCGCCTCCGGCGGTGCCCGTATGCAGGAAGCGCTGATGTCGCTGATGCAGATGGCGAAAACCTCCGCCGCGCTGGCAAAAATGCAGGAGCGCGGATTACCGTACATCTCCGTGCTGACCGACCCGACCATGGGCGGCGTATCGGCGAGCTTTGCGATGCTGGGCGATCTGAACATTGCCGAGCCGAAAGCGCTGATCGGCTTTGCCGGTCCTCGCGTGATTGAGCAGACCGTACGCGAGAAGCTGCCGCCGGGATTCCAGCGCAGCGAGTTCCTGATTGAAAAAGGGGCGATTGATATGATCGTTCGCCGCCCGGAAATGCGTCTCAAGCTGGCCAGCATTCTGGCGAAGCTGATGAACCTGCCGGCGCCGGTTCCCGCTTCGGAAGCGCCTAATGAAGGCGTGGTGGTGCCGCCGGCACCGGATCAGGAACCAGAGGCCTGATAAAGCAGAGGGCAGGGCCTGGCGGCGCTGCCCTTTTTTATTCATACGCGTTAACCGTCAATTCTTGCGGGCATCATGGAAAAAGATCCTATTCCTCAGGCCACGTCGCCCCTGGCTACGTGGCTTTCTTATCTGGAACATCTGCACAGTAAAACCATCGACCTGGGGCTGGCGCGCGTCAGCGAGGTCGCCGGGCAGATGGCTATCGTCAAACCGGCGCCGTTTGTCTTTACGGTTGCTGGCACCAATGGCAAAGGCACCACCTGCCGTACCCTGGAAACCGTCCTGATGGCGGCTGGCTATAAAGTGGGGGTTTACAGCTCCCCGCACCTGGTGCGCTACACCGAACGCGTGCGCATTCAGGGAGCTGAACTACCGGAGGCGGCGCATACGGCCTCGTTTGCTGAAATCGAAGCGGCGCGCGGTGACATATCGTTGACCTATTTTGAGTACGGCACGCTCTCGGCGCTGTGGCTGTTTAAGCAGGCGCAGCTGGACGTGGTGATCCTTGAGGTCGGGCTGGGTGGCCGTCTCGACGCCACTAACATCGTGGATGCTGACGTGGCGGTGGTCACCAGCATCGCCCTCGATCATACCGACTGGCTGGGGCCGGATCGCGAAAGTATCGGCCGGGAAAAAGCGGGTATCTTTCGTGCCGGTAAACCGGCGGTGGTGGGTGAGCCGGATATGCCGCACACCATTGCCGACGTGGCCAGCGAGAAAGGCGCGCTGCTCCAGCGCCGCGGCGTCGACTGGCGCTATGAGGTGGAGGGCGAAACATGGTCCTTCCACGACGGGGCCGGGGCGTTAAGCTGCCTGCCGCTGCCTCAGGTGCCGTTGCCGAATGCGGCGACGGCCGTGGCGGCGCTGCGCGCCAGCGGGCTTGCTGTCGATGAGACTATCCTCCGCGATGGGATCCGCGATGCGATGCTGCCGGGACGCTTTCAGATAATCAGCGACGCCCCGCGGGTGATCCTCGATGTAGCGCATAACCCACACGCGGCGGCCTATCTCGCCGGGCGTCTCAAAACGTTAGCGAAAACGGGACGCGTGCTGGCGGTTATTGGTATGCTGCATGATAAAGACATTGCCGGCACGCTGGCCAATCTGGCCCCGGAAGTCGATGCCTGGTACTGTGCGCCGCTGGAAGGCCCGCGCGGAGCGACGGCGGAGCAACTGGTGGAACATTTGCGTGGCGGCACAGTCTATACCAGCGTGGCGCAGGCGTGGCATGCGGCCATGGCTGACGCTAAAGTGGAAGATACCGTGCTGGTGTGTGGTTCATTTCACACCGTAGCGCAGGTAATGGAAGAGATAGACGCGGGGAGAATCGGTGGCGAGTAAGTTTCAGAACCGTTTAGTCGGGACAATCGTGCTGGTGGCTCTGGGGGTGATTATCCTGCCAGGGCTGCTGGACGGGCAGAAAAAGCATTACCAGGATGAGTTTGCCGCGATCCCACTGGTGCCGAAACCGGGCGATCGCGATGAACCGGATATGTTGCCAGCGGCGACCCAGGCGTTGCCTTCGCAACCGCCGGAAGGGGCGGCGGAAGAGGTGCGGGCGGGCGATGCCGCCGCGCCATCGTTAGATCCGTCGCGTATTCCGGTGAACAGCAACAGCTTCGATGACGTTCAGGAGCCGGTGGTGGCCGCGAAACCGCAACCCAAGCCGCAGCCGAAACCACAGCCACAGCCGCAACAGCAGGCCGCGACGCCAACGCCGCAGCCGGCTAAGCCGCAACAGCAACAGCCACAGCAGCAGCAGCAGGCGGCCCTGCCGGCGCCGACCGGCAAAGCCTATGTGGTTCAACTGGGCGCGTTGAAGAACGCCGATAAAGTGAATGAGATTGTCGGTAAACTACGGGCCTCGGGTTTCAAAGTCTATACGTCGCCTTCGACGCCGGTACAGGGTAAAATTACCCGCATCCTCGTCGGCCCGGATGCATCAAAAGACAAGCTGAAAGGCCAACTGGGCGATCTGCAACAGATCTCCGGACTCAGCGGGGTCGTGATGGGCTTCACCCCAAACTGATTGTTTTTTTCGCAATGCGGAGAGAACGTTGCGGGGAGAAACGCCCCGCAAACCCTGTCTCAGCCGCCCTGAAGAGGCGAAAGGCAGTCTGGCGTTGAATGTTTTTTCAGCGCCATTTTTATTTCTGTAGGGCATGGAAATCCCTACGCAAACGTTTTCTTTTTCTGTTAGAATGCGCCCCGAACTGGACGACAGGGCGTAAATCGTGGGACGTATATGGTCTGGATTGATTACGCCATTATGGCGGTGCTGGGTCTTTCTTGCCTGGTCAGCCTGATCCGCGGCTTTGTTCGCGAAGCTTTATCGTTAGTGACGTGGGGTTGCGCGTTTTATGTCGCCAGCCATTACTACGCTGACCTGTCTGTCTGGTTTACGGGCTTTGAGGATGAACGGGTTCGAAATGGGATTGCTATTGCGGCGCTGTTTATCGTGACGCTCATCGTTGGCGCTATCGTGAACTATGTGATAGGTCAGCTGGTGGAGAAGACCGGTTTGTCAGGTACCGACAGGGTATTGGGGATCTGCTTCGGCGCGCTACGTGGGGTGCTGATCATCGCCGCTATCTTGTTCTTCCTTGACACTTTTACCGGGATGGCGAAGAGCGATGACTGGCATCAGTCGCAGTTTATTCCCTATTTTACCCCCGTCATCAGATGGTTTTTTGAATACCTGCAAAGCTCGTCAAGTTTCTTGCCTAAAGTATAGACTTTGGGTCGTTGCTGAACGAGGAAAAGACGTATGTGCGGTATTGTCGGTATCGCCGGTGTTATGCCGGTTAACCAGTCGATTTATGATGCGCTAACGGTGCTCCAGCACCGTGGACAGGATGCCGCTGGCATCATCACCATTGATGCCAACAACTGCTTCCGGTTGCGTAAGGCTAACGGGCTGGTAAGCGACGTATTCGAAGCCCGCCACATGCAGCGTATGCAGGGCAATATGGGTATTGGCCACGTGCGTTATCCTACGGCGGGCAGCTCCAGCGCCTCCGAGGCGCAGCCGTTTTACGTTAACTCGCCGTATGGCATCACATTGGCGCATAACGGCAACCTGACTAACGCACACGAGCTGCGTAAAAAGCTGTTTGAAGAAAAACGCCGCCACATCAATACCACCTCTGATTCCGAAATCCTCCTCAATATTTTCGCCAGCGAGCTGGATAACTTCCGCCACTACCCGCTGGAAGCGGACAACATCTTCGCTGCGATTGCGGCGACCAACCGCCAGATCCGCGGCGCGTATGCGTGCGTGGCGATGATTATCGGTCATGGCATGGTGGCCTTCCGCGACCCCAACGGCATTCGTCCGCTGGTGCTGGGTAAACGTGACGTTGGCGACGGCCGCACCGAGTATATGGTGGCGTCTGAAAGCGTGGCGCTCGATACGCTTGGTTTTGAATTCCTGCGCGATGTCGCACCGGGCGAAGCGGTCTATATTACCGAGAAAGGCCAGCTGTTTACCCGTCAGTGTGCCGATAATCCGGTCAGCAACCCGTGCCTGTTCGAGTACGTCTATTTTGCCCGTCCGGACTCGTTTATCGACAAAATTTCCGTCTACAGCGCCCGCGTCAACATGGGGACTAAGCTGGGCGAAAAGATTGCCCGTGAGTGGGAAGATCTGGATATTGACGTCGTTATCCCGATCCCGGAGACCTCCTGCGATATCGCTCTGGAAATCGCCCGCATTCTCGACAAGCCTTATCGTCAGGGCTTCGTGAAGAACCGCTACGTCGGCCGGACGTTTATCATGCCGGGTCAGCAGCTGCGTCGTAAATCTGTTCGTCGTAAGCTCAACGCCAACCGTGCGGAATTCCGCGATAAGAACGTGCTGCTGGTCGATGATTCCATTGTACGCGGCACCACCTCTGAGCAGATCATTGAGATGGCGCGCGAAGCGGGGGCGAAAAAAGTTTATCTGGCCTCCGCTGCGCCGGAAATTCGTTTCCCGAACGTGTACGGTATCGATATGCCGACCGCCAACGAACTGATCGCCCATGGCCGCGAAGTGGATGAGATCCGCCAGATCATCGGCGCCGATGGCCTGATTTTCCAGGATCTCAACGATTTGATCGACGCGGTGCGCGCGGAGAACCCGGATATTCAACAGTTTGAATGCTCGGTGTTCAACGGCGTGTACGTCACCCGGGATGTCGACCAACAGTACCTCGACTACCTTGACTCCCTGCGTAACGATGATGCCAAAGCGGTACAGCTGCAGAACGAAGTCGAAAATCTGGAGATGCACAACGAGGGTTAACCCCTTCGCGCATCGCGGGCCTGCCGTTCCTGAGGGACGGCGGGCCTTTTTTTATCCCATTGGTGGTGCCTCAATGGTTGCGCCAGAGGCTATAATCCGGCAAAGTCTGCGGCACACGCGCAAGGGGTAACAGAACGTGAAACGACTGATTATTGGCATTTCTGGCGCCAGCGGCGCTATCTATGGCGTGCGGATGCTGCAGGTGCTGCGGGGTGTGCCGGAGATTGAAACCCATCTGATCCTCAGCCAGGCGGCGCGGCAAACGCTGGCCCTCGAGACCGACTTCAGCGTGCGCGACGTGCAGGCGCTGGCCGATGTGGTGCATGACGCCCGCGATATCGCCGCCAGTATCTCTTCCGGTTCGTTTAAAACCGCCGGGATGGTGATTTTACCCTGCTCAATGAAAACGCTCTCTGGCATTGTCCATAGCTATACGGATGGCCTGCTGACGCGGGCGGCCGATGTCGTGCTGAAGGAGCGTCGTCCGCTGGTGCTCTGCGTGCGGGAAACGCCGTTCCATCTCGGCCATCTGCGATTGCTGGTTCAGGCCGCGGAGCTCGGGGCGGTCATTATGCCACCGGTGCCGGCCTTTTATCACCGGCCGCAAAGCCTGGATGATGTCATCAACCAGACCGTCAATCGGGTGCTCGATCAGTTCGATATTAGCCTGTCTCAAGACCTGTTTACCCGCTGGCAGGGGACACTGGATTGCACTAAATAAGTGCATTCAATGTACGCTTGCGCCTCGGTGGTGCAAATTTGTCGTCCCGATCAAATCCTCGACATTTATTTCGTCTTTTTGCGCTGAGGCACTGCGGTTTCGCCAGTAATGCTGGTATCTTCCCTTCCAAGACAATCCTGCAACTTTATTTTAACAAATTTAACCCTGTTCCCGGCACGCACCGGGAAGATGGCACAAAAACTGCAGGATTGATCGGCAATCACCATAACAAGCAACGCACCACATCACGATACGACACTTAAGGGTACTGTATGAAGAAGACGATTCTGGCTCTCTCTTTACTCGTGGGAATGAGCAGCACGGCGAGCGTGTTTGCTGCTCTGCCGCAGAGCATTCGCATTGGCACTGACGCGACCTATGCGCCATTTTCGTCGAAAGACGCAAAAGGGGACTTTGTGGGTTTTGATATCGATTTAGGCAATGAGCTGTGCTCCCGAATTAAGGTGAAATGTACCTGGGTCGGCAGTGATTTTGACTCCCTGATCCCCTCCCTCAAAGCGAAGAAAATTGACGCCATCATCTCTTCGCTCTCCATCACCGAGAAGCGTCAGCAAGAGATCGCCTTCTCTGACAAGCTTTATGCCGCTGACTCGCGTCTGATCGCCGCCAAAGGGTCGCCGATCCAGCCGACGCTGGAGGCGCTGAAAGGCAAGCACGTCGGGGTGCTGCAAGGTTCTACTCAGGAAGCCTATGCCAACGACCGCTGGCGCAGCCAGGGCGTTGACGTGGTGGCCTACCAGAACCAGGATCTGATCTATTCAGACCTTGCTGCAGGCCGTCTGGATGCGGCGCTGCAGGATGAAGTCGCCGCCAGCGAAGGCTTCCTGAAACAGCCTGCCGGGAAAGATTTCGCCTTCGCCGGCCCGTCGGTGAAAGATAAAAAGTACTTTGGCGACGGTACCGGTATCGGTCTGCGTAAGGACGACGTCGAACTGAAAGCCGCGTTTGATAAAGCGCTGGGCGAGATACGTAAAGACGGCACCTACGACAAAATGGCGAAGAAATACTTCGATTTTAACGTTTACGGCGACTAAGACTGCTGCAGGCCCGCACGATAGTGTGGGCCTGACGCCATACTCGTGATCCTGCCCCAGAACGGTGCAACAAAAAACGCTGTGGATCATTTCAGTGCAAAAGCAGCCAGTTTTTTGGCTAAAAAATGCATAGTTAAGCGTTTCTGATGCAAAAAATCGGCCTTTCTGGTGCATAAATCTTTGCCCTCAAGGGGCGAATAATGGCACGATAACTGGCGTAAATAGTTCTAATAAACCCGTTAGAATGACAGTCTGTCGAGGATAGTTATGAAAAAACTGGCGTTGTCTCTCTCTTTAGCGCTGGCCCTTTCCAGCGTTTCCACGGTCTTTGCCGCCATTCCGCAAAAAATTCGTATTGGCACCGATCCGACTTATGCCCCCTTCGAATCGAAGAATGCGCAGGGGGAATTGGTGGGTTTTGATATCGATCTGGCAAAAGAGCTGTGTAAGCGTATTAATACCCAATGTACCTTTGTTGAAAACCCGCTGGATGCACTGATCCCCTCCTTAAAAGCCAAGAAAATCGACGCGATTATGTCTTCGCTGTCGATTACCGAAAAGCGCCAGCAGGAAATTGCCTTCACCGACAAGCTGTACGCGGCAGATTCGCGTCTGGTGGTGAAAAAGGGCAGCCCGGTAACGCCGGATCTGGCCACGCTGAAAGGTAAGCGCGTGGGCGTGCTGCAGGGGACGACTCAGGAAACCTATGGCAATGAGCACTGGGCGCCGAAAGGTATCGAAATTGTCTCCTATCAGGGGCAGGACAATATCTATTCCGACCTGACCGCCGGCCGTATCGACGCCGCGTTCCAGGATGAGGTCGCGGCCAGTGAAGGGTTCCTTAAACAGCCTATCGGTAAAGATTACCAGTTTGGCGGACCGTCGATTAAAGATGAGAAGCTGTTCGGCGTCGGCACCGGTATGGGGCTGCGTAAGGAAGACAACGAACTGCGTGAAGCGCTGAATAAGGCGTTTGCAGAGATGCGTAAGGACGGCACCTACGACAAACTGGCGAAAAAATACTTCGATTTTAACGTATACGGCGAATAATTCTCACGCCTCACCACTGCGCGTGCGTTTCACGCGCAGTGGTGAATGACAGACAGGGTAGGCAGCATGCTGTATGGGTTTTCACAGGTTATTTTGCAGGGTGCGCTCGTCACCCTGGAGCTTGCGCTCAGCTCGGTCGTTATTGCGATCCTGATCGGGCTGGCCGGCGCTGGCGCGAAGCTATCGAGCAATCGTCCTCTGGCGCTGGTGTTTGAAGGCTATACCACACTGATTCGCGGCGTCCCCGACCTGGTGCTGATGCTGCTGATTTTCTATGGCCTGCAGATTGCGCTAAACAGCGTCACTGATGCGCTGGGCATGACGCAGTTTGATATCGATCCGATGATCGCCGGGATTATCACCCTCGGCTTTATCTATGGCGCCTATTTTACGGAAACCTTCCGCGGCGCCTACCTTGCGGTGCCAAAGGGGCATATCGAAGCGGCTACCGCATTCGGCTTTAGCGGCGGGCAGACGTTCCGGCGTATTCTGTTCCCGGCGATGATGCGCTACGCGCTGCCGGGGATCGGCAACAACTGGCAGGTTATCCTCAAGGCAACGGCGCTGGTCTCGCTGCTGGGTCTGGAGGATGTGGTCAAAGCCACGCAGCTGGCCGGGAAAAGCACCTGGCAGCCGTTCTACTTTGCCATCGTCTGCGGCCTGATTTATCTGGTGTTTACCACCCTTTCTAATGGCGTACTGCTGCTGCTCGAACGCCGCTATACCGTTGGCGTGAAGAGGGCTGACCTGTGATTGAAATTATTCAGGAGTACTGGAAATCACTGCTGTGGACCGACGGCTATCGCTTTACCGGCGTGGCAATAACCTTATGGTTGCTGATCGCCTCGGTGGTGATGGGCGGCGTTATGGCGGTGTTTCTGGCGATCGGCCGCGTCTCAAGCAATAAATTTATCCAGTTCCCCATCTGGCTGTTCACTTACATCTTTCGCGGCACGCCGCTGTATGTGCAACTGCTGGTTTTTTACTCCGGCATGTATACCCTGGAAATCGTCAAAGGCACGGAACTGCTGAACGCTTTTTTCCGCAGCGGGCTAAACTGCACGGTGCTGGCGTTAACCCTGAATACCTGCGCCTATACCACTGAAATTTTCGCTGGGGCGATCCGCTCAGTACCTGCCGGGGAAATTGAAGCGGCGCGGGCCTACGGCTTCTCGTCCGTCAAACTGTACCGCTGCATTATTCTGCCTTCCGCGCTGCGCATTGCGCTACCGGCCTACAGTAACGAAGTGATCCTCATGCTGCACTCCACCGCGCTGGCGTTTACCGCTACGGTGCCCGATCTGCTGAAAATCGCTCGCGATATTAACTCCGCGACCTATCAGCCGTTCACTGCCTTTGGCATCGCCGCGGTGCTCTATTTAATTATCTCGTATGTGCTGATTAGCTTGTTCCGTAAAGCGGAAAAGCGCTGGTTGCAGCATATCAAACCTTCTTCGACGCATTGAGAACGCCATGTCCGACAATAAATTAAACGTTATCGATCTGCACAAACGCTATGGAGAACACGAGGTGCTGAAGGGCGTCTCCCTGCAGGCGAAAGCCGGGGACGTGATCAGTATCATCGGTTCATCGGGTTCCGGGAAAAGCACCTTTTTGCGCTGCATTAACTTCCTCGAAAAACCGAGCGAGGGCACGATCGTCGTCAGTGGCCAGAATATTGGCCTGGTGCGGGATAAAGACGGCCAGCTGAAGGTGGCTGACAAGAACCAACTGCGTCTGCTGCGTACTCGCCTGACCATGGTGTTCCAGCATTTCAATCTGTGGAGCCATATGACGGTGCTGGAGAACGTCATGGAGGCGCCGATTCAGGTGCTGGGCTTAAGCAAACAGGAAGCGCGCGATCGCGCGGTAAAATACCTGGCCAAGGTCGGGATTGACGAACGTCAGCAGGCGAAATACCCGGTACATCTCTCCGGCGGCCAGCAGCAGCGTGTCTCTATTGCCCGCGCGCTGGCGATGGAGCCGGAAGTGCTGCTGTTTGATGAGCCGACGTCAGCGCTGGATCCGGAACTGGTGGGCGAAGTGTTGCGTATCATGCAGCAACTGGCGGAAGAGGGAAAAACCATGGTGGTGGTGACCCACGAAATGGGCTTTGCCCGCCACGTCTCTTCGCATGTTATTTTCCTGCATCAGGGCAAAATTGAAGAAGAAGGGCATCCGGACGCGCTGTTTGGCGCGCCGAAAAGCCCGCGCCTGCAGCAGTTTCTGAAAGGTTCGCTGAAATAAATGCTTCACCCGGCGTCTGTGGGCGTCGGGTGAGATTCACGCTCCAGCCGATAGATCCAGTCATCGTAATCGACGCCGTTCAGATGATAGGCTTTCTCCAGCACCTGGGTGCGCACAAAGCCCTGTTTCTCCAGCAGACGCGATGAGCCACGATTTTCTCCCAGCACCCAGGCATTGATGGCCTGCACGCCCAGCGTGCTGAAACCATAATCGCAGATCGCACGCAGCGCTTCGCTGGCGTAGCCTTTTCCCTGAGCCTGCGGCAGCAGGGCGTAGCCGACGTCAGCCTCGTGCGGATTTTTCGGACTGATGCGTAGCCCAATATCGCCCAGTGCGTCGCCGCGTTTATCTCGCAAAACAAACACCCCGGGATCGGCACAGCGGCTGGCAAACACGCTGCGCAGCGCCGTCTCGCTTAACACTTCCCCCATGAAACGCATCACCTGCGGATCCTGACGCAGGCGCAGAAAAAAGGGCCAGTCGGCGGCAACAAAGTGGGTAAGCGAAAGGCGCAGCGTGGTTATTGTCGTCATAAAGCAGTCAATACGGAGAAAGGAAGGTCCACCTTACCACTTTGCTTCTTCTGATTACACCGGCGAACCGGCCAGTCAGCGGCCGGCTGGCGATGAACTCAGGAGTTTCAGGTGTCCCTGTACGCGCTGGTTGTCCGGGATACTACGAAGCTGCAGCGCCAGGTTGAGGCTATCCAGGAGTTGAGCATGAGCCACCAGCGTAGAATCGGCGGCGAGGCGCTTCTCCGCGACCAGCCAGTCAACGACGGTTTTCCAGCGCCATAGCGGGGAGTTGCCTGTAACCCGCTGGACCGGCCCGGGAAAACGCCCACTACCGCGAGTGCCTTCTTTTAGCATGGCGATAGCCTGGCGGGAGACGCCAGTGAGCTCGGCGATATCGCTCAGCCCCACCAGCGTTGAATCTACCGATTCCACACGGACCTGGGGTAGCGCGGCGGATTCAACGTCGCGGATCGCGGACAGTACCGCCTGTTCGAGAGATTCGCTATCGCGGTCAAATTCCAGGTAGACCGCAGTGCCGTAGAAGCAGATCAGCGCATCGCTACAGCCTGCGGCAAAGAGCGCATCTTCCAGTCCTGGCGTCTGGCTGGTGACGCCGGAAAGCGTCAGCGTAAAATTAAAAAGCGGCATCGTTTAGCGTTCCTTATGCGTGTGCGTGATACGGTCCGTCGCTGAAAGCGAGCAGCGTTCGATCATTCTGATGATCTGCCGGGCATGATTTTCAGGCGACGCAGGCGTCGACCATATGCTCATCATGTGCTGACGGTGTTCGGCTATCCCGCAAATCAGCCGCGCAAAGCAGTGGCTGCTTCTGCCCGCGGGTATCACTATCCAGCCCTCCGCCAACGCTCTGGCGATGGCGGCCCTGATATGTTTGTCCGGATGTTCCTTCATCGCGATGTCCTGCTCAGAATAAAAGGAGTGTTGACGTTCGTCAACATTTTTGGCGATAAAAGCATCGCCAGGACGTTATGGCAGAAGAAGTCATTTGACGTTGGAATACACTTCACAATCAACGCGGTGAAGGGAACAGAAGAAAAAACGTTGCGAGGCAGTGTCCAGTTGGAGGGAATCAGGGGAGCCAATGCTCCCCCGTTTAGCCATTATCCCAGCACATCCTTGAGCGCTTCGTCCAGATCGTACCAGCGGAAGGCGAAGCCAGCGGCTTCCAGACGCTTAGGCAGCGCGCGCTGGCCACCGAGCACCAGGACGGCGGATTCACCCATCAGCAGGCGGATAGCGGCGGCAGGAACGCGGAAAATGGCTGGTCGATTGAGCGCATGACCCAGCGCGTGGGCGAACTGTTCGTTATGCACCGGATAGGGAGAAACCATATTGAACGGGCCGCGTAGATCGTTATCCAGCAGCCACAGAATGCCGTTAACCATATCGTCGATATGGATCCAGGCCAGGTACTGTCTGCCGCTGCCGATGGGCCCGCCGAGGCCGAGCTTAAAGGCGGGCGTCATTTTGCCAAGAATACCACCCCGCGGGGCCAGTACCACACCGGTGCGCAGCAGGCAGACGCGGGTCTGTTCGCTTTGCGCTTCGCAGGCAATTTGCTCCCAGCGGGCGCAGAGCTTATGGGTAAACTCATTGTGCGGTGGCTCTTCTTCGGTCACCACCACCTCGCCGAGATCGCCATAGTAGCCGGTGGCGGACCCGCTGATCAGCACGGAGGGAGGCGTGTCGCTGGCGTGGATCAGGCCAACCAGCCGCTGAGTGAGATCCCAGCGGCTATGGCACAAGCGTTGTTTCTGCTCGGCCGTCCAGCGTTTATCAGCAATGGGCTCGCCTGCCAGATTGATGACGGCATCAATCTCGTTGAGGTGGTGATGGCCTTCGAAATCGCGCCACAGCGTGACGCGCGGATCGAGGCGGGCGCGGGCGGTATCTGGATGCCGTGTGGATACCGTGACGCTATGCCCCAGCTCCAGTAACCGGGGTATCAGATGTCGGCCAATCAGGCCCGTGCCACCCGTAAGCAGGATCTTCATACCACCTCCCTGACATCGTTATCGCCGCCAGCTCATGGTCATCGACACCGAGTCGGCATAGCGCAGCGCATGAAGTTTATCGATCTCCACTTCAGCATATGTGACCCAGTGATGTTCGCATGCGATATTCAGCACATCCTGAGTTAATTTTTCCAGTAGCGAGAAACGGCCATTCTCAAGATGACTGATGATGCGCTTGGTAATGGTGCGGTAGTTCAGCGCATCATTGATGTCTTCGCTGTCGCGTGCCTTATCGGCGGGATAGTGAATCGCAACATTCACCACCACGTCCTGGCGGTTGGCGATCTCTTCCTCTTTAATTCCAATAAAAGTACGCAGGCGCAGGTTCTTAATACGAATAATGGCGTCTGGTTGAGACATTGCAGGCTTCCTCCGTGTTGTAAGTCCTGCAATCATACAACAAAGCGCGACGGGCGAGCAGGGGGTTAATAAGGCTGAATTTTTAGCATTGCTTCAACCGTCGCCGGCCGCTGCTTAATGCGCTCATACCAGTTGTGTACCGCCGGATAGTTCGCCAGATCGATACGCTGTCGGACATGGCTGTTGACCCAGGGCCAGGCGGCAATATCGGCGATGCTGTAATGGTCGCCGCCAAGCCATGGACTGGCTTCGAGGCGGTGATTGAGAACCCGGTACAGTCGCTGGGTTTCCACCTGAAAACGTTCAATGGCGTAGGGCACTGTTTGCGGCGCCGAGTGGGTAAAATGCTGATTTTGCCCCAGCATCGGCCCAAGACCGGCGACCTGCCAGAATAGCCATTGCAGAGTAATATAGCGCTCCCGCAGTTCACCGCTCAGCAGCTTGCCGCTTTTCTCCGCCAGATAGAGCAGGATGGCACCGGATTCGAAGACGCTCAACGGCGCTCCACCATCGGCAGGCATGTGGTCGACAATCGCCGGGATTTTGTTATTCGGCGAAATCGCCAGAAACTGCGGATGAAACTGTTCCCCTTTGCCGATATCGACCCGAATTAGCCGATAGGCCAGCTGCGCCTCTTCGAGAAACAGGGTGATTTTGTGGCCGTTTGGGGTGGGTGCATAGTAGAGATCGATCATAATATTTCCCGCCGTCGTGGGTCGCAAACTGTTCGAGTATAGGTGAAGCTGCGCAACCCGGGAGGAAATCCGCGAGCGGCGCGTCGCTCTGGAGGCAGCCACTTGATGCTGACGCGCGGACGAGCAGTGACATCGCCGGCAAGCCAGGCTATGTTGGCTTATTGTCCTGTTTACCACCCTTGAGGAAGCCATGAGCCAGCCTGTGATTACCCTGTGGTCCGATGCCGATTTTTTCTCACCGTATGTGATGTCTGTCTATGTCGCTCTGCAGGAAAAAAGCCTGCCTTTTAGCCTTAAAACCGTCGATCTGAACCGCGGCGAACATCTGCAGGCTGGCTGGACGGGCTATGCCGCCACCCGTCGCGTACCGCTGCTGGAGGTTGATGATTTCGCGCTGAGCGAGTCCTCGGCGATTACCGAGTATCTGGATGAGCGTTTCGCCCCGCCGGAGTGGGAGCGCATTTACCCGCATGACCTGCAAAAACGCGCCCGCGCCCGGCAGATCCAGGCCTGGCTGCGCAGCGATCTGGTGCCGATTCGTGAAGAGCGATCCACCGCCGTGGTGTTTGGCGGGGTGAAAATGCCGGCCCTCAGCGAGGCAGGCAAGCAATCTGCGGAAAAACTGTTTGCTACCGCCGCTACGCTACTGGCCCACGGCGGGCAAAATTTATTTGGCGAATGGTCTATTGCCGACGCCGACCTGGCGCTGATGCTCAATCGTCTGGTTCTCAATGGCGATGAGGTGCCGGAGGCGCTGGCCGATTATGCGACTTTCCAGTGGCAGCGGGCTTCAATCCAGCGTTACGTGGCGCTTTCCGCCAAACGCGCAGGCTGATCGCCCGCCGCGCTTCCGCTATCATAGTGGCATCGTAACCAGTGGAGATGGAATCTATGAAACTGATGTTTGCCTCCGATATTCATGGTTCGCTGCCCGCTACGGAACGCGTGCTTGAACGGTTCGCGCAAAGCGGCGCCAGGTGGCTTATTATTCTCGGCGATGTGCTCAATCACGGGCCACGCAATGCGCTGCCGGAAGGGTATGCGCCGGCGGAGGTGGCCGAGCGGCTTAACAGCGTGGCGGAGCGCATTATTGCCGTTCGCGGCAATTGCGACAGCGAAGTGGATCAGATGCTGCTTCGTTTTCCTATGACCGCGCCCTGGCAACAGGTGCTCAGCGAACGCTACCGCCTGTTTCTGACCCATGGCCATCTGTATAGCCCGGAAAATTTGCCGCCGCTGGACGCTGGTGATGTTCTGGCTTATGGCCATACTCATATTCCGGTCGCGGAAAAACGCGGTGCGATCTACCTGTTTAATCCAGGCTCAGTGAGTATCCCGAAAGGGGGATATTCCGCCAGCTATGGGCTGCTGGATGAGGGGCGTCTGCAGGTTTTAGCACTCAATGATAATCAGGTTATTGCAGAGGTCGCAATTTACCCGTAATTTAGCCCTCAATCATAAAGACGCGCCGTGAGAGCGCTTTCAAAGTAAGGTTTCCTGATGGCGGAACAGAATCATTTGGCAAGCACAGAATGGGTCGATATTGTTAATGAAAACAATGAGGTGATAGCACAATCCAGCCGCGAGCAGATGCGCGCGCAGTGCCTGCGTCACCGGGCGACCTATATCGTCGTTCACGACGGAATGGGAAAAATTCTGGTGCAGCGACGCACCGAGACAAAAGACTTTCATCCGGGCATGCTGGATGCGACCGCCGGCGGCGTCGTTCAGGCCGATGAGCAACTGCTGGAGTCTGCCCGTCGCGAAGCCGAAGAAGAGTTGGGCATCGCGGGAGTACCGTTTGCCGATCACGGTCAGTTTTATTACGAAGATAAGTTCTGTCGCGTCTGGGGAAGCCTGTTCAGCTGCGTCTCGCATGGGCCATTTGCGCTGCAGGAAGAAGAGGTAAGCGAGGTGTGTTGGTTAACGCCGGAAGAGATCACTGCCCGCTGTGATGAGTTCACGCCGGACTCACTGAAAGCGCTGGCGCTGTGGATGACCCGTAACGCGGGTAATGAGTATGATGACGCGGAAGAGGGCGAGTAATATCGCCATCGCGCAGCAGCAACAGCTGCTCGCCTCCTGATGAAAAAAGGCAGCCATCTGGCTGCCTTTTGCTTTTATCTCAGCGGGGAATTAATTCTGCTGCTGAGCTGACTGGATCGCGGTCAGAGCGATGGTATAGACGATATCGTCAACCAGCGCGCCACGAGACAGGTCGTTGACCGGCTTGCGCATACCCTGCAGCATCGGCCCGATGGAGATCAGGTCGGCAGAGCGCTGTACCGCTTTGTACGTGGTGTTACCGGTGTTCAGATCCGGGAAGATGAACACGGTCGCGCGGCCAGCAACCGGCGAATTCGGCGCTTTGGATTTCGCCACGTCAGCCATGACGGCGGCGTCGTACTGCAGCGGGCCATCGATCATCAGGTCAGGACGTTTTTCCTGCGCCAGACGGGTCGCTTCGCGGACTTTCTCAACATCACTACCCGCGCCGGAGGTACCGGTGGAGTAGGAGAGCATCGCTACGCGCGGTTCGATACCGAAGGCAATCGCGGAGTCAGCGGACTGAATGGCGATTTCCGCCAGCTGTTCTGCCGTCGGATCCGGGTTGATCGCGCAGTCGCCGTAGACATAAACCTGTTCCGGCAGCAGCATGAAGAATACGGAAGAGACCAGCGAGCTGCCCGGTGCGGTTTTGATCAGCTGCAGCGGCGGACGAATGGTGTTGGCGGTGGTGTGAACCGCGCCGGACACCAGGCCGTCGACTTCGTCTTGTTCCAGCATCAGGGTGCCGAGAACCACGTTGTCTTCCAGCTGCTCGCGAGCGACTGCTTCGGTCATGCCCTTGCTCTTACGCAGTTCGACCAGGCGAGCCACGTAGCTTTCGCGAACCACTTCCGGGTCGACGATTTCGATACCCGCGCCCAGCTCAACGCCCTGCGCTGCGGCAACGCGGTTGATCTCATCCGGGTTACCCAGCAGCACACAGGTGGCGATGCCGCGTTCCGCACAGATAGCGGCGGCTTTCACCGTACGCGGTTCGTCGCCTTCCGGCAGGACAACGCGTTTGCCGGCTTTGCGCGCCAGCTCGGTCAGCTGGTAGCGGAAGGCTGGCGGGGAGAGACGACGGCTGCGTTCGGAGGTCGCGGTCAGCGATTCGATCCAGTCGGCGTTGATGTAGTTGGCCACGTATTCCTGAACTTTCTCGATGCGCTCGTGATCGTCAACCGGTACTTCGAGGTTGAAGCTCTGCAGGCTCAGGGAGGTCTGCCAGGTATTGGTATTGACCATAAACACCGGCAGGCCGGTGGCGAAGGCACGTTCGCACAGCTTGCTGATGCGCGAGTCCATTTCATAGCCGCCGGTCAGCAGAATGGCGCCGATTTCCACGCCGTTCATCGCGGCCAGGCAGGCCGCGACCAGCACGTCAGGACGGTCTGCCGAGGTGACCAGCAGCGAGCCTGCGCGGAAGTGCTCCAGCATGTGCGGGATGCTGCGCGCACAGAAGGTCACGGATTTCACGCGACGGGTGTTGATGTCGCCTTCGTTGATGATGGTGGCATTCAGGTGATGCGCCATGTCGATCGCGCGGGTGGCGATCAGATCGAAGCTCCACGGCACCGCGCCCAGCACCGGCAGGGAGCTGCCTTTCTGCAGCTGAGCCGGATCGATCTTCACGACTTTCGCTTTCGACGAGTCGTCGAAGATTTCGGACAGGTCAGGACGGGTACGGCCCTGCTCGTCGACCGGTGCATTCAGTTTGTTGACGATAACGCCGGTAATGCTGGTGTTTTTCGCGCCGCCAAAGCTGTTGCGGGTCAGTTCAATACGCTCATTCAGCTGTTCTGGCGTATCGGTGCCCTGCGACATCACGAAGACGATCTCCGCGTTCAGCGTTTTGGCGATTTCAAAGTTCAGCGCCTGGGCGAACTGATGCTTACGGGTCGGCACCAGACCTTCCACCAGTACCACTTCCGCGTCCTGGGTGTTCGCGTGATAGTTGGCGATGATCTCTTCCATCAGCACATCTTTCTGATTGCTGGAGAGCAGAGATTCAACGTGGCTCATCTTCAGCGGTTCAGCGGCGGTGGTGGTGGAGGAGCTGGCACGAACGATGGTGGTGGTCTGGTCTGGCGCATCGCCACCGGAACGCGGCTGAGCGATAGGTTTAAAGACGCTCAGACGAACGCCTTTGCGTTCCATAGCACGGATCACACCGAGGCTGACGCTGGTCAGGCCTACGCTGGTACCGGTAGGAATTAACATGATAGTACGGGACACGGTATATCCTCTTTCGTTACCGCCAGTATCAGGCGGGATACAAAACAGCACCACCAGCTACCCGTCATACTTCAAGTTGCATGCGCGTTGGCTCTACTTGCTCACCCCGGTCGCGTACGCTGTGTACGTGACCGGGGATTTGCTGCGTCGCCGCCTTCCTGCAGCTCGAATTATTGAAGGTTATGGCTGGCGGTGTGGAATTAAGCGGTCAGACGGCTGGCGTCTTGCGCGATGACCAGTTCTTCGTTGGTCGGGATAACTACGGCAGGACGGGTGCCTTCTTTGTTGATGAAACCAGACTTGCCGAAACGGGCAGCCAGGTTACGTTCGTGGTCAACTTCGAAGCCCAGTACGCCCAGTTTGCCCAGCGACAGTTCACGCACCATCGCGGCGTTTTCACCGATACCACCGGTGAAGATAACGGCGTCGAGACGGCCGTCCATCAGCGCGGTGTAGGAGCCGATGTATTTCGCCAGACGGTGGCAGTAAACGTCCATTGCACGCTTAGCATCCGCTTTTTCCTGGTAGTTGTCTTCCACGTAGCGGCAGTCGCTGGTGACTTCGGTCAGGCCCAGCAGGCCGGACTCTTTGGTCAGCATTTTGTTGATCGCGTCAACGCTCATGCCCAGGGTGTCGTGCAGATGGAAGATGATAGCCGGGTCGATGTCGCCTGAGCGAGTACCCATCACCAGACCTTCCAGCGGCGTCAGACCCATGGAGGTATCAACGCATTTACCGTTACGGATAGCGGAAACAGAACCACCGTTGCCGAGGTGGCAGGTGATGATGTTCAGTTCTTCCACTGGCTTGTTCAGGATCTTAGCGGCTTCCTGAGTGACATAGAAATGGCTGGTGCCGTGCGCGCCGTAACGACGAACGCCGTGATCTTTATACAGGCTGTACGGCAGGGCGTAGAGGTAGGATTCTTCCGGCATGGTCTGGTGGAATGCCGTATCGAATACTGCCACGTTTTTGTCTTTCAGGTGCGGGAAGGATTTCAGCGCTTCAGCGATGCCGATCAGGTGTGCCGGGTTATGCAGCGGTGCGAAGGACGCAGCGTCTTTAATACCCTGAATCACAGACTCGTCGATCACCACGGAGCTGGTGTATTTTTCACCGCCGTGTACGATACGGTGGCCGATTGCGGTCAGCTGAGCAGACAGTTCTGGTTTTTGTGCCAGAATAGTGTTAACGATAAAGTTCAGTGCTTCACTGTGCGCGGCACCGGCGCCTAATTCAGCTTCTTGCTTGCCGCCGTCAATTTTCCATTTGATACGGGCTTCCGGCAGGTGGAAGCATTCCGCTAAACCGGACAGATATTCGTCGCCGTTAACGGCATCAAGGATAGCAAATTTCAGAGAGGAGCTACCGCAGTTCAGAACCAGTACTAACTTACTCGACATGGAAGTACCTTTTTATGATACGTGGCTAAAAAAACGTCAGTGTGTCATTAGCGTAGCGCAGGATGACCTCGACATTTATGATTAACATCATGCCTTGTTCTGTTTTCGGGCACGATGAGAGAAGTACATTTGATTTTATGCCATTTTGCATAATTTTCAGCCAATGGCAGAATATGCGATAATTTGACTAGCCTGGCAAAAGAGTCTATCCGCCCTTTCAGGCGGGCACAGGATACCTGATTGCGGCATCCTTTGCCAAAATCTTTTGAACGATGTCATGCATAGTTGGTGTTTTGCACGAATTTTTTAAGTTTTATATGTAAAGTTGAGGTAAAGCCATGTCGACCCCTGAGAAACGCCCCGTTAGCTTCTTTAGCTTGTTCAACCGCGGGCAGCATTACGCAAAGACCTGGCCTCTCGACAAGCGCCTCGCGCCGGTGTTTATCGAAAACCGCATTATTCGTGCCACCCGCTATGCTATCCGTATCATGCCGCCGATCGCCATTTTTACGCTGTGCTGGCAGATAGCCCTGGGCGGCCAGCTGGGTCCCGCTGTCGCCACCGCGCTGTTTGCCCTGAGCCTGCCGATGCAGGGATTATGGTGGTTGGGTAAGCGTTCGGTGACGCCGCTGCCGCCCTCCATTCTTAACTGGTTTTACGAAGTGCGCGGCAAACTGCAGGAGGCGGGGCAGGCGCTGGCGCCGGTCGAAGGCAAGCCCGATTATCAGGCGCTGGCTGACACGCTTAAGCGCGCCTTCAAACAACTGGATAAAACTTTCCTTGATGATTTGTAATTCACTACGGAAAACGCATATAAAAGAAGGCGCATGATTTATGCGCCTTCTTTATTTCACGCCCTACCGTGCTACAGGAGTCACAACATGGAAATGACCAATGCGCAGCGTCTGATTTTATCCAATCAGTACAAAATGATGACGATGCTCGACCCGGACAATGCGGAACGCTACCGTCGTCTGCAGACCATCATTGAGCGTGGGTATGGGCTGCAGATGCGCGAACTGGACCGCGAGTTTGGCCAGCTGACGGAAGAAACCTGCCGTACCGTTATCGATATCATGGAGATGTACCACGCGCTACATGTCTCCTGGACCAACCTGAAAGACGCGGCGGGTATCGACGAGCGTCGGGTTACCTTCCTCGGATTTGATGCCGCCACCGAAGCGCGTTTTCTCGGCTATGTACGCTTTATGGTCAATATTGAAGGCCGCTACAGCCATTTTGACGCCGGCACTCATGGCTTTAACTCGCAGACCCCGATGTGGGAGAAATATCAGCGGATGCTGAGCGTCTGGCACGCCTGTCCGCGCCAGTATCACCTGAGCAGTAATGAAATTAACCAAATTATCAATGCCTGAGGGAGGTGCCCGTGCAGTGTAAAGGTTTCCTGTTCGATTTAGACGGGACGCTGGTGGATTCCTTGCCGGTGGTGGAGCGTTCATGGTGTAAGTGGGGCGATCGTTTCGCCATTGACCATGATGAAATTCTCAGTTTTATTCACGGCAAGCAGGCCATTACCTCTATTCGCCATTTTATGCCGGGTCGTAGCGAGGAGGATATCCAGGCCGAATTCCGCTTCCTCGAGCAGATTGAAGCCACTGATATCGAGGGCATTGTCGCGCTGCCGGGGGCGTTAACCCTGCTGAGTACCCTCAATGAGGCTGGGATCCCATGGGCGATTGTCACTTCCGGGTCGGTGCCGGTTGCCCACGCGCGTCATCGCGCGGCAGGCCTGCCAATGCCGGAGGTCTTCATCACCGCTGAGCAGGTAAAACACGGAAAACCGGCGCCGGACGCCTATCTGCTGGGCGCCGAGCGGCTGGGACTACCGGCCGATCAGTGCGCGGTGGTAGAAGATGCGCCGGCGGGGCTGCTCTCCGGCCTGGCGGCGGGGTGTCGCACCATCGCGGTCAACGTGCCTGTCGATGCCCCTCGACTGGATGAAGCCGACCTCGTGCTGAGCAGCCTGGACGATCTGGTGGTCGAACGTCAGACGGACGGCTATGTTAATGTGCGTCTTAAAGCGTAAACGTATGATTTCGCCCCGCGTTGCCGGGGCTTTTTTATGCCACTATGTCGACTCCCACTTGTGACAAGGAAACGTTGTGAACGGTGAATTGATTTGGGTTTTATCCCTTCTGGCTATCGCGGTTGTGCTGTTTGCTACCGGCAAGGTGCGCATGGATGCTATCGCCCTGATGGTCATTGTTGCCTTCGTCCTCAGCGGCACGCTGACGCTGAATGAAGCCTTTTCCGGGTTCAGCGATCCTAACGTGATCCTGATTGCCGCCCTGTTTATTATCGGTGATGGCCTGGTGCGTACCGGGGTGGCCACCAAGATGGGGGCGTGGCTGGTGAGTGTGGCGGGCAACAGCGAAACCAAGATGCTGGTTTACCTGATGCTCACCGTCGCCGGGCTGGGTGCGTTTATGAGTTCAACCGGGGTGGTCGCCATTTTCATTCCGGTAGTGCTCAGCGTGTCGGCGCGGATGAATACCTCTCCCTCGCGGCTGATGATGCCGCTGAGCTTTGCCGGACTTATCAGCGGGATGATGACCCTGGTCGCAACGCCCCCCAACCTGGTCGTCAACAGTGAACTACTGCGCGAAGGGCTGCACGGCTTCAGTTTTTTCAGCGTCACGCCGATTGGCCTGGTGGTGCTGATCCTTGGCATCGTCTATATGCTGGCGGTGCGCTTTATGCTGAAGACAGAGAATGGCGAATCCGCGCGCGATGGCCGTAAAAGAAGCACCTTCCGCGATCTGATCCGCGAATATCACCTCACTGGCCGCGCCCGCCGGCTGGCGATCCGTCCCGGTTCGCCGATGATCGGCCAGCGTCTTGATGATTTAAAACTGCGTGAGCGGTACTGTGCCAACGTCATCGGCGTCGAACGCTGGCGGCGATTCCGTAGGGTGATTGTTAACGTCAACGGGGTATCGGAATTCCGCGCCCGCGACGTCCTGCTGATCGATATGTCCGCCTCCGATGTCGACTTACGCCAGTTCTGTGGTGAGCAGATGCTCGAGCCGATGGTGCTGCGCGGCGAGTATTTTGCCGATCAGGCGCTGGATGTGGGCATGGCGGAGGTGTCGCTGATCCCGGATTCGGAGATGATTGGGAAAACGGTGCGTGAGATAGCGTTCCGCACCCGGTTTGGTCTCAATATCGTCGGCATGAAGCGCGATGGCGAGGCGATGGATGGTTCCGTGGTCGATGAGCCGCTGCAGCTCGGCGATATCCTGCTGGTGGTCGGCAACTGGCGGCAAATTGCCCTGCTGGCGAAGCGTGGGCGGGATTTCGTGGTGCTCAATATGCCGGTTGAAGTGGATGACGCTTCGCCGGCGCACAGCCAGGCTCCGCACGCGATTTTCTGTCTGGTGCTGATGGTAGCCCTGATGCTCACCGATGAAATTCCCAATCCGATTGCCGCGATCATCGCCTGCCTGCTGATGGGCAAATTCCGCTGCATCAACGCCGAAAGCGCCTATAAGGCGATCCACTGGCCGAGCATTATTTTGATTGTCGGGATGATGCCGTTTGCCCTGGCGCTGCAGAAAACCGGTGGGGTAGATCTGGTAGTCAAGGGACTGATGGACGTCGCCGGAAGCGAGGGGCCTTATCTGATGCTCGGCTGCCTGTTTGTAATGTGCGCGGCGATAGGTCTGTTCATCTCTAATACCGCGACCGCGGTCCTGATGGCGCCCATAGCCCTGGCAGCGGCGAAGTCGATGGGGGTGTCGCCCTATCCTTTTGCCATGGTGGTGGCGATGGCGGCTTCGGCAGCGTTTATGACTCCGGTTTCCTCGCCGGTCAACACCCTGGTGCTTGGCCCGGGTAAGTATTCCTTCAGCGACTTTGTGAAGATTGGCGTGCCCTTCACCGTACTGGTGATGGTGGTCTGCGTACTGCTGATCCCGGTATTGTTTCCGTTTTAAGGGTGTCAGGCCGGGTAGGGCGCAACCGCTGCCCGGCCTGAAAAATTACAGTGGCGAATCCTGACTTATTTCATCCAGCGACAGCTGGAAGCTCGGGACAAACACCTGCATAAAGTAATCCATCTCTGCGCTTCGCCGCGACGCCAGCGTCTTTTCCAGACGGCCTTTGGCCAGCAGAAATTCGTTGTTACCCGCAGACAGCTCTTCGAGGCACTTCAGGTAAGCACAGAGGGCGTCAGCCTGTTTAACGATCGACTGCTCTTCCTCACTGTAGTGATGCTCATCAATCAGCGGCTCGAAAATATCGCGCAGCTCGTCAGGGACCATATCCACCAGCTTTTGCTGAGCAATTTTCTCAATCGCCTTATATTCCTGGGCAATCTGGGAATTGAAATATTTCACCGGGGTAGGGAGGTCGCCAGTTAATACTTCGGAGGCGTCATGGTACATCGCCAGCAGGGCGATACGTTCGGCGTTGACCTGGCCGCCAAATTTGCGGTTTTTAATTGCCGCCAGCGCATGGGCGACCATCGCCACCTGCAGACTGTGTTCGGAGACATTTTCGGTGCGCACGTTGCGCATCAGTGGCCAGCGGTTGATCAGTTTCAGGCGGGAGAGGTGGGCAAAGAAATGACTCTGACTCATAGGAACCCTTAATCAGTGACAACATCGGGTTCCATTGTGCGCAGGGATCGCCGCCGGATGCAAATGCCGGCGGCGGAGCGATTAAAGCTGGTGGTAGCCGGAGAGGAAGCGGCCAAAGCGGGAGATCGCCATCTCCAGGTCGTCTTCGCGAGGCAGCGTCACAATGCGCACATGATCCGGCCACGGCCAGTTGAACGCGGTGCCCTGTACCAGCAGTACTTTCTCCTGTAGCAGGAAGTCGAGCACCATTTTCTGGTCGTCGTGAATATTGAAGCGTTTGGCGTCAATTTTCGGGAACATGTACAGCGCGCCTTTTGGCTTCATGCAGGAGACGCCCGGAATATCGTTGATCAGCTCCCAGGCGCGGTTGCGTTGTTCATACAGGCGCCCGCCGGGGATGATGAATTCGCTGATACTCTGGTAGCCGCCCAGCGCCGTCTGGATAGCATGTTGTGCCGGCACGTTGGCGCATAGACGCATCGACGCCAGCATCTCCAGGCCTTCGATATAGCCCTTCGCGTGTTTTTTCGGGCCATTCAGCACCATCCACCCCTGGCGGAAGCCGGCAACACGGTAGGTTTTCGACAGTCCGTTAAAGGTCACGGTCAGCAGATCCGGCGCCAGAGCAGCAATCGAGTGATGCTGGGCTTCGTCGTAGAGGATCTTATCGTAGATCTCATCGGCGAAAATAATCAGGTTATGCTGCCGGGCGATCTCGACGATCTCCTGCAGCAGTTCTTTGGAATAGACCGCGCCGGTGGGGTTGTTGGGGTTAATGATCACGATCCCGCGGGTGCGCGGCGTGATTTTTGCGCGGATATCGTCAAGATCCGGGAACCAGTCAGCGGATTCGTCGCACAGATAGTGGACCGCTTTGCCACTGGAAAGCGACACCGCCGCCGTCCACAGCGGGTAGTCCGGCGCGGGAACCAGCATCTCATCGCCGCTGTTTAACAGCGCCTGCATCGCCTGCACAATCAGTTCGGACACGCCGTTGCCGATGTAAATATCTTCTACCGTGACATCACGCATTCCCCGGGCCTGGTAATGCTGCATAATGGCTTTGCGCGCCGAGTACAACCCTTTCGAATCGCAGTAACCCTGGGCAGTAGGAAGATTGCGGATGACGTCGACGAGGATCTCGTCAGGGGCCTCGAAGCCGAATGGCGCCGGGTTGCCGATGTTCAGTTTCAGAACTTTATTGCCTTCTTCCTCAAGACGTTTCGCTTCTTTCAGAACCGGGCCACGGATGTCGTAACAGACGTTCTCTAACTTGCTGGATTTTTCGATGGGGGACATGAATCTTGACCTTTTAGCTGTTATCGCCACTCCCTGCCGTGGAAGTCAGCACGGAACAATGTACTCCGCATCCCCGCTGTTTTGAAGGCTTTGCAGGAGAAGATTTTGCTAACACAGGATTTTAAGCGTAATTGATTTATCTGCCGCTTGCGGTTTTAGATTGTATCTTATACCTGTTTATGGTGGTTTTTTGGTCGTATATGTAGGCGATATGTCGTTTTTGCCATCATTTATCTGGTTTGTTTGTGAGGGGGAGGGGCGAACGAAGAATGTTGGTGGGCTAAAAAACGCTATCCTTAATGCAATATCGGCTCATTTGTAATTTTGATGTTAAATAATATCAATAAAAAACAGCGTGCGAGTGCATTATTATTATTTTTGACAGGTAATAATCTGAAGTTTGTTAATTTATATAAAATGTTGAAAAAAATTTAAAATTATCTGAGTTAATCCTTATTTAGGCTTATAAAAAGGACGGGAATCGGTTAGAATATCGCCGTTAATATCAGTGATAGCCGGTAAGCACTCCGGTTGGATTGATACTTAATATATTGTTATTGCAGAATTTTATTGTTCATCCTTCCCTGCGTAAACGTGCGGTGGAAGAGAGGCTTTCTCACCGCCACTGGCCGCTTTTCCGGCGCGACGTATGACGCCTGACTGACCGTGGTAATAAATAACAATGAGAAATACGAACAATATATTACTCCGTGGTTCTGCGCATTTGCCCAGACGAGTACTTTAGCATGTAATAACGTTCGTCCAGTTGTTTATCCGCCATCTGACGGTGAGCACGAGGCTCAGGGAATAGCCGGAAACCTGGCGTAAAGCATCAACAAGGCAGGTCAGCGTTAGCCACCTGTAAGTGAAGAAATATGATTAATACAACACGTCCGATACTCAACCTTGATCTCGATCTGCTGCGCACCTTTGTGGCAGTCGCTGATTTGAACACCTTCGCCGCTGCCGCTGCCGCAGTGTGTCGTACCCAGTCCGCGGTCAGCCAGCAAATGCAACGCCTCGAGCAACTGGTTGGCAAAGAGCTTTTCGCCCGTCACGGGCGTAATAAACTGCTCACTGAGCAGGGGATCCAACTGCTGGGGTATGCTCGCAAAATCCTGCGCTTTAACGATGAAGCCTGCATGTCGTTAATGTATGGCAGCCTGCAGGGGGGACTGACCATCGGTGCCTCGGAAGAAACGGCTGATACCATCCTGCCGTTTTTGTTAAACCGCATCGGCTGCTTCTATCCCAGAATGACGCTGGAGATCAAAGTCCATCCTCATGCCGCAATTATGACGATGCTGGCCGAGGGGCTGATTGATCTGGCGTTGACCACCCATCAGCCTCCCGGCTTTACCTCTTTCACCCTGAGAACGTCACCGACCCTCTGGTACTGTGCGGCGGAATATGTGCTGGCGAAGGGGGAGTCTATTCCCCTGATCCTGCTCGAAGAGCCAGGCCCATTCCGCCAGGATATTATTGCCGCGCTGGAGGCTGCCCGCGTCTCGTGGCATCTGGCCCATGGCGCTTCGTCTCTCTCCGGGGTGAAAGCGGCGGTTAAAGCCGGGCTGGGCGTCACCGCGCGACCCGTCGAAATGATGAGCCCCGATTTGCGCGTGGCTGGCACCAGCGATGGATTGCCGGGCCTGCCGGATACCCGGTATGTGGTCAGTTGCAATCCACAGACAGCGAGCGAGCTGCCGCAGGTGATTTTTCAGTCGCTGAGTCAGGAGAGCGACCCCTGGCGAACGGGGCCGGCACTTACCCCGGAAGAGGGAGATAACACCTTCATTTTGTAAGGGCAATTTTGCTAACAAAGATCACAAAAACTGGTAACAGAATGTAAGTGGGCAAAAAGAGCCTCAGGGGAGGGTTTCCCGCCTGGTGGCTCTTTTTTTTGCACTATTATTGATGTTTTGAATGTTTTTTTTATTTCTTTCCTGAAAAATCAGCGTATTGGCGTGACCGAGCGCTCACCTTGTCGACTTTTCCCTGCACTTTCAACACTTCCTGCTAATGTTAAAAAACCGGACGGATTGTTGCCGATTTCCTGGGGTAATTAACAAAACCGTGTCACAGATCAAGAAAATACCCCTCTTTGGGGGGAGGAATCGAGGCTAAATCCTGTCAAAATAGAAGGGATTTTTGATTTACGACGGAAACGGACACGATTCAACAACACTAAAACCGAACAGTATGCAAGGTTATTTCGCATAAAAGGGCATTTAATGTTAATGAAAAGATTCCAATGTAAATTAATGTTATGAAAACTTTTGTTAAAGTTGACAAAAGGTTAAAGAAAGGGGTAAAAAGCCACGGCATCTGGGCTTCTCACATCAACCAGGGACGCTTTTTTGCACGGTTTTTTTACTCCTCCCGTGAAACGCTGTGGCGTTCATCTGCCAGTAAGAGCAGAGGGTTTTGGCGCTACACTTTTTTGGTTAAGCAATGCGTATGTCAACATCCACTGAAGTCATCGCTCATCATTGGGCATTCGCTATATTTCTCATCATCGCTATCGGCCTGTGCTGCCTCATGCTCGTCGGCGGCTGGTACCTTGGCGGTCGCGCGCGCGCGCGTAGCAAAAACACGCCGTTTGAATCGGGGATCGACTCCGTTGGTTCGGCCCGCTTACGTCTTTCTGCGAAGTTTTATCTGGTTGCCATGTTCTTCGTTATCTTCGACGTGGAAGCCCTGTATCTCTACGCATGGTCGACTTCTATCCGCGAGAGCGGCTGGGTCGGCTTTGTGGAAGCCGCAATTTTCATTTTAGTGCTACTGGCTGGTCTGGTTTATCTCGTTCGCATCGGCGCACTGGACTGGACGCCTGCGCGTTCCCGTCGCACGCTGGTTAATCCGGAAACAGACAGTCCCACTAACCGTCATATGCAGTAAAAGCGAGGCAATAAGATGGATTATACGCTCACCCGCATAGATCCTAACGGTGAGAACGACCGTTACCCCCTGCAGAAACAGGAGATCGTCACCGACCCCCTGGAGCAGGAAGTCAATAAAAGCGTGTATATGGGGAAACTCGAGCACGCGCTGCATGACATGGTGAACTGGGGCCGTAAGAACTCAATTTGGCCGTATAACTTCGGCCTTTCTTGCTGTTATGTGGAAATGGTGACGTCATTCACTGCGGTGCATGACGTTGCGCGTTTTGGGGCAGAAGTTCTGCGCGCCTCTCCGCGTCAGGCGGACCTGATGGTGGTCGCTGGAACCTGCTTTACCAAAATGGCGCCGGTTATTCAGCGTCTGTACGATCAGATGCTGGAGCCGAAGTGGGTGATCTCCATGGGCGCCTGCGCTAACTCCGGCGGCATGTACGACATCTATTCTGTCGTCCAGGGCGTGGATAAATTCATTCCGGTCGACGTGTACATCCCGGGCTGCCCGCCGCGTCCGGAGGCCTATATGCAGGCGCTGATGCTGCTGCAGGAGTCCATTGGTAAAGAACGTCGTCCGCTCTCATGGGTGGTTGGCGATCAGGGCGTTTATCGCGCCAATATGCAGTCGGAACGCGAGCGTAAACGCGGCGAACGTATTGCAGTGACCAATCTGCGGACGCCGGACGAGATTTAATTTGCGCCTGCGGGCGGGAATACCACTTCGCAAATCAATCTACAACAACGCGAAGTCTCGCCCGGCAGTCACCACGGACCTTTTGCAATGGTGAACAATATGACCGATTTAACCGCGCATGACGCCGCACCAGCCTGGCAAACCCGCGATCACCTCGATGACCCGGTGATCGGCGAACTGCGCAACCGCTTTGGGCCGGATGCCTTTACCGTTCAGCCAACCCGCACCGGCGTACCAGTGGTGTGGGTGAAGCGTGAGCAACTGCTTGAGGTGGGTGATTTCCTGAAGAAATTGCCGAAGCCTTACGTGATGCTGTTTGACCTGCACGGCATGGACGAACGTCTGCGCACGCACCGCGATGGCCTGCCCGCCGCGGATTTTTCCGTTTTCTATCATCTGATTTCTATCGACCGCAACCGCGACATCATGCTCAAGGTGGCGCTGTCTGAAAACGATCTGCATCTGCCGACTTTCACCAAACTGTTCCCCAACGCCAACTGGTATGAGCGTGAAACCTGGGAAATGTTTGGCATGACCTTCGATGGCCACCCGAATCTGCGCCGCATCATGATGCCGCCGACCTGGGAAGGCCACCCGCTGCGTAAAGACTATCCGGCGCGCGCTACCGAATTCGATCCGTTTGAGCTGACCAAAGCCAAGCAGGATCTGGAGATGGAAGCGTTGACCTTCAAACCGGAAGAGTGGGGCATGAAGCGCAGCACCGACAACGAGGACTTCATGTTCCTCAACCTCGGTCCGAACCACCCGTCTGCCCACGGTGCATTCCGTATTATTCTGCAGCTGGATGGCGAAGAGATCGTCGACTGCGTGCCGGACATCGGTTACCACCATCGTGGCGCCGAGAAGATGGGCGAACGCCAGTCCTGGCACAGCTACATCCCGTATACCGACCGTATCGAATATCTCGGCGGTTGCGTCAACGAGATGCCGTACGTGCTGGCGGTGGAAAAACTGGCCGGGATCACCGTGCCGGATCGCGTCAACGTGATCCGCGTGATGTTGTCCGAACTGTTCCGCATCAACAGCCACCTGCTGTATATCTCGACCTTTATTCAGGACGTCGGCGCGATGACGCCGGTCTTCTTCGCCTTTACCGACCGGCAGAAAATCTACGATCTGGTGGAAGCGATCACCGGTTTCCGTATGCACCCGGCGTGGTTCCGCATCGGCGGCGTTGCCCACGATCTTCCGCGCGGCTGGGATCGCCTGCTGCGGGAATTCCTCGAGTGGATGCCGAAGCGTCTGGATTCTTACGAGAAAGCCGCGCTGCGCAATACCATTCTGATTGGCCGTTCCAAAGGCGTAGCCGCTTACACCGCCAAAGAGGCGCTGGAGTGGGGCACCACCGGCGCAGGCCTGCGCGCCACCGGTATCGGCTTCGACGTGCGTAAATGGCGTCCTTATTCTGGTTACGAAAACTTCGACTTCGAAGTCCCGACCGGCGGTGGCGTTTCTGACTGCTACACCCGTGTGATGCTGAAAGTCGAAGAGCTGCGCCAGAGCCTGCGCATTCTTCAGCAGTGCCTCGATAACATGCCGGAAGGCCCGTTCAAAGCGGATCATCCGCTGACCACGCCGCCGCCGAAAGAGCGCACGCTGCAGCATATCGAAACCCTGATCACCCACTTCCTGCAGGTATCGTGGGGCCCGGTGATGCCGGCCAACGAATCCTTCCAGATGATTGAGGCGACCAAAGGGATTAACAGTTACTACCTGACCAGCGACGGCAGCACCATGAGCTACCGTACCCGCGTGCGTACGCCGAGCTTTGCGCATCTGCAGCAGATCCCGTCGGCGATCCGCGGCAGCCTGGTATCCGACCTGATCGTTTATCTGGGTAGTATCGATTTTGTTATGTCAGACGTGGACCGCTAATTATGCACGAGAATCAACAACCACAAACCGAGGCTTTTGAGCTGAGTGCGGCTGAGCGTGAGGCTATTGAGCACGAGAAGCACCACTACGAAGACCCGCGTGCGGCGTCCATCGAAGCGCTGAAAATTGTCCAAAAACAGCGCGGCTGGGTGCCGGATGGCGCGATCTATGCGATCGCCGATGTGCTGGGGATCCCGGCCAGCGACGTCGAAGGCGTGGCAACATTTTACAGTCAGATTTTCCGCCAGCCGGTTGGCCGTCACGTGATCCGCTACTGCGACAGCGTGGTGTGCCACATTACCGGCTATCAGGGTATTCAGGCCGCCATTGAGAAGAAGCTCAATATCAAGCCTGGGCAGACCACCTTCGATGGCCGCTTCACGCTGCTGCCGACCTGCTGCCTGGGCAACTGCGACAAGGGACCGACCATGATGATTGATGAGGACACTCACAGTCATCTGACGCCGGAGGCAATTCCTGACCTGCTGGAGCAGTACAAATGAAAACTGTAATTCGTACTGCGGAAACGCATCCGCTCACCTGGCGTCTGCGCGACGACAAACAGCCGGTATGGCTGGACGAGTATCGCAGCAAAAACGGTTACGAAGGGGCACGTAAAGCCCTGACCGGGATGGCGCCGGATGAAATCGTTAATGCGGTAAAAGACGCTGGCCTGAAAGGGCGCGGCGGCGCGGGCTTCTCCACGGGTCTGAAGTGGAGCCTGATGCCGAAAGACGAATCCATGAACATCCGTTACCTGCTGTGTAACGCCGATGAAATGGAGCCGGGCACCTATAAAGACCGTCTGCTGATGGAGCAACTGCCGCACCTGCTGGTGGAAGGCATGCTGATCTCCGCGTTTGCACTGAAAGCGTACCGCGGCTACATCTTCCTGCGCGGCGAATATATCGAAGCGGCACAGCATCTGCGTCGCGCGATTGCCGAAGCCACCGAAGCGGGCCTGTTGGGGAAAAACATCCTTGGCACCGGGTTTGACTTCGAACTGTTCGTGCACACCGGGGCAGGGCGCTATATCTGCGGTGAAGAGACGGCGCTGATCAACTCCCTGGAAGGTCGCCGTGCTAACCCGCGCTCCAAGCCGCCGTTCCCGGCGAGCTCCGGCGTGTGGGGCAAGCCGACCTGCGTCAACAACGTGGAAACCCTGTGCAACGTGCCGGCGATCCTCGCCAACGGCGTCGAGTGGTACCAGAACATTTCCACCAGCAAAGATGCTGGCACCAAGCTGATGGGCTTCTCCGGCCGGGTGAAGAATCCGGGCGTCTGGGAGCTGCCGTTCGGCACTACCGCGCGTGAGATCCTCGAAGATTACGCCGGCGGCATGCGCGATGGCCTGAAGTTTAAAGCCTGGCAGCCGGGTGGGGCAGGGACCGACTTCCTGACCGAAGCGCACCTCGATCTGCCGATGGAGTTCGAAAGCATTGGTAAAGCGGGCAGCCGTCTGGGCACCTCGCTGGCGATGGCCGTTGACCACGAGATCAACATGGTCTCGCTGGTGCGCAACCTTGAAGAGTTCTTTGCCCGCGAGTCCTGCGGCTGGTGTACGCCGTGCCGTGATGGACTGCCGTGGAGCGTGAAGATCCTGCGCGCCCTGGAGCGCGGCGAAGGCCAGCCTGGCGATATCGAAACGCTTGAGCAACTCTGTCGATTCCTGGGCCCGGGTAAAACCTTCTGCGCACACGCGCCGGGTGCGGTCGAACCGCTGCAGAGCGCGATTAAATATTTCCGCGAAGAATTCGAGGCTGGCATTAAGCAGCAGTTTAGCAATACCCATGCAATTAACGGTATTCAGCCGAACCTGCTTAAGACGCGCTGGTAATCTAAAGGTTTTTTATTTTTGGAAGCACGCAAATGGCTACGATTCATGTAGACGGCAAAGAATACGAGGTCAACGGGGCGGACAACCTGCTAGAGGCTTGTCTCTCTCTTGGTCTTGATATTCCCTACTTTTGCTGGCACCCGGCGCTAGGGAGCGTCGGTGCTTGCCGCCAGTGTGCGGTGAAGCAATATCAGAACGCGGAAGACACGCGTGGTCGCCTGGTGATGTCCTGTATGACTCCGGCATCCGACGGCACCTTTATTTCTATTGACGACGGCGAAGCGAAGCAGTTCCGCGAAAGCGTGGTGGAGTGGTTGATGACTAACCACCCGCACGACTGCCCGGTCTGTGAAGAAGGGGGCAACTGCCACCTGCAGGATATGACGGTGATGACCGGCCATAGCTTCCGCCGCTATCGTTTCACCAAGCGTACCCACCGCAACCAGGATCTGGGGCCGTTTATTTCGCACGAAATGAACCGCTGCATCGCCTGTTACCGCTGCGTGCGCTACTACAAAGATTATGCCGACGGCACCGATCTGGGCGTCTATGGCGCGCATGACAACGTCTACTTCGGCCGCCCGGAAGATGGCACCCTGGAAAGCGAGTTCTCCGGCAACCTGGTGGAAGTCTGCCCGACCGGCGTCTTCACCGACAAAACGCACTCCGAGCGCTATAACCGTAAGTGGGACATGCAGTTTGCGCCGAGCATCTGCCAGCAGTGTTCCATCGGCTGCAACATTAGCCCGGGCGAACGCTATGGTGAACTGCGTCGTATTGAAAACCGCTATAACGGTACCGTGAACCGCTACTTCCTCTGCGACCGCGGTCGTTTCGGCTATGGCTACGTGAACCTGAAAGACCGTCCGCGTCAGCCGGTTCAGCGCCGCGGCGACGATCTGATCGCCCTCAACGCCGAGCAGGCGATGCAGGGGGCGGCGGATATTCTGCGTCAGTCGAAGAAAGTGATCGGTATCGGCTCCCCGCGCGCCAGCATCGAAAGCAACTTCGCGCTGCGCGAGCTGGTGGGCGCCGACAACTTCTATACCGGCATCGCCAAAGGCGAACAAGCGCGCCTGCAGATGATGCTGAAAGTGCTGCGTGAAGGCGGGATCCATACCCCAAGCCTGCGCGATATCGAATCCTACGATGCGGTACTGGTGCTGGGCGAAGACATTACCCAGACCGGCGCGCGCGTGGCCCTGGCAGTCCGCCAGGCGGTGAAAGGGAAAGCACGCGAAATGGCAGCGGCGCAGAAAGTAGCCGACTGGCAGATCGCCGCGATCCTCAACATCGGGCAGCGCGCCAAGCACCCATTATTCGTCACCAACATCGATGACACCCGCCTGGATGACATTGCCGCGTGGACCTACCGCGCGCCGGTGGAAGATCAGGCGCGTCTGGGCTTCGCTATCGCCCATGCGCTGGACGACAGCGCGCCGGCAGTTGATGGCCTGAGCCAGGACCTGAAGGGTAAGGTTGACGTGATTGTCCAGGCGCTGGCCGGGGCGAAAAAACCACTGATTATCTCCGGAACCAACGCCGGCAGCATGGAGATCATCCAGGCCGCCGCTAACGTCGCAAAAGCCCTGAAAGGCCGCGGCGCCGACGTCGGCGTGACCATGGTCGCCCGCGCGGTGAACAGCGTCGGTCTGGGCATGATCGGCGGCGGCTCGCTTGAAGAGGCGCTGGACGAACTGGAAAGCGGCGCCGCCGACGCGGTTATCGTGCTGGAAAACGACCTTCACCGTCATGCTTCCGCCGCGCGCGTTGATGCTGCGCTGGCGAAAGCCCCGCTGGTGATGGTGGTTGACCATCAGCGCACCGCGATTATGGACAAAGCGCACCTGGTGCTCTCTGCTGCAAGCTTTGCGGAAAGCGACGGGACCGTGGTGAACAACGAAGGCCGCGCTCAGCGTTTCTTCCAGGTCTATGACCCGGCTTACTACGACGCGAAAACCGTGATGCTGGAGAGCTGGCGCTGGCTGCATTCGCTGCACAGCACCGTCAACAACCGTCAGGTTGACTGGACGCAGCTGGACCATGTCATCGATGCGGCGATTACCGCACTGCCGCAGCTGGCAGGCATTAAAGATGCCGCGCCGGATGCGACCTTCCGCATTCGCGGCCAGAAGCTGGCGCGTGAACCGCACCGCTACAGCGGCCGTACGGCGATGCGCGCCAACATCAGCGTGCATGAGCCGCGTCAGCCGCAGGATAAAGACACGATGTTCGCCTTCTCAATGGAAGGGAACAACCAGCCGTCCGCACCGCGTTCGCAGATCCCGTTCGCCTGGGCGCCGGGCTGGAACTCCCCGCAGGCATGGAACAAGTTCCAGGATGAAGTGGGCGGGAAACTGCGCCACGGCGATCCGGGCGTTCGACTGTTTGAAGCGTCCGCCAACGGGCTGGAGTACTTCACCGCGGTGCCGGCCAGCTTCCAGGCGGAAGAGGGCAAATGGCGTATCGCGCCGTACTACCATCTGTTTGGCAGCGATGAGCTGTCTCAGCGCGCGCCGGTGTTCGAGAGCCGAATGCCTGAGCCGTACATTAAGCTGAACCCGGTGGATGCCGCGAAGCTGGGCGTTAACGCGGGGGCAACGCTCTCCTTTAGCGTGGAAGGCCAGACCCTGCGTCTGCCGCTGGTTATCTCTGAAGGGCTGACCGCAGGACAGGTTGGCTTACCGATGGGGATGCCTGGCATTGCGCCGGTGCTGACCGGATCGCGTATTGATTCACTGCAGGAGGCGAAAGCATGAGCTGGTTAACGCCGGATCTTATCGACATTCTGTTAAGCATCCTGAAGGCCGTGGTCATTCTGCTGGTGGTCGTCACCTGTGGCGCGTTCATGAGCTTCGGCGAGCGTCGTCTGCTCGGTCTGTTCCAGAACCGCTACGGACCTAACCGCGTCGGCTGGGGCGGTTCGCTGCAGCTGGTCGCCGACATGATCAAGATGTTCTTCAAAGAGGACTGGATCCCGCGCTTCTCCGATCGCGTGATCTTTACTCTGGCGCCGGTTATAGCCTTTACCTCGCTGCTGCTGGCCTTTGCTATCGTGCCGGTCAGCCCGACGTGGGTGGTGGCTGACCTGAACATCGGCATCCTGTTCTTCCTGATGATGGCAGGCCTGGCGGTCTATGCGGTGCTGTTCGCCGGCTGGTCGAGCAACAACAAATACTCGCTGCTGGGGGCAATGCGTGCTTCCGCGCAGACCCTGAGCTACGAAGTGTTTCTCGGTCTGTCCCTGATGGGCGTGGTGGCGCAGGCGGGGTCATTCAATATGACCGATATCGTCAACAACCAGGCGCATCTGTGGAACGTCATCCCGCAGTTCTTCGGCTTCGTGACTTTCGCCATCGCTGGCGTGGCGGTGTGTCACCGTCACCCGTTCGATCAGCCGGAAGCGGAGCAGGAACTGGCTGATGGTTACCACATTGAATATTCCGGCATGAAATTCGGTCTGTTCTTCGTGGGTGAATACATCGGTATCGTCACCGTTTCAGCGCTGATCGTCACGCTGTTCTTCGGCGGCTGGAATGGCCCGTGGTTACCTCCTTTCATCTGGTTCGCGCTGAAAACCGCGTTCTTCATGATGATGTTCATTTTGATCCGCGCATCATTACCGCGTCCGCGCTATGACCAGGTAATGTCCTTTGGCTGGAAGGTATGCCTGCCGTTAACGCTGGTCAACTTGTTGGTAACGGCGGCTGTCATTCTCTGGCAGGCGCAATAAGGGGTGAATTGAACATGACCTTAAAAGAATTATTGGTGGGGTTCGGCACCCAGGTCCGTAGTATCTGGATGATTGGCCTGCATGCCTTCGCCAAACGTGAAACCCGGATGTATCCGGAAGAGCCGGTCTATCTGCCGCCGCGCTATCGCGGACGCATCGTGCTCACCCGCGATCCGGACGGTGCAGAGCGCTGCGTTGCCTGTAACCTGTGTGCGGTAGCCTGCCCGGTGGGCTGTATCTCGCTGCAGAAAGCAGAGACCAAAGACGGCCGCTGGTACCCTGAGTTCTTCCGCATCAACTTCTCACGCTGCATTTTCTGCGGCCTGTGCGAAGAAGCGTGCCCGACCACGGCGATCCAGTTGACCCCGGACTTCGAGCTGGGTGAATACAAGCGTCAGGATCTGGTGTACGAAAAAGAGGATCTGCTGATTTCCGGTCCGGGCAAATACCCGGAATATAACTTCTACCGGATGGCGGGTATGGCAATCGACGGCAAAGATAAAGGTGAAGCGGAAAACGAAGCTAAGCCAATCGACGTCAAGAGCCTGTTACCGTAAGGAGAGGGCAATGGAATTCGCTTTTTATATCTGTGGCCTGATAGCCATCCTCGCAACCTTGCGGGTCGTCACCCACACCAATCCGGTGCATGCGCTGCTGTACCTGATTATTTCGCTGCTGGCGATTGCCGGGGTGTTCTTTTCGCTGGGCGCTTACTTTGCTGGTGCGCTGGAAATCATCGTCTACGCCGGGGCCATTATGGTGCTGTTCGTCTTTGTGGTGATGATGCTCAACCTGGGCGGCAGCGAGATCGAACAGGAACGCAAATGGCTGCAGCCGGGGATCTGGATTGGCCCGGCCATCCTTTCCGCAGTGCTGCTGGTGGTTATCGTTTACGCCATCCTGGGTATTAACGACCAGGGTATCGACGGCGCGGCGATCAACGCCAAAGAAGTGGGTATTGCGCTGTTTGGGCCGTACGTCCTGGCGGTGGAGCTGGCCTCCATGCTGCTGCTGGCGGGCCTGGTGGTCGCCTTCCACATCGGCCGCGAAGAGCGTGCCGGCGAGGTGCTGAGCAACCGCGTGAACGACAGCGACAAAAGAAAAACGGAGGAACACGCATGATCCCCTTAACACATGGACTGATCCTCGCGGCCATCCTGTTTGTGCTTGGTCTGACGGGGCTGGTGATCCGCCGCAATCTGCTGTTTATGTTGATTAGCCTGGAAATCATGATTAACGCCGCCGCGCTGGCTTTTGTGGTAGCGGGTAGCTACTGGGGCCAGGCAGATGGTCAGATAATGTATATCCTCGCCATCAGCCTCGCGGCTGCGGAAGCGAGTATCGGCCTGGCGCTGCTGCTGCAGCTCCATCGTCGCCGCCAGAACCTGAACATCGATTCAGTAAGTGAGTTGCGTGGATGAACATGCTTGCCTTAACCATTCTTTTGCCATTGATTGGCTTTGTGCTGCTGGCCTTCTCCCGCGGACGCTGGTCGGAAAACCTTTCCGCCACCGTTGGCATGGGGTCGGTAGGCCTGGCGGCGCTGGTCACCGCGTACGTCGGCGTCGACTTTTTCGCTAACGGCAAACAAGCGGTCAGCGTACCGCTGTGGAACTGGATGTCGGTCGGTGATTTTAACATCGGCTTCAACCTGGTGCTGGATGGCCTGTCCTTGACCATGCTTTCCGTGGTTACCGGCGTCGGCTTCCTGATCCACATGTTCGCCTCCTGGTACATGCGCGGCGAAGAGGGCTACTCTCGCTTTTTCGCCTACACCAACCTGTTTATCGCCAGCATGGTCGTTCTGGTACTGGCCGATAACCTGCTGTTGATGTACCTCGGCTGGGAAGGTGTGGGCCTCTGTTCTTACCTGCTGATCGGTTTCTACTACACCGATCCGAAGAACAATGCCGCAGCGATGAAAGCGTTCGTGGTCACCCGCGTCGGCGATGTGTTCCTCGCCTTCGCGCTGTTCATTCTTTATAACGAACTGGGCACCCTGAACTTCCGTGAAATGGTAGAGCTGGCGCCGCAGCACTTCGCTAACGGCAGCACCACGCTGCAGTGGGCGACGCTGATGCTGCTCGGTGGCGCGGTCGGTAAATCCGCTCAGCTGCCGCTGCAAACGTGGCTTGCCGATGCGATGGCTGGCCCGACGCCGGTCTCCGCGCTGATCCACGCCGCCACCATGGTGACCGCGGGCGTGTACCTGATTGCCCGTACCCACGGCCTGTTCCTGATGACGCCGGAAGTGCTGCATCTGGTGGGTATCGTTGGTGCGGTAACGCTGGTGCTGGCGGGCTTCGCCGCGCTGGTGCAGACCGACATCAAACGTGTGCTGGCTTACTCGACCATGAGTCAGATTGGCTACATGTTCCTCGCGCTGGGCGTACAGGCATGGGATGCGGCGATTTTCCACCTGATGACCCACGCGTTCTTTAAAGCGCTGCTGTTCCTGTCGTCTGGCTCGGTCATTCTGGCCTGCCATCACGAACAGAACATCTTCAAGATGGGCGGCCTGCGCAAATCTATTCCGCTGGTGTATGTCTGCTTCCTGGTGGGGGGCGCGGCGCTGTCCGCTCTGCCGCTTATCACCGCAGGCTTCTTCAGTAAGGATGAGATTCTGGCAGGCGCGATGGCCAACGGCCATATCAATCTGATGGTGGCGGGCCTGGTCGGCGCCTTTATGACCTCGCTGTACACCTTCCGTATGATTTTCATCGTGTTCCACGGTAAAGAGCAAATTCACGCGCACGCAGGGAAGGGGATTACCCATCATCTGCCGCTGATCGTGCTGCTGGTGCTGTCCACCTTTGTTGGCGCGCTGATTGTGCCGCCGCTGGAGGGCGTATTGCCGCAGACCACTGAGCTTGCGCACGGTAGTGTCATGACGCTGGAACTTGCCTCCGGGATTATCGCGATTGCCGGCATCCTGATCGCCGCATGGCTGTGGCTGGGCAAACGTACGCTGGTGACCTCCATCGCCAACAGCGCGCCTGGCCGCTTCTTCGGTACCTGGTGGTTCCATGCCTGGGGTTTCGACTGGTTATACGACAAGGTGTTCGTGAAACCTTTCTTAGGGATTGCCTGGCTGCTGAAGAGCGATCCGCTGAACTCGTTGATGAATATCCCAGCGATTCTGTCCCGTTTCGCAGGCAAAGGTCTGCTGGTGAGCGAGAACGGCTATCTGCGCTGGTATGTGGCTTCAATGAGCATTGGCGCGGTGGTGGTGCTGGCTCTGCTGATGGTACTGCGTTGATTTGAGCGCGCGGTTTTGCCCGGTGGCGCTTCGCTTACCGGGCCTACGAAACCGTAGGTCGGGTAAGCGAAGCGCCACCCGACACAACAAACCGCACTCAAACGTGAATGTAGTCGAATTCGTTGAAAATCGGTCCTGAACGGGACTTTAACAAGGAATAAAAATCGCCATGTTATTACCCTGGCTAATATTAATCCCCTTTATCGGCGGCTTCCTGTGCTGGCAGACTGAACGCTTTGGCGTGAAAATGCCGCGCTGGATTGCGCTGATTACCATGGGACTGACGCTGGTGCTTGGCCTGCAGCTGTGGATGCAGGGCGGCTATTCTCTGACGCAATCCGCGGGTATTCCGCAATGGCAGTCGGAATTCGTGCTGCCGTGGATCCCACGCTTCGGCATTAGTATCCATCTGGCGATTGACGGTCTGTCGCTGCTGATGGTGGTGCTGACCGGCCTGCTCGGCGTGTTGGCGGTGCTCTGTTCCTGGCGCGAAATCGAAAAGTACCAGGGCTTCTTCCACCTCAACCTGATGTGGATCCTGGGCGGCGTCATCGGCGTATTCCTCGCCATCGATATGTTCCTGTTCTTCTTCTTCTGGGAAATGATGTTGGTGCCGATGTACTTCCTGATCGCGCTGTGGGGCCACAAAGCCTCTGACGGTAAAACGCGTATCACGGCGGCCACCAAATTCTTCATCTATACCCAGGCGAGCGGCCTGGTGATGCTGATCGCCATTCTGGCGCTGGCCTTCGTCCACTTCAACGCCACCGGCGTGTGGACCTTCAACTATGAAGATCTGCTGAAAACGCCGATGTCCCACGGCGTGGAATACCTGCTGATGCTGGGCTTCTTCATCGCCTTCGCGGTGAAAATGCCGGTGGTACCGCTGCACGGCTGGCTGCCGGACGCCCACTCCCAGGCGCCGACCGCCGGTTCCGTCGACCTCGCGGGCATCTTGCTGAAAACTGCGGCCTACGGTCTGCTGCGCTTTGCGCTGCCGCTGTTCCCGAACGCCTCCGCCGAGTTTGCGCCCATCGCCATGTGGCTGGGCGTGATCGGTATCTTCTACGGCGCGTGGATGGCCTTCGCCCAGACCGATATCAAACGTCTGATCGCTTATACCTCCGTTTCCCACATGGGCTTCGTGCTGATTGCTATCTACACCGGTAGCCAGCTGGCTTATCAGGGGGCGGTGATCCAGATGATCGCCCACGGTCTGTCCGCGGCGGGTCTGTTTATTCTGTGCGGCCAGCTGTACGAACGTCTGCACACCCGCGATATGCGTCAGATGGGCGGTTTGTGGAGCAAAATTAAATGGCTGCCGGCAATGTCAATGTTCTTCGCCGTCGCCACCCTGGGGATGCCGGGCACCGGTAACTTTGTCGGCGAATTTATGATCCTGTTCGGCAGCTATAAAGTGGTGCCGGTGATCACGGTTATCTCGACCTTTGGTCTGGTATTCGCTTCCGTTTACTCGCTGTCGATGCTGCATCGCGCTTACTTCGGTAAAGCGAAAAGCGAAATCGCGGCGAAAGAACTGCCGGGGATGTCCCTGCGTGAATTGTCTATCATCCTGCTGCTGGTGGTGCTGCTGGTGCTGTTGGGCTTCTTCCCGCAGCCGATCCTCGACACCTCGCATGCTGCGATGAGCAACATTCAGCAGTGGTTTGTTAATTCTGTTTCTACTACAAGGCCGTAATTCGCCATGACAATAACTCCACAACAACTGATCGCACTGCTACCGCTGCTGATCGTCGGCTTGACGGTGGTGGTTGTGATGCTCTCCATTGCGTGGCGACGCAATCATTTTCTCAATGCCACGCTGTCGGTTCTCGGGCTTAACGCTGCGCTGGTCTCGCTCTGGTTCGTCGGCCAGAATGGGGCGATGGACGTCACGCCGATGATCCGCGTTGACGGCTACGCCATGCTCTACACCGGGCTGGTGCTGCTGGCGAGCCTCGCGACCTGTACTTTCGCCTACCCGTGGCTTGAGGGTTACAAGGACAACAAAGAAGAGTTCTACCTGCTGGTGCTGATCGCCGCGCTGGGCGGCATTCTGCTGGCCGGTGCGAATCATCTGGCGGCGCTGTTCCTCGGTATCGAATTGATTTCGCTGCCGTTGTTCGGCCTGGTCGGCTACGCCTTCCGCCAGAAACGTTCGCTGGAAGCGAGCATCAAATACACCATCCTCTCCGCGGCAGCCTCGTCTTTCCTGCTGTTCGGTATGGCGCTGGTGTACGCGAATTCCGGCAACCTGTCCTTCCTCGCACTGGGTAAAAGCCTGGCGGACAATACGCTGCACGAGCCGCTGCTGCTGGCGGGCCTCGGTCTGATGATTGTCGGTCTTGGCTTTAAACTGTCGCTGGTGCCGTTCCACCTGTGGACGCCGGACGTTTACCAGGGCGCGCCTGCGCCGGTCTCCACCTTCCTGGCGACCGCCAGCAAGATTGCTATCTTCGGCGTGGTGATGCGTCTGTTCCTGTACATGCCGGTGGGCAACAGCGAAGCGATACGCGTGGTGCTGGGGCTTATCGCCTTCGCCTCTATCATCTTCGGTAACCTGATGGCGCTGAGCCAGACTAACATTAAGCGTCTGCTTGGTTACTCTTCCATCTCCCACCTCGGTTATCTGCTGGTGGCGCTGATCGCCCTGCAGAGCGGCGAAATGTCGATGGAAGCCGTGGGCGTTTACCTGGCCGGTTACCTGTTCAGCAGCCTCGGCGCGTTCGGCGTGGTCAGCCTGATGTCCAGCCCGTACCGCGGCCCGGATGCGGATTCGCTGTTCTCCTACCGCGGTCTGTTCTGGCACCGTCCGATTCTGTCCGCGGTAATGACGGTGATGATGCTTTCCCTCGCCGGTATCCCGATGACCCTCGGCTTTATCGGTAAGTTCTACGTGCTGGCTGTCGGTGTGCATGCGCACCTGTGGTGGCTGGTTGCCGCGGTGGTTGTCGGCTCGGCGATTGGTCTCTACTACTACCTGCGCGTGGCGGTGAGTCTGTACCTGAGCGCACCGGAGCAACTGAACCGCGATGCGCCGTCGAACTGGCAGTACAGCGCTGGCGGTATTGTGGTGCTGATCTCTGCCCTGCTGGTGCTGGTGCTCGGTATCTGGCCGCAGCCGCTGATTAGCATCGTGCAGCTGGCGACGCCGCTGATGTAAGTTGGGTGACAAACCAAAAAACCGCCGAGATGGCGGTTTTTTTATGCCCGAGTTTTATTCCACCTTGTAGACCATAAAGTCTTCCGCCAGTAGCGTATTAGCGAAAATCTCCCGGCATTCCGCCAGCATACGCAGGCAGCCTTCGGCATCATAGCGCGAGCTAAAGTGGGTGGCGATTAGCGTGCCGACCCCCGCTTCTTTGGCAAGTGCCGCGGTCTGCTGGCTTGAGGAGTGGCCGCGGCTATTGGCTTTCTCCGCCATCGCCTGCTCAAGGGTGGTTTCGTGGACCATCACATCCGCCCCGCGAGCCATCTCCAGCGCCTCAGGGCAGGGGGCGGTATCGCCAAAAATCGCCAGTGTTTTACCCGGCGTCGACGGCCCCAGATAGCGGCTGCCATCAATGACCCGACCATCCTCCAGCTCAACGCGCTGACCAAGCTTGAGTTGATGGAACAGCGGCCCCGGGCGCACGCCATCGGCAATCAGCTGGGCGGCGTCGAGCGTGCCAGGCTTGTCATGCTGCTCAATGCGATAGCCGTAGCACTCCACCGGATGGCTGAGCGGGAATGCGGTCACCCGATAGCCCTCTTCGTCGAACACCAGTCCGGGGCCGACTTCGATGATGGTGAGCGGATAATCGGTCCACGAACCGCTCAGACGCAGCGCGGTCTCAACAAACTCTTTGAGCCCTTTTGGCCCGTAGAGGGTGAGGGGCAGAGAGTTCCCCTGCATCGAGCGGCTGCACAACAGGCCGGGCAGGCCGAACAGGTGGTCGCCGTGCAGATGAGTGATGAAAATTTTATTCAGTTTTCCGGGGTGATAGGGCGTGCGAAGAAACTGATGCTGGGTCCCTTCACCGCAGTCAAACAACCACATTTCAGCGCTGGTGGGTTGTTGCAAATTCAGTATTATCGACGTCATATTACGCGTACGGGTCGGCACCCCGGCGGATGTTCCTAAAAAAGTTAATTCCATCGTCCAGTGTCCTCAGGGCGAGTCGCAAAGTATCAGTATATCAATAAGGAGCTACAGATGATGACCTGGCAGGATCTCCACCATAGTGAACTCTCCATTCCCCAGCTGTATGCGCTGCTGAAATTGCGCAGTGAAGTCTTTGTCGTGGAGCAGCAGTGCGCCTATCAGGATGTCGACGGCGATGATTTGGTCGGTGAAAATCGCCATCTGCTCGGCTGGCGCGATGGCGAACTGCTGGCCTACGCGCGGATCCTCAAAAGCGAAGAGGAGTTTGCGCCGGTGGTGATTGGCCGGGTCATCGTCAGCCCGGCCGCCCGCGGTGAGAAGCTCGGCTATCAGCTGATGGAGCAGGCGCTGGCCAGCTGTCAGCAGCACTGGCCACAAAAGGCAATTTACCTCGGGGCACAGGCACACCTGCAATCTTTTTACGCGTACTTCGGTTTTACGCCAGTGACCGAGGTCTATGATGAGGATGGCATCCCCCACATCGGAATGGCGCGAGAAAACCGCGCTGTCTGACCCCTTAATTCCTGCGTCCGAATACGATTCTGGCCTGGCGGGCGGGTAATATAAAATCCGCTCCCTCGTCATGGGTACTGCTATTCCGCCGTCGAACCCCTTATAATGTGGGGTTTTACTACCGTGGAGGTTTGCGTGCTGTCTGTTTCCACTGCGCTGGCCCGTTTGCAAGACGGCCTGGGTGAGTCTTTGCCAGACTCGCCCGGCACGCGAATTATCGATATTACCTTTCCGCTGAATGATGCCTTCGATCCGCTGCTGTGGTGTGGCCAGCAGACGCAGTGGCCGCAGTTTTACTGGCAGCAGCGCAATGGCGATGAAGAGCTGGCGACGCTGGGGGCGGTAAAAACCTTTCCCTCGCTCGACGCGGCCAACCGCTTTTTACGCCAGACCGGGCAGCAGGATCTGCGCATCTGCGGCCTGAATGCGTTTGAACCGCAGCAGGGTAGCCTGGTGCTGCCGCGTCTGGAGTGGCGTCGGTGCGGCGGTAGGGCCATGCTGCGGTTGGTACTGCACAGTGATATCTCTCTGCGCGACGATGCCGCGACGGCGTGCGATTTTCTCGCCAGCCTGACCACCGCCCAGGCGACACCCGGCGCCATACCGCCGCTGCTGAGCGAGCGCCACTCATCCGACTATCCTCAGTGGCAGGCAATGATCACGCGAGCGACCCGAGCGATTAGTGCCGGTGAGATGGATAAAGTGGTGCTGGCGCGGGCAACCGACCTGCAGTTTGCCGCCCCGCTGGACGTCGTGAGCATCATGGCGGCCAGCCGCCGCAGCAATCTTAACTGTTTTCATTTCCTGATGGCGTTCAATGCCCGGCAAGCATTTTTCGGTTCCACGCCGGAACGGCTGTGGCGCCGGCGCGGCGCGCTGCTGCGCACCGAAGCGCTGGCGGGGACCGTCGCGAACCATCAGGAAGACGCGAAGGCGCAGCAGCTGGCCGACTGGTTGATGAAAGACGACAAAAACCAGCGGGAAAACATGCTGGTGGTGGAGGATATCTGCCAGCGCCTGCAGAGTGAGGCCTCGACGCTGGACGTCCTGCCGCCGCAGGTGGTGAGGCTGCGTAAGGTACAGCATCTCAGACGCTGTATCTGGACCGAGCTGGCGGAGCCTGACGATAGCCGCTGTCTGCTGCAGCTACAGCCCACCGCCGCGGTGGCCGGCCTGCCGCGTCGGGCGGCGCTGGCGTTCATTCAGCGCCATGAACCCTTTGCCCGCGAATGGTACGCCGGGTCCGCCGGCTATCTGTCGCTGGCGCAAAGCGAGTTTTGCGTGGCGCTACGTTCGGCAAAAGTGGACCACGACACCCTGCGGTTGTATGCCGGAGCGGGGATTGTCAGCGGCTCCGATGCGCAGCAGGAGTGGCAGGAGATTGACAACAAAGCGGCCGGGCTGCGCTCGCTGCTGTGTCCATAAGGCGGGAATGACGATGCATATCAAAACGTCGTCACTTTGCCTTATCTATACTTAGCATCAATATTTGATACCGGACAATTTCATGTCAGTAAGCGCATTTAACCGACGCTGGGCGGCGGTGATCCTGGAAGCTATAACGCGTCACGGCGTGCAGCATATCTGCATCGCGCCGGGCTCGCGCTCGACACCCTTAACCCTGGCGGCGGCGGAAAACCGCGCTTTTATTCATCACACCCATTTCGATGAACGTGGTCTCGGCCATCTGGCGCTCGGCCTGGCGAAGGCCAGCCGGCAGCCGGTGGCGGTGATAGTCACCTCCGGGACCGCCACCGCGAACCTCTATCCGGCGCTGATTGAGGCGGGGCTGACCGGTGAAAAGCTGATCCTGTTGACCGCCGATCGCCCGCCGGAGCTGATCGACTGCGGCGCCAATCAGGCGATCCGCCAGCCGGGGATGTTTGCTTCTCACCCTTCGCAAACGATCTCCTTGCCACGTCCCTCGCAGGATATTCCTGCCCGCTGGCTGGTCTCGACCATCGACCAGGCGCTGGGCGAGCTGCACGCCGGCGGGGTGCATATCAACTGCCCGTTCGCCGAACCGCTGTATGGCGATATGGATGAGACCGGCGTGGAGTGGCAGCAGCAGCTCGGCAACTGGTGGCAGAGCGATAAACCCTGGCTGCGTCAGGCGCTACAGATGGAGAGTGAGAAACAGCGCGACTGGTTCTTCTGGCGGCAAAAACGCGGCGTCGTCGTGGCGGGCAGAATGAGCGCGGCTGAAGGTAAAAAAGTGGCCGAGTGGGCGCAAACCCTGGGCTGGCCGCTGATCGGCGATGTCCTGTCGCAAACCGGGCAGCCGCTGCCGTGCGCCGACCTGTGGCTGGGCAACGGTAAAGCGGTCAGCGAACTGGCGCAGGCGCAGATCGTGGTGCAGCTCGGCAGCAGCCTGACCGGCAAACGTGTCCTCCAGTGGCAGGCCACCTGCGAGCCGGATGAATACTGGCTGGTGGATAATCTGCCAGGCCGCCTTGACCCGGCGCAGCACCGCGGCCGCCGTCTGCTCGCCAGCGTTGAGCGCTGGCTTGAGCTGCATCCGGCGGAAAAACGTCAGCCGTGGGCGACGGTGATCCCTGAGCTGTCCCGCCAGGCGTGGGAGGCGGCGGTTGCCAGCAATGAGCCTTTTGGCGAAGCGCAGCTGGCGCAGCGTATTCGGCGCTATCTGCCGGAGCAGGGGCAACTGTTTGTCGGTAACAGCCTGGTGGTGCGCCTGATCGACGCCCTGGCGCAGCTACCGGCCGGGTATCCGGTTTACAGCAACCGCGGCGCCAGCGGGATTGATGGTTTAATCGCCACCGCCGCCGGCGTGCAGCGCGCCAGTGCGCGGCCGACGCTGGCGATCGTCGGCGATCTGTCGGCCTTATACGATCTCAACTCGCTGGCCCTGCTGCGCCAGGTGTCGGCGCCGCTGGTGCTGATCGTGGTGAATAACAACGGCGGACAGATTTTCTCCATGCTACCGACGCCGGAGGACGAGCGTCGCCAGTTCTACTTAATGCCGCAGGATGTTGATTTCAGCCACGCGGCGGCGATGTTCGGCCTGGCCTATCATTGCCCTGATGACTGGCAGTCGCTGGATGAAGCGCTAGCCGGTGCCTGGCGCAGGGCGGGGGCGACGGTGATTGAGCTGGTGGTTAACGAGACCGACGGCACGCAGACTCTCCAGCAGCTGCTGGCGCAGGTAAGCCGCCTGTGACGCTAAACGCAGTGGTTGAGGGCGGGCAGCCGGGCTATCCCTGGCTGGTGTTCCTGCACGGGTTTTCCGGCGACCGCGACGAGTGGCGTGAAGTGGGCGACGCTTTTCCCGCCTGGCCGCGTCTGTATCTCGATCTGCCGGGCCACGGCGGCTCCGCGGATATCGCGGTACAGGACTTTGCCGAGGTCAGCGAATTATTGCAGGCTACGCTAAATAGTTACAACATCCTTTATTACTGGCTGATTGGCTACTCCCTGGGCGGCCGGGTGGCGATGAACTTCGCCTGCCAGCCGCGTGCGGGACTGCGCGGGCTGATTGTCGAGGGCGGACACCCGGGCCTGCAGGATGAAGAGGCGCGGCTGGCGCGACGCAGCAATGACAGCGCCTGGGCAGAACGTTTTCGCCGCGAACCGTTAGCGCAGGTCTTCGCCGACTGGTATCAGCAGCCGGTTTTCGCTTCGCTGAATGCGGCGCAGCGCGCGTCACTGGTCGCCCTACGTCGCCGCAATAACGGCGCTACGCTGGCGGCGATGCTGCAGGCAACCTCCCTTGCCGGGCAGGCCGATCTGCGCGCGCCTCTGCAGGCTCGCGATTTTCCTTTTCACTACCTCTGCGGCGAATGCGACGCGAAGTTTCGCGCCATCGCGCAAGCGCTCGCTGCCGATACCCATATCATTCACCATGCCGGACACAACGCGCACCGGGACAACCCCGCCGCGGTGATTGCCTGTCTGGCGCAGATTCTGGCAAGTTAACTGAAGGACATTCTATGATCTCTCTTGATGAAGCAATGCTTTACGCCCCCGTTGAATGGCACGATTGCTCAGAAGGCTATACCGATATTCGTTATCAAAAATCGACTGACGGGATTGCCAAAATCACTATCAACCGCCCACAGGTGCGCAATGCCTTCCGCCCGCTGACCGTCAAAGAGATGATTCAGGCGCTGGCGGATGCCCGCTATGACGACAATATCGGGGTCATCGTGCTGACCGGTGAAGGCGAGAAAGCCTTCTGCGCCGGCGGCGACCAGAAAGTCCGCGGCGACTACGGTGGCTATCAGGACGACTCCGGCGTTCACCATCTCAACGTGCTCGATTTCCAGCGCCAGATCCGCACCTGCCCGAAACCGGTGGTGGCAATGGTCGCCGGCTACTCTATCGGCGGCGGCCACGTGCTGCACATGATGTGCGATCTGACCATCGCGGCGGACAATGCCATCTTCGGCCAGACCGGGCCAAAAGTCGGCTCTTTTGATGGCGGCTGGGGCGCTTCTTATATGGCGCGTATCGTCGGGCAGAAAAAAGCGCGCGAAATCTGGTTCCTGTGCCGTCAGTATGACGCCCAGCAGGCGCTGGACATGGGGCTGGTGAACACCGTGGTACCGCTGGCGGATCTGGAAAAAGAGACCGTGCGCTGGTGTCGTGAAATGCTGCAAAACAGCCCAATGGCGCTGCGCTGCCTGAAAGCGGCGCTGAACGCCGACTGCGACGGCCAGGCCGGTCTGCAGGAGCTGGCGGGCAACGCCACCATGCTGTTCTACATGACGGAAGAAGGGCAGGAAGGGCGCAACGCCTTCAACCAGAAACGTCAGCCGGACTTCAGCAAATTTAAACGGAATCCATAATGCGCGTTTCGCAGGTTTACCGCTGGCAGATACCAATGGACGCGGGCGTGGTACTGCGCGAGCGGCGGTTAAAAACCCGCGACGGGCTGTTCATCCGCCTGCAGGAGGATGAACGCGAAGGCTGGGGGGAAATTTCTCCCCTGCCGGGATTCAGTGACGAGACGCTGGAAGAGGCGCAAACGGCGCTGCTGGCGTGGGCGCAGGCCTGGCGCGACGGCGCGGAACCGCCGCTTCCCACACTGCCTTCTGTCGCGTTTGGTCTTAGCTGCGCGCAGGCGGAGCTTTACGGCGAACTACCGCAGGCAGCGGATTATCGCGCGGCGCCACTCTGTTCCGGCGATCCGGATGAGCTGTTCGCCAAACTGGCGGCGATGCCCGGCGAGAAAGTCGCTAAGGTGAAAGTGGGGCTGTGGGAGGCGGTACGCGACGGTATGGTGGTTAATCTGCTACTGGAAGCCATCCCCGATCTCCAGCTGCGGCTGGATGCCAACCGGGCGTGGACGCCGCTTAAAGCGCAGCAGTTCGCCAAATACGTCAATCCCGCGTATCGCCAACGCATTGCGTTTCTTGAAGAACCCTGCAAAACGCGGGAGGACTCGCGGGCCTTTAGCCGAGAGACGGGGATCGCTATCGCCTGGGATGAAAGCCTGCGCGAGGCGGATTTCCGCTTTGTCGCCGAGCCTGGCGTGCGCGCGGTGGTCATCAAACCGACGCTGACCGGCAGCTTACAAAAGGTCCAGCAACAGGTCGCCGCGGCACACGCCCTGGGGCTGAGCGCGGTGATTAGCTCGTCGATCGAGTCCAGCCTCGGGTTAACCCAGCTGGCGCGGATCGCCGCCTGGCTGACCCCGCAGACCATCCCCGGACTCGACACGCTGGCGCTGATGGGCGCGCAGCTGGTGCGGGCGTGGCCGGAGAGTACGCTGCCAATATTCAATGCTGATGAGCTGGAGCAACTGCTGTGATGTTTTCCGACTGGCCGTGGCGCCACTGGCGTCAGTTACGCGGCGAGTCGCAGGCGCTACGCCTGAATGACCAGGCGTTGACCTGGCGTGAGCTATGCGCGCGGATTGACGCGCTGGCGGCCGGCTTTGCCGCACAGGGCGTTATGGAAGGTCAGGGCGTGGCGCTTCGGGCCTACAACCAGCCAGAGACGCTACTCGCCTGGCTGGCATTGCTGCAGTGCGGGGCGCGGGTGCTGCCGCTGAATCCGCAGCTGCCAGAGGTGTTGCTGCAGGAACTGCTGCCTGCGTTAACCGTCCAGCATCAACTGGTGCTTAACGGTGAAACGCTGCCGGGGAATTTACCGGCGTTAACTCTGCAGGCGGCAGAAGGCGCCTGTGCCGTTTGCTGGCATGGCGATCGGCTGGTGTCGATGACGTTGACCTCCGGTTCAACCGGCCTGCCGAAAGCGGCGGTACATAGCGCCAACGCCCATCTGGCCAGCGCCGCTGGCGTGCTGGCGCTGATGCCGTTTGCCGCAGAAGACGACTGGCTGCTGTCGCTGCCGTTGTTTCATGTCTCCGGGCAGGGGATCATCTGGCGCTGGCTGCTGGCCGGCGCGCGAATGACGGTGCGCGACAAGCAACCGCTGGCGCAGATGCTGCAGGGCTGTACCCATGCTTCGCTGGTGCCGACTCAACTGTGGCGCTTGCTGAATGATAATGCTGCGGTCTCCCTCAAGGCGGTGCTGCTCGGCGGCGCAGCGATCCCGGTCGAATTGACTGAGCGTGCCCTCGCGCAGGGAATACGCAGTTTCTGCGGCTACGGTCTCACCGAGTTCGCTTCCACGGTCTGTGCCAAAGTGGCCGACGGCGCGGCGGATGTGGGCGAACCGCTGCCGGGGAGGGAGGTGAAAATTGTCGCCGGCGAGATCTGGCTGCGGGCGTCGAGTATGGCGGCGGGTTACTGGCGCGACGGTCAGTTATTGCCATTAACCAATGATGAAGGCTGGTTTGCGACACGCGATCGCGGGGAATTACACAATGGTCGGCTGACGGTTGTTGGGCGACTGGATAATCTTTTTTTTAGCGGCGGCGAAGGTATTCAACCGGAAGAGGTCGAGCGCGTGATACTCGCATATCCAGCGGTACAACAGGTGTTTATTGTACCGCTGGATGATGTCGAATATGGTCAACGCCCGGTCGCGGTGGTGGAATGCGATGACGGCTGCGAGTTGAGCGCGCTGGCGACATGGAGCGCTGAGCGGTTAGCGCGCTTCCAGCAGCCAGTGCGTTGGCTACGGCTGCCGGACACGTTAAAGAACGGTGGGATTAAGATTCCCCGCCAGGCGCTGCGCGAGTGGGCCAGACAGCAGACGTATACAACGGTATCGTAGCCACCCGCACTTATTCCGCGGCAAAACGCTGGGTGGGTTGAATGCGGTATGTCGTGGACTTAAAGTAGCCCTTTCTGGCTGAGAGTAACGCGGGTGGCGGCATTAAGATCGTAGTTTTTGAGATCTTCGGCTTTGACCCAGGCGTATTCGTCAAACTCCTCGTTGATCGTCACGTCGCGATTGGCGCTGACGCAGTCGAAGATCAGGTAGATCATATATATCGTTTCCTGCCGACCATCCGGGTAAGTTTTGACGCGGGTATCATCGCGGAAGCTCCACGGCGCGATATGGGTAAGGATGAGTTTTTCGCCGAGCTCTTCGCGAATTTCCCGCCGCAGCGCCTCTTCAATACGTTCTCCTGGCTCCACGCCGCCGCCGGATAAGGCCCATTGCCCGGGAAAAACCCCGCGGTCGGCGGCCATTTTGCAGAGCAGATAATGGCCTTCATTCTGGATAAGCGGGCAAACAATCGTCCTTTGGCGCATGGTTTTTCTCCTTCAGAGGGATGGGGCGGTATGCCGATGAAATAGTTTGCGAGCCGCCTCGGTAAACCGCAAGCGAAATGCGGCCCTGGCCCTGTTGGGTGTTAAGTTAGGTGAAAATAATCGCATGGAGTTTCGCCATGGAAAGGGCGCCCCATTCCCCGCATGACGCCGTATTTAAACACCTGTTGTCGCACCGGGCGACGGCAAAGGACTTCCTTGACATACATCTCCCCGCACCGCTGCGCGCGTTATGCAACCTGAATACGCTGCAACTGGAGTCAGGGAGCTTTATTGACGATGAGCTACGGGCGAGTCATTCCGATATCCTCTATTCGCTACACACCCAGGTGGGTGAGGGCTATATCTATCTGCTGATTGAGCATCAAAGTTCAGCGGACCGCCACATGGCGTTTCGCCTGATGCGCTATGCTATCGCCGCGATGCAGCGCCATCTGGATAAGGGGCATACGCAGCTGCCGTTGGTTATCCCTCTGCTGTTTTATCATGGCAGCGTTTCGCCCTGGCCTTACCCGATGTGCTGGCTGGCAGGCTTTGCCGATCCGGACGTTGCGCGACAGATTTATAGCAAGGATTTTCACGTAATTGACATCACGACCACTCCGGACAATGAAATCATGCGCCACCGGCGAGTCGCGATGCTGGAGCTACTGCAAAAGCATATTCGCCAGCGTGACATGATGGACCTGCACGAGCAACTGGTCAGCTTGTTAGCACTGGGATACACTAGCCGCAGGCAGCTAAAGACGCTGCTGCACTATCTGTTACAGGCAGGAAATGCCGCCGATCCGGTCGCTTTTTTGCGCCATCTTGCGCAAAGCGTACCCCGGCGGCCGCATAAGGAGACGCTCATGAATATTGCCCAGTTTCTGGAAGATCGCGGCCATCAGCAAGGGTTAAAGCAAGGTCTCGAACAAGGCCTACAGCAGGGTATCGAGCAAGGTGAGCAGCAGACCGCGGAGCGTATCGCCCGGGCGATGCTCGCTAACGGGCTTGACCTGCCCCTGGTGGCGAAACTGACCGGTCTGGCACCTGAGCGCCTGGCTCTGCTGCAGCATTAATTATTTCCTTTTCAACCGCCCCGCGCCGCGCCGATCGTGCGGCGTCAGTTCCCTGTTTTCGTCAATGTATCAGCGTTAATCATAATAAACATGAATATTCATGGCGCTGAATGGGCGGTTCGTCATTCTGGCAACGCCCGATGCCGTAAAAAACGCAACTGGTTACACTCTTGTGAAAAATCATTTCGCCAGGTCATTGATTCCTGACGGGTGCGCAGTAGAATTTTCAGGTTTTTTCGGGACTTCTTTGATTTTAATTTTCTGGATAGAGTAAATAATGAAAAAAAGCATTTTTATGGCGCTGGCTGGCGTCATGCTGGTTTCTTCCGCGGCCCATGCGATTAGCGTTACCGGTGAAGCAGGCGAGCATTACACCAATCTTGGCGTCGGGTTTGGCACGGAGTCTACCGGCCTTGCCATCTCCGGTAACTGGCTGCACAGCGATAACGACGGCGACGCCGCGGGTTTAGGCCTGGGACTCAATATTCCGCTGGGGCCGTTCCTCGCGACCGTGGGCGGCAAAGGCGTTTACACCAATCCGAAACAGGGCGATGAAGGCTATGCGGCAGCGGTCGGCGGAGGCCTGCAGTGGAAAATCGGCGACAGCTTCCGCCTGTACGGCGACTACTACTACTCTCCGGATTCCCTCTCCAGCGGCATTGACAGCTATCAGGAAGCTAACGTCGGCGCCAGCTGGACCATCATGCGTCCGCTCAGCATCCAGGCAGGCTATCGCTATCTGAACCTGGCGGGCAAAGATGGCAACCGCGATAACACCATCGCCGACGGCCCGTACATCGGCGCCAGCGCCAGCTTCTAATCTCCTCCGGCGCGGTATCCTCTTGCCGCGCCAGATTTTCCTCCTCGTCAGCATCCCGCTTTGCGTTATAGTATTTGCCATCTGGCAGGCAAGGAGTGAGCAATGTTGAATGTGGAAATGCTGTCCACTGGCGATGAAGTGTTGCATGGTCAAATCGTTGATACCAATGCAGCATGGCTGGCGGATTTCTTTTTTAATCAGGGGTTACCGTTAACGCGCCGCAATACCGTCGGCGACGATCTCGATGCGCTGGTGGCGATTCTGCGCGAACGCAGCGAACAAGCCGATGTGCTGATCGTCAACGGCGGCCTCGGGCCGACCAGCGACGACCTGAGCGCGCTGGCCGCGGCTAAAGCGAAAGGCGAAGGGCTTATTTTGCATCCGGAGTGGCTGGAGACGATAACCCGCTTCTTTGCCGAACGCGGGCGGCCGATGGCGGAAAGTAACCGCAAGCAGGCGGAAATCCCCGCCAGCGCCGAGATGATCAATAACCCGGTCGGCACGGCCTGTGGCTTTGCCGTTGAGCTCAACCGCTGCCTGATGTTTTTCACCCCCGGTGTACCTTCTGAATTTAAGGTGATGGTCGAGCAGGAGATTTTACCGCGTCTGCGTCAGCGCTTTACGCTACCCGATCCACCGGTATGCCTGCGTTTGACCACCTTTGGCCGCTCGGAGAGCGAGCTGGCGCAAAGCCTCAATCCGCTGACGTTACCGCCTGGCGTGGTGATGGGTTACCGTTCGTCGATGCCGATTATTGAACTCAAGCTAACCGGACCGGCCAACCAGCGCGACGCCATGCTGGCCCTGTGGCCGGAAGTCCGCAAGGTGGCTGGCGACAGTCTGATTTACGAAGGCACGGAAGGGTTACCGGCGCAGATTGCGCGCTGCCTGCAGGAGCGACAGCTGAGCCTGACGCTCAGCGAGCAGTTTACCGGCGGCCTGCTGGCGCTGCAGCTGTCCCGCGCCGGCGCGCCGCTGCTGGCCAGCGAAGTGGTCCCGGCGCAGGAGGAGACGCTGGCGCAGGCGGCTCGTTGGGCGGCCGAGCGGCGCATAAACCATTTTGCCGGTCTGGCCCTGGCGGTGAGCGGCCAGGAGAACGATCATCTCAATGTGGCCCTGGCCACCCCTGACGGTACCTTCGCGCTGCGGGTAAAGTTCAGCGTCACCCGCCACAGCCTGGCGGTACGCCAGGAAGTCTGCGCCATGATGGCATTAAACATGCTGCGTCGCTGGCTGAATGGTCAACCGCTGGCCAGCGAACATGGCTGGATTAACGTGGTGGATTCCCTCTCGCTGTAAGTCGTTTCCCCCGGCGCGCGGGCTTCTCCCGGGCGCCGGTTGTCCAGCCTGTTGTACTCTCCTGAAAAAAATCTGTGCGTTAGGTCGCAATATTCTGCACTACATCGTCCAGCATACGGGAAAACGATTGCCCCGCGATGCCGCTCACACTTTACCGCCCGCACAATCGCAACACTGATTCCAGTATTCAGGATTGGAGTCCAGTATGTTGGAATCAACGAAAGTCCCGGCGCTAACCCGCGCGATTGAGATCCTCAATTTAATCAGCCGCATTGGCCCCTGCAGCGCAGCCACCATCATTGCCGAACTGGGGATCCCGAAAAGCACGGTTTATCTGCTGCTGGGCGAGCTGAAAAAACAGCGCTTCATCAGTATGGATAATCAGGATAACTACTGCCTGTGGACCAAGCTGGTGGAGCTGGCCGGGCAGGCGCTGAGCAAAATGGACCTGCGCGAGCTGGCGCGTCCGCGCCTCACCCGGCTGATGGACGAGTGCGGCCTGCTTTGCCATCTGGGCATCATCGATCAGGGTAATGCCTACTACATTCTGAAAATTGAGTCCCCCGCCACCATTAGCGTGCGTTCGCACGAAGGTAAGAGCCTGTCGCTTTACCGCTCCGGGATCGGCAAATGTTTGCTGGCCTGGCAGCCCGCCAGCGTTCAGGCGTCGATTATCGACGACCTGCAGTGGGAGCGGGCCACGCCAACGACCATCACCGATGCTCAACAGCTGCGGGAGGAGCTGGGGCGCATTCGCGCCCGAGGCTGGAGCTTTGATAATGGCGAGGACTATCCGGATGTGCGCTGCGTGGCTGCCCCGGTGTTTAACGCCAATAACGACCTGACCGCCGCCATCTCGGTGGTGGGCACCCGTCTGCAAATCAATGAAGACAATCGCGATTATCTGGCCGGTAAGGCGATTGCCTGCGCGAAAGATATTTCCCGTCTGCTGGGGTGGAAAAGCCCCTTCGAACAACTCGCCTCATCATAAGGAGAACATCATGACCCTACCGAAAATTAAACACGTCCGTGCCTGGTTCATCGGCGGCGCGACGGCAGAGCTGGGCGCCGGTGGTGGCGATTACCACGACCAGGGAGCTAACCACTGGATTGACGATCATATCGCCACCCCGATGAGCAAATATAAACAGTATGAGCAGTCCCGCCAGTCGTTTGGCATCAACGTGCTGGGCACGCTGATTGTGGAAGTGGAAGCCGAGAACGGGCAGACCGGCTTTGCGGTGTCGACGGCCGGGGAGATGGGCTGCTTTATCGTGGAAAAACATCTCAACCGCTTTATCGAAGGCAAATGCGTCAGCGATATCAAGCTGATCCATGACCAGATGCTTAACGCCACCCTTTACTACGCGGGATCCGGCGGCCTGGTGATGAACACCATCTCCTGTGTCGACCTGGCGCTGTGGGATCTGTTCGGGAAAGTGGTCGGCTTGCCGGTCTACAAACTGCTGGGCGGGGCAGTGCGCGACGAAATCCAGTTCTATGCCACCGGCGCGCGTCCGGACCTGGCGCAGGAGATGGGCTTTATCGGCGGTAAAATGCCTACCCACTGGGGGCCGCACGATGGCGACGCCGGGATCCGCAAAGACGTCGCCATGGTGGCGGATATGCGCGAAAAATGCGGCCCGGATTTCTGGTTAATGCTGGACTGCTGGATGAGCCAGGACGTTAACTATGCCACCAAACTTGCCCATGCCTGCGCCCCTTACAACCTCAAGTGGATCGAGGAGTGCCTGCCGCCGCAGCAGTATGAAGGCTATCGCGAGCTGAAGCGCCAGGCGCCCGCCGGGATGATGGTGACCAGCGGCGAGCACCACGGCACGCTGCAGTCCTTCCGCACTCTGTCGGAAACCGGCATCGATATTATGCAGCCCGACGTCGGCTGGTGCGGTGGCTTAACCACCCTGGTGGAGATCGCGGCCATCGCCAAAGCGCGCGGGCAGCTGGTGGTGCCCCACGGCTCGTCGGTTTACTCCCATCATGCGGTGATCACCTTCACCAACACGCCGTTCAGCGAGTTTCTGATGACCAGCCCGGACTGCGCCACGCTGCGTCCGCAGTTCGATCCGATCCTGCTCGGCGAGCCGGTGCCGGAGAGAGGGCGCATTCATAAATCGGTCCTGGATAAACCCGGCTTTGGCGTCGAGCTCAATCGCGACTGCAACCTGAAGCGTCCTTATCAACACTGATTGCGTCGGGCCGCCGGGCGGCCCGCGCCTGAGGATATTATGATGAGTAACACTCTGCTGGAGAGCGTGGTGAAGAAAAACCGCGCCCGCTTAATCCCCTTTATGCTGGCGCTGTACGTGCTGGCGTTTCTTGACCGTTCCAATATTGGTTTTGCCAAGGAGACGTACCAGCTCGATACCGGACTCAGTAACGAAGCCTACGCGCTGGGGGCAGGGATTTTCTTTGTGGTTTATGCCTTTCTCGGGGTGCCTGCCAATTTGCTGATGCGCAAATTTGGCGCCAGAAGATGGATCGGCTGCACCACGCTGCTGTGGGGCGTGCTGTCGGCGGCGATGGCCTGGGCGGACACTGAAGCGAAGTTTCTTCTGGTGCGTACCCTGCTTGGCGCGGCGGAGGCGGGCTTCTTTCCCGGGATGATCTACCTCACTTCGCAGTGGTTTCCCCAGCAAAACCGCGCCAGCATTATGGGGCTGTTTTATATGGGGGCGCCGCTGGCCCTGACGCTGGGATCGCCTTTATCCGGTGCGCTGCTGGAGATGCATGGGTTTATGGGCCATCCCGGCTGGTTCTGGATGTTTGTGATTGAAGGCCTGCTCGCCGTCGCCGCGGGAGCGTTCACCTTCTTCTGGCTGGACGATTCGCCGCAGCATGCCCGCTTCCTGAGCATGGAGGAGAAACAGGCGCTGATCGGCGAGCTGGCGCGTGAGGAGGAGAAAAAGATTGCCTCGCGCCTGTCCGATGCATTACGTAACTGGCGGGTCTGGCAGCTGGCGCTGATTTATCTGACCATTCAGGTGGCGGTCTATGGCCTGATTTTCTTCCTGCCCACCCAGGTCGCCGCGCTGCTGGGCACCAAAGTCGGCTTCGTTGCCTCGGTGGTGACGGCTATCCCGTGGGTGGCGGCGCTGTTTGGCACCTGGCTTATTCCTCGCTACTCCGATCGCACCGGCGAGCGGCGCAATATTGCCGCGCTGACGCTGTTGGCGGCGGCGGTCGGGATTGCGGTTTCCGGACTGGTGGCGCCGGTGCTGGCTATCATCGCGCTGTGCGTGGCGGCGGTTGGGGTGATTGCCGTGCAGCCGGTCTTCTGGACGATGCCGACGCAACTGCTGTCCGGCACGGCGCTGGCCGCCGGGATTGGCTTCGTTAACCTCTTTGGCGCTATCGGCGGCTTTCTGGCGCCGATCGTGCGCGTGCAGGCCGAAACCCTGTTCGCCAGCAGCGCCGCCGGACTGTTAACCCTGGCCGGCGTCGCCATCGTCGGGGTGATCATCATCTTCTCATTAAGCCTCACCCGCGCGGTCCCCCAGCGCGGCAGCGTACAGCATTAATTTAAGGAATCGCGATGAACGCACTGTTATCTAACCCCTTTAAACGGGGACTCTTGCGCGGCGAGACGCAAATCGGCCTGTGGCTGAGCTCGACCTCCTCCTACATGGCCGAGATCGCCGCGACCTCGGGATACGACTGGTTGCTGATCGACGGCGAGCATGCGCCGAACACTATTCAGGACCTTTATCATCAGCTCCAGGCTATCGCCCCCTACGCCAGCCAGCCGGTCATTCGTCCGGTCGAGGGCAACCGCAGCCTGATAAAACAGGTGCTGGATATTGGCGCCAGAACGTTGCTGGTGCCGATGGTCGATACCGCCGAGCAGGCGCGGGAAGTGGTCTCGGCGACCCGTTATCCGCCCACCGGTAGCCGCGGTGTTGGCGCCGGCGTGGCGAGAGCGGCGCGCTGGGGAAGGGTGGAGAATTATATGGCGGAGGCGAATGACGAACTCTGTCTGCTGATTCAGGTTGAGAGCCGAACCGCGCTGGAGAATCTGGACGCGATTCTCGAGGTAGACGGCATTGACGGGGTGTTTATTGGTCCGGCGGATCTCTCCGCCTCGCTGGGTCACCCGGACGATGCCAGCCATCCTGACGTGCAGCGGGTGATCGAGCAGAGCATCCGGCGCATTCGCGCGGCGGGGAAAGCGGCCGGATTTCTGGCGGTCGACCCGGCGATGGCGGAAAAATGTCTTGTCTGGGGGGCCAACTTCGTCGCCGTCGGGGTGGATACCATGCTGTATACCCAGGCGTTGGACCGCCGGCTGGCGATGTTTAAAGCTGTCAGCGCCCAGCCGCAGGAGAAAGCGAGCTATTAGCTATTGATGGCGGAGGCTGGCGCTGGGCTCAGGCGAGCGCCTGCGCCAGTACCGTCAGCGGATGCTCGCAGCGTTTGCTGGTGGACATCTCAATCTGCCATTTGCAGGTCTCGCAGTCGGTCACGACGATGTCGGCCCCGCTCTCCTCAATCTGTTTGAACAGTGGGGCGCCGATAGCCTGGGATACCGCATAATTCTCAGTTTTAAACCCGTAGGTGCCCGCGATGCCGCAGCACTGTGAATCCAGCACCTCCAGCTGCAGGCCGGGGATCAGCCGCAGCAGCTCAAGGGTATACAGCGACCAGCCCATTTTCTCCATATGACACGGGGTGTGATAGACCACCTTCAGCGGCAGCCGGCGCAGCGGTAGCGTCTTGCCGGCATCCAGCTGTTTCCAGATCCAGCGGGTGGCCAGCTCCACCCGATCGCGGAGATCGCTGTTGTCGACATCGAGGAGATGGGGGTATTCATCACGTAGCGTAAAGGTGCAGGTCGAGGAGGTGGCGATGATCGGCAGCGTGTTTTCCCGCATCGCGGCGACGTTGCTCTGCGCCTGTTTACGCGCCTTGTCAAAAAAGCCGTTGGCGATCAGCGGCACGCCGCAGCATTTTTCCTTCGATAACAACTGCACGCCGGTACCCAGCGCGTTGACGACGCGGATCAGATCCTTACCCAGCTGCGGGTGGTTATAGTTGACGTAGCAGCCATGAAAGAAGGCCACCTGCTCGCGGTACTGCGCCTGTCTGGCCGCGAGCTGGCGGTAAGCGCGGCGGAAGGTGCCGAAGCCATATTTCGGCAGTGTGCGCCGGTGGTCGATTTTAAGCGCCGCGTCGAGCAGGCGGCGCACCGGTTTTAAACCGGTCGTGGCGTTGACCAGGGGGGCAAAGGGAGTGGAAAGGGTGCCCATCAGGTCGGTATGGCTGAGGATGGCGTCGCGCAGGGTCGGCTTTTGCTGGCCGTACTGTGCCCGGGCGCGCTGAATGATATCGCCAATTTTCACATCCGACGGGCAGGCAACCTCGCAGCGCTTGCAGTTAATGCAGTACTTCAGCGCCTCGTCGTACAGCGCACCATCCTTCAGACGCAGGCGTTCGCCGTCCGGCCCCGCCTGTTTCGGGCCTGGATAGCGTGGATTGACCCGACTTACCGGGCAGGTGGTGGTACAGACCGTGCACTTAATGCAGCTTTCAAAACGGGTATCGTTCATGGCCGGCCTCCGGCAAGGGCGTGGATCTGTCTGGCGGCGTGCAGCGCGGTGACGGCGCAAACACCGCCGCCACAGCCGAGCTGAATGGCATCGAACCCGCCGAGCAATGAGCCGATGGCAAACAGATTATGGAACGGCTGCCCGCCCAGCAGGGGGCGCAGCAGGGCATCGGTTTTCACGCCGAAGCGCTGCCACGGTTGTGAGGCGAAGAAATCGCGCTGGTACCAGCTTTCCCGTGGCAGGGTCTGCTCCAGATCGAGGCCGAGGATCGGCTCGCGCACGCTATCGCGAGTGGCGACAAGACCGTTGCTGAAAAAGCTGCCGCTGGCCAGCACGGTGAAACGCGGACGCAGCGCAATATCGCCGTGATTTCGCGTCCAGACGGCCTCGACCGCGCCCTGTCGATGGCTGATTTTCACCACTTCGTCGCCAGCAAGCCAGGTGCCGCCGCTGCGAATGAACTGGCGTTGCAGCTGAGAATGCAAACGCATTCCGGGAACCGAAGGCGGCAGGGTCGGCAGCAGACGCAGCGGGCAGGGCAGACGCGTCTGCTGCCAGCGGTACAGGCGATCGTCGGCGAGGCCAAAACAGGCGGGCATGATCAGCAGGTCATGCTGCTGCGCCAGCGGCAGCAGCGCCGCATGCAGGGCCGGCCATAGATTCTCATCATCCAGCACGCGGGCGATGTTAGCGGCGCGAAACTCGGTGGGGTTGTCACGCAGCACATCCAGCAGCGGTAGTTCGATTTCCGCCGCCACGGCGGTAACTCCGTGTTGACCGAGCGCGGCGGCGGCGAGATGCGGCTGAAAATCGGCAAAGCCGCTGATCCCCACCAGGCAGACGCCTTGCTGCGGCAGTGGCGCCAGCGGAACCTCTTGTGGTGACAGCCATGCCGGACGCAGCGTTCCCAGCGGCGTCACTCGTTGATGCGGCTGGCGCGCATTGCCCTGCATCACCGCGCCACAGGCGGCCAGCAGCGCTTCGGTCTGTGTCGCGTATTCGAGTACCGCCTCGGCGCCGAGCCGGGAATAAGGGTGTTCAGGAAGCTGTTCAGCGAGTTGCTGCAGACCTTGTGCGACGTCAGTAACGTTATCGCCGTTGGGCAGCACCGAGAGCAGGTCTAACGACGCGGAGGAAAAATGCAGCGCGCTCTGCCCGCGGCTGATGATGACGCTGCGCAGGCCGTACTGATTCAGCGCCAGCCCGCACAGCAGGCCGGAGAGCCCGCCGCCGACAATTGCGCAATCAAACTTCATCCTGGTGCTCCTGTGGCAGTCCGCACAGGCCGAGATAGACCCAGCGGGTGAATTCGCTTTCGCGCAGCGCGTCGCCCCAGGCGATGGGCTGAACGCCCTTCCAGCGTTCATTGAGAAATGCCGAGAGCTGGGTTAATGACTGCGCGGGAGTCGTGACGTTAAAGCGCTGCAGCAGTCCCGCAGCGCGGCAGGCGCAGAGTTCCCCCTGGCAGGTCCCCATGCCAATCCGGGTGCGGCGGCGCAGGTCGAGCAGGGTGTTGACCGCCAGGTTTTCCACCGCGTATTTCACTTCGCCAGCGGTAACGGCTTCGCATTCGCAGACCAGGCTACGGTGCTGGCGGCTGTCGCCAAGCCAGGCCGGAGTGCGATCGCCGTGACGGTAGACGGCCGAGCCGCGCAGCGGGGTGGGGAGGGAGATAATTTTTTGCAGGGTACTTTCCGTTGGCTCCTGTGAACCGGGCAGCGGGGTCTCGGCCGTGGTACAGGGGGTGGTGTTTCCCAGCTTACGACAGACGGCGTCGCTGGCCCACTCGGCCATCAGGCGATAGGTCATCAGCTTGCCGCCGGTGATGGTAATGAAGCCTTCCATACCGTCACGCTGGGCATGGTCCAGCAGGACGATGCCGCGGCTGACGCTGCGCCCGCTGGGATCGTTATCGCTGGCCACCAGCGGGCGGACGCCGGAGTAGGCGCGGAGGATCCGGGTGCGGCCCATGACCGGCGCCAGCTTTTCGCCTTCGCGCAGCAGGGTATCGACTTCCACCGTCGTTACCCGGTTGTCGTCAATGTCGTCATAAGGAACAGGCATTGAGGTGGTACCGATCAGCGAGATGGTATCCCCGGGCACCAGAATATCGGCGTCGGCCGGCTTACGGCAGCGGTTGATCACCAGGTTGTTAATCCGGTGGTCGAGGATCAACAGCGATCCCTTCGCCGGGAACATGGTGATGCGCAGGTCGGCATATTCCGCAATGCGCTGTCCCCAGATCCCGGCGGCATTGACCACCACCCCGGCGTGTAGGGTACGCGCCTGGTGAAGTTGACGGTCATATACCTGGACGCCGCAGACGCGATCTCCCTGGCGCAGCAGGCCGGTCACTTCGCAGCCGGTGAGGATCTGTGCGCCGTGTTCGCGGGCGTCGAGCATATTGGCCGCCGTGAGGCGAAACGGGTCGATGGTGCCGTCCGGAACCTGCACCGCGCCCAGCAGCGTCGGGTTGACGGCGGGCTCCCGGCGCAGCGCTTCCTGCGGGGAGAGCGGGGTAGCTTCAATGCCGGCCTGCTGGCAGGAGCTGATAAAAGTCTGCTGATACGCGAGGTCATCTTCAGGCAGGGTAATAAACAGACCGCCGGACGGTTCGATACAGTGGCGGGCGATGCGGCGCAGGATACGGTTCTCGCTGATGCATTCGCGGGCAGATTCGTTGTCGGTCACCGCATAGCGAGCGCCGCTGTGCAGCAGCCCATGATTACGGCCAGTGGCCCCGGTGGCGATATCATGGCGCTCAATTAATAGCGTCCGTAATCCGCGTCGGGCGCAGTCGCGGGCAATGCCGGCGCCGGTTGCCCCGCCGCCGATGATAATGACCTCGCTATCAAGGCGTCCCGTCATCTTCAGCTCCTCTGCTTTCGTTTAACGCCATTTAGCCACAATCGGTAATGTTATTGTTTGATTTCGAGCATATTCGCGCGTTATTTGAGCGTGTTATGTGATTTTGTGCTCACAATGGAACGTTTTGTCATATTTCTGTAACAAATTGTGCGATATTTCACAGTATCAACTCTACGTATTGCCTACCATCGCGACCATATTTGAAGTGGGTGATTAATCTGGGATTTTGTCGTGACGTCAGTAGAAAACAGCAAGGGCCACGGAGGCTGATATGTTAAGTATTTTTAAACCCGCCGCGCATAAAGCGCGTTTGCCAGCAGCGGAGATCGACCCGCTGTATCGTCGATTACGCTGGCAGATTTTCATTGGCATCTTTTTTGGTTATGCCGCTTACTATCTGGTTCGTAAGAACTTTGCCCTGGCGATGCCTTATCTGATTGAGCAGGGCTTCTCCCGTGGCGACCTTGGTTTCGCCCTTTCCGGCATCTCCATCGCCTACGGATTTTCGAAATTCATCATGGGCTCGGTCTCTGACCGTTCGAATCCGCGCATTTTCCTGCCAGCCGGCTTGATCCTCGCCGCGCTGGTGATGCTGGTGATGGGCTTTGTCCCGTGGGCCACCTCCAGCATCATGATCATGTTCGTGCTGCTGTTCCTGTGCGGCTGGTTCCAGGGGATGGGTTGGCCGCCGTGTGGTCGTACCATGGTGCACTGGTGGTCGCAGAAAGAGCGCGGCGGAATTGTCTCGGTGTGGAACTGCGCGCATAACGTCGGCGGCGGTATTCCGCCGCTGCTGTTCCTGCTGGGGATGGCGTGGTTTAACGACTGGCACGCGGCGCTGTATATGCCGGCGTTCGGCGCGATCCTGCTGGCGATTTTTGCCTTTGCGATGATGCGCGATACCCCGCAGTCCTGCGGTCTGCCGCCGATTGAAGAGTATAAAAACGACTATCCGGATGACTATAGCGAAAAGCACGAAGAAGAGCTGACGGCGAAGCAGATCTTTATGCAGTACATTCTGCCGAACAAGCTGCTGTGGTACATCGCGGTGGCTAACGTCTTCGTTTATCTGCTGCGCTACGGCATTCTGGACTGGTCGCCAACCTACCTGAAAGAGGTGAAGCACTTCGCGCTGGATAAATCCTCCTGGGCCTACTTTCTCTATGAATACGCTGGGATCCCGGGCACGCTGCTGTGCGGCTGGATGTCGGACAAAGTGTTTAAAGGCAACCGCGGCGCCACCGGCGTGTTCTTTATGACCCTGGTGACCATCGCCACCGTTGTTTACTGGCTCAACCCGCCGGGGAATCCGGGCGTCGATATGGCCTGTATGATCGTCATTGGCTTCCTGATTTACGGCCCGGTGATGCTGATCGGTCTGCATGCGCTGGAACTGGCGCCGAAAAAAGCTGCCGGCACCGCTGCGGGCTTCACCGGTCTGTTCGGTTATCTCGGCGGTTCCGTGGCGGCGAGCGCTATCGTCGGCTATACCGTCGACTTCTTTGGCTGGGACGGCGGCTTTATGGTGATGATCGGCGGCAGCGTGCTGGCGGTTATCCTGCTGGTTATCGTGATGCTCGGTGAACGTCGCCATCACCAACAGCTGAAACAAGCTTAAGGAGCGATGATGAACATGAAATTAACCGCGCTAATGAGCGGCATGATCCTCGCCGGTTCGGCGCTGTGCTCCAGTGTCGTCGCAGCAGAGAAAATGGTCATTGCGCACCGCGGGGCCAGCGGCTATCTGCCGGAACATACCCTGCCGGCGAAGGCGATGGCCTACGCCCAGGGAGCGGATTACCTTGAGCAAGACCTGGTGATGACCAAAGACGACCGGCTGGTGGTGTTGCATGACCACTATCTCGATCGGGTGACTGACGTCGCTCAGCGCTTCCCGCAGCGGGCGCGTAAAGATGGTCGTTTTTACGCTATTGACTTTACCCTGGCCGAGATTAAGTCGCTGAAGTTTACCGAAGGTTTTGAGCCGAAAGAGGGTAAAAACGTGCAAACCTATCCTGGCCGTTTCCCGATGGGCAAATCTGATTTCCGCATTCATACCTTTGAAGAAGAGATTGAGTTTGTCCAGGGGCTGAACCATTCGACGGGTAAAAATATCGGTATCTACCCGGAAATCAAAGCGCCGTGGTTCCACCATCAGGAAGGGAAAGATATTGCCGCCAGCACGCTGAAAGTGCTGAAGGAATATGGCTACACCAGCAAGCAGGATAAGGTTTATCTGCAGTGCTTTGACGCTAATGAGCTCAAACGCATCAAAAATGAGCTGGAACCGAAGATGGGCATGGATCTCAATCTGGTGCAGCTCATCGCCTATACCGACTGGAATGAAACGCAGCAGAAACAGGCCGATGGTAAATGGGTGAACTACAGCTATGACTGGATGTTCAAGCCGGGGGCGATGGCGCAGATCGCGCAGTACGCCGACGGTATTGGCCCGGATTACCATATGCTGGTAGCGGAAGGCTCGAAGCCGGGCGCGGTGAAGCTGACGGCGATGGTAAAAGAGGCGCACGCCAGCCATCTGCAGGTGCATCCCTATACCGTGCGTGCGGATCAGTTGCCGGAGTACGCCACTAACGTTAATCAGCTCTATGACGTGCTGTATCACCAGGCGGGCGTCGACGGCTTGTTTACCGATTTCCCGGATAAAGCGGTGCAGTTCCTGGACGCGAAATAAAACAAAAGGGCCGTAAGGCCCTTTTTTATGTTTTCCCCCTCTCCCTGTGGGAGAGGGCCGGGGTGAGGGCATCAGGCCGCACACATCGACAACACTTACATCTCGATCTCAATATCGCCTTTTGCCCGGCAGCAGCAGGGCAAAATCTCTCCCGGCTGGATAAACGCCAGCGGCTCGGTCAGCCAGTCAACCTGACCTGACACCAGACGCGTGCGGCAGGAACCGCAATAGCCTTCACGGCACTGATACTCCACGTCGATATTATGCGACTCCAGCGCCGCCAGCAGGGAAGGGTGTTCATCCTGACACTCAAGGCGAGTGTCAGAGATTTTCAGGAAAATCCGCTTCATTACAGCTGGAAGTTGCTCAGGTCGTCGGCGTCGACTTCAGCGTCGATCTGGCCCACGAGATACGAGCTGACCTCTACTTCCTGCGGTGCCACCTGGACGTTATCGGAGACCAGCCAGGTATTGATCCACGGGATCGGGTTGGAGCGGGTCTGGAACGGCAGATCGAGGCCCACCGCCTGCATGCGGATATTGGTGATGTACTCGACGTACTGGCAGAGAATATCTTTGTTCAGGCCGATCATCGAGCCGTCGCGGAACAGATAGTCCGCCCACTCTTTTTCCTGCTGCGCCGCCAGCACGAACAGGTCATAGCACTCCTGTTTGCACTCTTCGGCGATTTCCGCCATTTCCGGATCGTCGCTGCCGGAGCGCAGCAGGTTCAGCATATGCTGGGTGCCGGTCAGGTGCAGCGCTTCATCGCGAGCGATCAGGCGGATAATTTTGGCGTTGCCTTCCATCAGCTTGCGCTCGGCAAAGGCGAAGGAGCAGGCGAAGCTGACGTAGAAGCGGATCGCTTCCAGCGCGTTGACGCTCATCAGGCACAGATACAGTTTCTTTTTCAGCTCGCGCAGATTCACGGTCACGGTTTTACCGTTGACGGTGTGGGTGCCTTCACCCAGCAGGTGCCAGTAGCTGGTCATTTCGATCAGCGAATCGTAATAGTGAGAGATACCTTCCGCACGCTTCTGGATCTGCTCATTGGTCACGATATCGTCGAACACGGTCGCCGGATCGTTGACGATGTTGCGGATGATATGAGTGTAGGAGCGCGAGTGGATGGTCTCGGAAAAGGCCCAGGTTTCCACCCAGGTTTCCAGCTCCGGGATGGAGATCAGCGGCAGCAGCGCGACGTTCGGGCTGCGGCCCTGGATGGAGTCGAGCAGCGTCTGGTACTTCAGGTTGCTGATGAAAATATGTTTTTCATGTTCCGGCAGCGCCTGGTAGTCGATGCGATCGCGGGAAACATCGACTTCTTCCGGGCGCCAGAAGAAGGAGAGCTGCTTTTCAATCAGCTTTTCAAAGATGTCATATTTTTGCTGATCGTAGCGGGCCACGTTAACCGGCTGGCCAAAAAACATCGGCTCAAGCAGCTGATTGTTTTTCGTCTGTGAAAAAGTGGTGTATGCCATTGAAGTGAGTCCTGTTGAAATGTATTGCCCGGCGGCACTGCGTTGGCCGGGCCTACAAAATCGTAGGCCGGGTAAGCATCGCGCCACCCGGCAAAAATAACTTAGATCTTACAAGCGCCGCTTTCGCAGCCATCGTCCTGGATAGACGGTGCCAGGTCATCCTGAGCATCTTCTGCGCCATCACGGGTGTTGTGATAGTACAGCGTTTTGACGCCGAATTTATAGGCGTTGAGCAGGTCTTTGAGCAACTGCTGCATCGGCACTTTTCCGGAAGGGAAGCGCGTCGGATCGTAGTTGGTGTTGGCAGAGATCGACTGGTCGATAAACTTCTGCATGATACCGACCAGCTGCAGATAACCGTCGTTGTTCGGCATTTCCCACAGCAGCTCGTAGGCGTTCTGCAGGTTTTCGTAATCCGGCACCACCTGGCGCAGGATACCGTCCTTGGACGCTTTGATACTGACGTGGCCGCGCGGCGGCTCAATGCCGTTGGTGGCGTTGGAGATCTGCGACGAGGTCTCGGACGGCATCAGCGCGGAGAGCGTGGAGTTACGCAGACCGTGGGTTTTAATGGATTCGCGCAGTTGCTCCCAGTCGAAATGCAGGGATTCGCTGACGATCGCATCCAGGTCTTTCTTATAGGTATCGATCGGCAGGATGCCCTGCGCGTAGGTGGTTTCATTGAACCACGGGCAGGCGCCTTGCTCGATAGCCAGTTCGTTGGAGGCCTTCAGCAGGTAGTACTGAATCGCTTCGAACGTTTTGTGGGTCAGGTTGTTGGCGCTGCCGTCGGAGTAGCGTTTGCCATGCTTCGCCAGATAGTAAGCGAAGTTGATCACGCCGATGCCCAGCGTACGGCGGCCCATCGCGCCGCGTTTGGCGGCCGGGATCGGGTAATCCTGATAGTCGAGCAGCGCATCCAGGGCACGCACCGCCAGTACCGCCAGCTCTTCCAGCTCGTCGAGGCTGTCGATAGCGCCGAGGTTGAAGGCCGACAGGGTGCACAGCGCAATTTCGCCGTTTTCGTCGTTGACGTCTTCCAGCGGTTTGGTCGGCAGGGCAATTTCCAGGCACAGGTTAGACTGACGCACCGGGGCGACCACCGGATCGAACGGGCTGTGGGTGTTACAGTGGTCGACGTTCTGGATGTAGATACGACCGGTAGAGGCGCGCTCCTGCATCATCAGCGAGAACAGCTCAACGGCTTTAATACGTTGCTTGCGAATGCTGTCGTCCTGCTCGTACTGGGTGTACAGGCGCTCGAACTCGTCCTGATCGGCGAAGAAGGCGTCATACAGGCCCGGGACATCGGAAGGGCTGAACAGGGTAATGTCGCCGCCCTTCAGCAGACGGGTGTACATCAGCTTGTTGATCTGCACCCCGTAGTCCATGTGACGAACGCGGTTGGCATCGGTACCGCGGTTGTTTTTCAGCACCAGCAGGCTTTCCACTTCCAGATGCCACATTGGGTAGAAGAGGGTCGCCGCGCCGCCGCGAACGCCGCCCTGCGAGCAGGATTTCACCGCGGTCTGGAAGTGTTTGTAGAACGGGATACAGCCGGTGTGGAAGGCTTCGCCGCCGCGGATCGGGCTGCCCAGCGCGCGAATGCGGCCAGCGTTGATACCGATACCGGCGCGCTGGGAAACGTATTTCACAATCGCGCTGGAGGTGGCGTTGATCGAATCCAGGCTGTCGCCGCACTCGATCAGCACGCAGGAACTGAACTGACGGGTCGGGGTACGCACGCCGGACATGATCGGCGTTGGCAGCGAGATTTTAAAGGTGGACACCGCGTCGTAGAAACGCTTGATGTAGTCCAGACGCGTTTCGCGCGGGTAGTTAGAGAACAGGCAAGCGGCGACCAGAATGTAGAGGAACTGCGCGCTCTCGTAAATTTCGCCGGTAACGCGGTTTTGTACCAGGTACTTGCCTTCCAGCTGCTTAACGGCCGCGTAAGAGAAGTTCATATCGCGCCAGTGATCGAGGAAACCGTCCATCTGCTGGAACTCTTCTTCCGTGTAGTCTTCCAGCAGATGATGATCGTATTTACCCTTCTCGACCATCTTCACCACGTGATCGTAGAGCGCCGGCGGCTCAAACTGGCCGAAGGCTTTTTTACGCAAATGGAAAATCGCCAGACGCGCGGCGAGGTACTGGTAATCCGGCGCGTCGCGGGAGATCAGGTCCGCGGCGGCTTTAATAATGGTTTCGTGGATGTCCGCGGTTTTGATGCCGTCATAGAACTGGATATGGGAGCGCAATTCTACCTGGGAGATCGAAACGTTATTCAGTCCTTCTGCCGCCCAATCCAGTACGCGATGGATTTTGTCGAGATTGATGCGCTCGGTGGTCCCGTCGCGCTTTGTCACCAGCAGACTCTGATTCATGTGGATTTTACCTGTCCGTGAAAGAAAATATCCCCCGTTTATCCACAGAAGGCCGTTGTGACTAACTCTGTGGATAAATACTATATGTAGGGGGTTGTCGATAAAAAGAACGCTATATGGTGAGTTATTTTAGTAAGGAATCTTTTGAGTACAAGGGTTGATTTTGACGTTAAATTGAGGTTGCGGAAGGGTAATAATCCTCAAGTCCACGTCGCATAAGGCCTGGAGAAGAAGTCAATAAAACAGAAAAAAAAATGAAAATTTGATCGAGTGCTGATTTCTTCATCGGAAGAAATAATCACGCGGCTTGATGCCGCGCAATCATCATAAGCGCAGGTGCTGACCTCAGTCCTGTTTGGCGGTGGTGTGCAACATATAGTTAACATCAACCCCCGGCGCTAACTTGAAGGTGTTGGTCAGCGGATTGTAATGCAGACCGATGATATGCTGCTCTTTCAGAGTAGTCTGATCTACCCAGCTCAGCAGTTCGGCCGGTTTGATAAACTTCTTCACATCATGAGTGCCCTTGGGCACCATCTTCATGACGTATTCCGCGCCCACCACCGCCATCAGCCAGGCCTTGCCATTGCGGTTGATGGTGGAGAAGAAGACCTGGCCGCCGGGCTTCACCAACCGCGCGCAGGCGTGCACCACCGACTGTGGATCGGGGACGTGCTCCAGCATCTCCATGCAGGTCACGACGTCATACTGCTGCGGATGCTTCGCGGCATGTTCCTCAACCGTTTCCTGAACATAGTCCACCTGAATACCGCTCTCCAGGGCGTGCAGTTTCGCGACCTGCAGCGGTTCGGCACCCATGTCCAGTCCGGTGACCGTCGCACCTTCGCGCGCCATGCTCTCAGCGAGAATGCCGCCGCCGCAGCCGACATCGAGGACTTTTTTACCGAACAGGCCGCCGGAGCGTTCGGCGATATAGCCCAGCCGCAGCGGGTTGATGCGGTGGAGCGGTTTGAACTCGCCCTCCAGATCCCACCAGCGCGAGGCGACGGCTTCGAATTTGGCGATTTCAGCATGATCGACGTTAGGGGCTACCGACGTTTTTTCGGCATTCATGGGCGCTTTTACTCCTTTTCTGTTCAGACCTGTGAGTATATCAGCAGCGCGCCATGAATAAACCGTATTGCTTTACCTCTATTAGCGCGGCTGTGTTATAATTTGCGACCTTTGAATCCGGGAAACAGTAGAGGGATAGCGGTTAGATGAGCGACCTTGCGAGAGAAATTACACCGGTCAACATTGAGGAAGAGCTTAAGAACTCTTATCTGGATTACGCGATGTCGGTCATTGTTGGCCGTGCGCTGCCGGATGTCCGAGATGGCCTGAAGCCGGTACACCGTCGCGTACTTTACGCCATGAACGTATTGGGCAATGACTGGAACAAAGCCTATAAAAAATCAGCCCGTGTCGTTGGTGACGTAATCGGTAAATACCACCCGCACGGCGACTCCGCGGTATATGACACCATCGTCCGTATGGCACAGCCGTTCTCGCTGCGCTACATGCTGGTGGACGGCCAGGGTAACTTTGGTTCCATCGACGGCGACTCCGCCGCGGCGATGCGTTATACCGAAATTCGTCTGGCGAAAATCGCTCATGAGCTGATGGCCGATCTTGAAAAAGAGACGGTCGATTTCGTCGACAACTATGACGGTACGGAGCGTATTCCGGACGTCATGCCGACCAAAATTCCTAACCTGCTGGTGAACGGTGCCTCCGGGATCGCGGTAGGGATGGCCACCAACATACCGCCGCATAACCTGACGGAAGTGATTAACGGCTGTCTGGCGTATGTTGACGATGAAGACATCAGTATTGAAGGGCTGATGGCGCATATTCCAGGCCCTGATTTCCCGACCGCCGCCATTATTAATGGCCGTCGTGGCATTGAAGAGGCCTACCGCACCGGTCGCGGTAAAGTCTACATCCGCGCGCGCGCGGAAGTGGAGGTGGACGCGAAATCCGGCCGCGAAACCATC
>NZ_PIOG01000272.1:0-19340 GCF_002810545.1 Klebsiella sp. A-Nf5 | reverse complement strand
GCGGTCAGGCGCCGTACCCGCGGTAGTGCCGGATGGCGGCATAAATGCCTTATCCGGCCTACAGAAAACCTCCTTCCCCCCAGGACCGGCAAGCAACAGCGCCGCCGGGCGGTCAGGTGCCGTACCCGCGGTAGTGCCGGATGGCGGCATAAATGCTTTATCCGGCCTACAGAAAACCTCCTTCCCCGTAGGCCCGGCAAGCGCAGCGCCGCCGGGCGGTCAGGCGCCGTACCCGCGGTAGTGCCGGATGGCGGCATCAATGCCTTATCCGGCCTACAGAAAACCTCCTTCCCCCCAGGACCGGCAAGCAACAGCGCCGCCGGGCAGCTGGCCCTGGTCCCCCTCAATTCACCGTCAGGCGCAGGGCCAGATCCTGCGGGTAGGGGTCAAAATAGTTCTGCGCCTGCAGGTAGCGATCCGGATACTCGGCCAGATAGTGCTTAAGCAGCGTCAGCGGTGCGAGGATCGGCAGCAGCCCGGCGCGATAGTTGAGGATCACCTCCCGCAGCTCGCCGCGCTGGCGGCTGTTCAGCTGGTCGCGGAAATAACCCTGAATATGCATCAGCACGTTGGTGTGGTTTTTCCGCGAGGCGGGCTGCTTGAGGATCGCCATCAGCTTCTCGCGGTAGACCTCGAAGAAAGCCTCCAGATCCTCCCATTCATGCAGCGAGGCGACGAACGGGCCGATCTCCCGGTAGCCCGCCTGGTGGTGAGCCAGCAGCTGCAGCTTGTAGCGGCTGTGAAAGGCCAGCAGGCCGTGACGGCTCAGGCCGCGGGCGCGCAGGTCGTTGAGTTCATGCAGGGCGAAAACGCGCTCGACAAAATTTTCCCGCAGCAGCGGATCGTGCAGCCGGCCATCCTCTTCCACCGGCAGCCACGGGTAGCGCGCCATCAGGGCGCCGGTAAACAGCCCCACGCCTTCCTTACGTCCGCGATTGCCTTTTTCGTCATACAGCCGCACGCGCTCCATCCCGCAGCTCGGCGATTTGGCGCAGACGATAAAGCCTGACAGTTCGCCCAGGGTTGCCAGGTGGGCTCTGGCGAAATCAGCCATCTTCTCCGTCACATCCTCGTGTGGGGCGTGGCTGAAGCGCATGCGGATCTCCCCGACCGGGGTCTGCACCAGGCGGAGCGCCGGGCGGGGAACGGGCAGGCCGATCGCCATCTCCGGGCAGACGGGTTTAAACGCCACCCACTGCGCGAGCTCATCCATCACAAAGCCCATACGCTTATGCCCGCCGTCGAATCGCACGGCTGAGCCGGTTAAACATCCGCTGATCCCAATGACAGGTTGCGTGTTCATGGCGCTGTCCTCTCTTCTGCTGTGGTTCGGGTAAAGAAAAGGGTCACGGTGGCGACCGTAATGCCGAATTTCTTCATCTCGGTTTTGTTAAACAAATGGCTGCCGTCCTGCAGGAACATCCAGTCGTCAAAGTGCAGCAGCCACCGGCTGCCGCTGGCCTCGACGTTCATGCTGTAGCGCCAGTGAAAGGCATTGCCTGCCGCCTGGCCGCTGGCCACGCCTTCGATGTCCCCGGCGGTGCCCTGGTAACGGTTATCGCCGGTGCGGCGAATGCGCCACACCCGCTGCTGCTTCTCGCCATCGTCATAGACAAAGCGCTCATGGAGCGTCAGGGTGTCGCCGACGACGTCGCCATCGATCGCTACATGGAAGCGGCGCAGCTGCTTGCCGCTGCGATCCTGCACCATCCCCCACGCCTCGGTTCGCCCCTGAAAATAGTGAAAGATGTCGAGGGCGGGCTGCTGCTGCCGGTACTCCGTGACCTCGGTGCTGCAGCCAGCGAGGATCAGCATCAGCAGCGCCAGGCCAAGGGTCAGAATGCGTTTCATGGTGTACCTCCGATCAACTGCTGACGCAGTTCGGGATAAGTGGTGCGCGGATCGAGCCAGATGGCGAGAAAGCGGGTGCTGAACGCCGCCGACTGGCGCGGGCCGAGCGGGGTAAAGGCGGTCTGCGCGGCGCTGGCGCGGTACCAGAACTGCCCCTCGCCGCCGCTGACCACGAACGCCAGCTGGCTGCCCGGCGCGACGTCCGGCCAGATCCCCTGCAGCATGCGCAGCCAGGCTTCGCTGCGCGGCTCCTGCTGCAGAATGCCCTGCGCCTGCCACTGGTCGCGGGTGGCGTCCACCAGCGCGTCGCGATCGATGTCGCGCCGGTAGGTGATGATCAGCGCCCGATCCTGTTGCGGGCCGTCATACCGGCCATTGGGCGTGCGCAGCTGCGAGTGATAGACGGTGAATGGCCCCCAGGTGAGGGTCGCCTCGCCGACGCGACGCCACGTCAGCCAGTCGGCGGCGTGGGCCGCCGGGGCAAGGGTGGTCAGCCACAGCAGTAACAGGGCGAATCTCATTTTCGCCTCCCCATCCCCAGATGGAATAACAGCATGAGCACCAGCCAGCCGCAGGCCATGGCGGCCACGGCAAGCGCCATCGGCACCAGCAGGGTCATGGCTCCAAGGCGAGCGCCGATCAGGTAGGCCACCGGGCCGCCGAGGGTCGCCACCGTGGCCAGCACCCAGCCGGGAAGCGTCGTGGTGCGGGTCAGTCGGGTCCAGACGACGGCGAACATCAGCCACAGGGCCACCATCCACAGGGGCAGCAGGCTGTCGCCGCGAAAATCGATCAGCCCCGCCAGCGCCCAGCAGGCATCCAGGCCGCAGCCCGCCGTGGCCAACAGCAGGGCGGGCGGACGACTGGCCGCCGGCAACCGCAGCCAGGCGAAGATCGCCAGCGTCAGCCAGATCAGCAGGCCGCGCTCGCGCAACATCACCACCAGCGTCCAGTAAACATCGAACGCGAGGGCCATCAGCAGGTGCTGCGCCGGGCGTGTCATACCCGCTCCGCGGTGAGCTGCACCACGCTGATGGTGCGGGCGTTAAATCCGGCTTCGCAGTAGCCGAAGTAGTAGAGCCACATCCGGCGGAAGCGTTCATCAAAGCCGAGCTTTTCAATATCCTGCCAGGCGTGGGTAAAACGCTGCCGCCAGTGCGCCAGGGTGCGGGCGTAGTCCGGGCCCATGTCGAACAGGTTGCGCACCACAAAATCGGTATGGCGGGTCATCAGCTCGCTCATTGCGGTGATGCTGGGCAAAAAGCCGCCGGGGAAGATGTAGCGCTGGATAAAATCGACGCTTTTGCTGTAGTCGCGATAGCGCTGATCCTGGATGGTGATCGCCTGCAGGGCCATTCTGCCGCCCGGGCGCAGGCGCGCCTGGCAGGTGCGGAAGAAGGCCGGCAGGTAGCGCTGGCCCACCGCCTCAATCATCTCCACCGACACCAGTTTGTCGTACTCGCCGCGCAGATCGCGGTAGTCGCAGAGCAGCACCTCGACGCGATCCTGCAGCCCGGCGCGGGCCATGCGCTCGGTAGCCCAGCGGTGCTGCTCCCGGGAAAGGGTGGTGGTGGTGACCCGGCAGCCGTAATGGCGGGCGGCGTACTCGGCCAGCGCGCCCCAACCGGTGCCAATCTCCAGCAGATGATCGCCGGGAGTGAGCGCCAGCTGGTCGCACAGACGCGCCATCTTGGCCCGCTGGGCCTGGGTCAGATCCTGTTGGTCATCGGTAAACAACGCGCTGGAGTAGAGCAGGTCGTCATCCAGAAAGTGGGCATAAAATTCGTTGCCGAGGTCGTAATGGGCGGCGATGTTCTCCCGCGCCTGGGCGCGGGTGTTGCGGCGGGTCCAGTGGTGCAGGCGGGCAACGGGCTTGCCCAGCAGACGAAAGCCGCGCTCCAGACGCCCCAGCACCTCGCCGTTGCGCGCGAGGATCTGCAGCAGTGCCGTCAGCTGGTGGCTCTCCCAGTCGCCGTCCATCCAGGCCTCGGCCGCCGCCAGGCTGCCGCCGGTCAGCAGACGCCAGTACACCTCCGGCGTGCAGACCCGCGCCTCGGCGCGCAGCGCGGCGGCGGGGTCGCCAAAATGAAAAGTCTGCGCCCCTTCGCGCACGGTGAGCGAGCCTTCGCGGAGGCCGCTCAACAGACGAAAGAGCAGCCAGCGCGCGAGCCGCACGTTGCGCGGCACATCGGGTTCAAGCGCAAAGACGGGATCGGTCATGAGCGTTCACTCCTGCTGACAGGATGGTTGTACAGCGGCACGCGCTTCAGCCACAGCCGCAGCGCCTGCCAGTAGATGGCGAGGACGGTTTTCAGGGTCATCAGCGGCAGACGCAGCAGCAGCCCGCGCAGGTTGGCGCGGGTCAACGGCAAGCGGCTCAGGGCCAGCGTGGCGTCGAACACCTTACTGGCCTGATGGTTTTCAATATGCATGTGCAGCGTTTTGCCGGGCGCGTTGAAGCGCCAGTGATAGACCATGTCCATCGGGTTAAACGGCGAAACGTGAAAGGCTTTCTCCAGCGGGCGCGCCTGCTGGCCGTCCACCGCGTAGTAATGACGCTCATTCCACGGCGTGTTTCGCACTTCGGCCAGCACCCAGCGCAGGGTGTCGGCCTCGTCATAGCAGTAGTAAAAGTTGACCGGATTAAAATGGAAGCCGAAGTAGCGCAGCTGGGTCAGGAGCATCACGCGGCCCTCCGGACGGCAGCCGGTCAGGCTCTCCAGCCGGTTCAGCACCTGGGCCTTCAGCGGCGCGCCCAGCGGATAATCGGCGTCGTACCAGGCGGCGGCGGCCAGGCGGTTGCGGCGGATACCCGCCTCAGGCAGCTTGTCCAGTTCGTCGAGGTCGAGCCAGGCCATAAACAGGCGGTAGACGAAGTGGTGCGCCTTCGGCTGCAGGCGACGGTGGCGCAGGACGCCCTGATAGAGGCAACTGTTCATCTCAGTTGCCCTCCGCCGCGGCGATGCCCTGCACCACGTCGAGCGCGCTGCGCACCCCGTCCTCATGAAAACCGTTGTACCAGTAGGCCCCGCAGTACCAGCTCCGCTGCTGGCCGTTAATCTCTTCGCGCCGCAGCTGGGCCGACCAGCTTTGCGGGTTAAACAGCGGATGCTCATAGACGAAGCGCTGCCAGACATAGCGATCGTCCACCGGCGCGTCCGGGTTCAGGGTGACGCAGAACAGCGGCGCGTCTGCGGGCAGCCCCTGGAGAATATTCATGTTGTAGGTGACGCAGGCCCGGGCCCGATCCCCGTCGCTCAGGCGATAGTTCCAGCTGGCCCAGGCGCGCTGGCGCTCCGGCAGCCAGCGCGGATCGCTGTGCAGCACCACCTCGTTGCGCTGCCAGCCGATGTCCCCGAGGACTTCTCGTTCGGAATCGGTGGGCGCCGCCAGCATCGCCAGGGCCTGCGCGGAGTGGCAGGCGAAGATCACCTGGTCAAAATGCGCCTCCCCGGACGCCAGCCGCAGGGTGACCCCCGTCGGGTGACGGTCCACCTGCTGTACCGGCGCGTTGAGCCGCAGATCCAGACGATCGCCGAGCCTGGCGAGCAGGGCGCGAACGTACTCCCGGGAACCGCCGGGCACCACGTACCACTGCGGGCGATCGCGAATATCCAGCAGGCCGTGGTGTTCAAAGAAGCGCAAAAACAGCGGCAGCGGGAAGCGACGCATCTCCTGCAGCGACGATGACCAGATGGCCGCCCCCATCGGCAGAATATAGTGGCGGGCGAAGAAGGGGCTGAAGCGGTGGCGGGCGAGGAAGCTCTCCAGCGTCGCCCCCGGATCCAGCGCCTCGGTCAGCGCCAGTTTCGCCAGCCGGTTAAAGCGGACGATCTCGCTCAGCAGCCCCCAGAAGGCCGGCTTCAGCAGATTGCGCCGCTGGGCGAAAAGCGAGGTCAGGCTGTGACCGTTGTACTCCAGGCCGCTGGTCGGGTTGTGAACCGAGAAGCTCATCTGCGTTTTTTGCCCGTCGATCCCCAGCTCGCTGAGCAGGCCCATAAAGCGCGGATAGGTGCGATCGTTGTAGACGATAAATCCGGTATCGATGGCCCAGGTACCCTGCGGCGTGGCGACATCCACGGTGGCGGTGTGGCCGCCCGGCGTGGCGCCCGCTTCGAACAGCGTCACCTGATGGTGTCCGGCCAGCCGCCAGGCGCAGGTCAGCCCGGCGATGCCGCTGCCGATGATGGCGATGTTCATGAGCGCACCATCCTGCGCAACAGCAGGCGCTGGATACCCGATGGCAGGCTGGCCAGCAGTTGCAGGGCCAGGCTGAAACCGGTGGGGAAGGCGATGTGGTTTTTGCCCTTCGCCAGGCCATGGCGGATCGCCGCCACCGCCCGATCCACGCTCACCCGGCCGGGCATGGCGAAGTCGTTTTTACGCGTCAGCGGGGTGTCGACGAAGCCCGGAGAGACCACCGTGACGGCGACCCCTTTGGGCTCCCAGTCCAGACGAAGACTGTTGGCAAACCAGGTCAGCGCCGCCTTGGAGGCGCCATAGGCTTCCGCGCGCGGGAAGGGCAGCCAGTGCGCCATGGAGCTGACCAGCACCACCCGATCGCCTGCCTCCAGCTGTGTCTGCAGCGCCGCCAGGCAGTTCACCGGCCCGAGGAAGTTGGTGGCCATCACCCGCTCCACGAGGGCGGCATCCACATGCCCGTGGTCGAGGTATTCGCAGGTGCCGGCGCAGAGAATGATCAGGTCAGCAAAACAGCCCGTCAGCGCCTGGCGACAGGCGTCCCTGTCTGTCATATCGAACAGGCGCCCGCTGATGTTGGGGCTGAACTGCTGGAGCGCCGACAGGCGCGAAGCATCTCGCCCGCAGGCGATAACCAGATGGCCATCCGCCGCGAAGGATTTCGCCAGACCGGCACCGATCCCGGAGCTGGCGCCGGTGATAAGCACCGTCATCATGAGCGCACCCTCCGCTTCACGCCGCGCACCGCCCAGCCTAGTAGAGGAAGATGCTCGTAGATCATCTCCCCGGCGTCGTAGTAGTCGCGCTGGTGGAGGATCTGCTCCCCGGCGATGTCCACCACCGAGCAACCCGGCAGGGCCAGGGTTTCTCCACCGGCAATGCGCGGATGCGACCAGTGCATGGTCCAGGTCACGGCGAACCGCTGGCCGTCGCAAAGCGGCGTGTCGATGGTGAACCGGCACTGCTCCACGTTGGCCAGCAGATGGGTAAAGTAGCGCTGGATGGCGAACAGCCCCTGATGCTGACCAAAAGGATCGCTCAGCGTCGCGTCCGGATGGTACAGCGCGGCCAGCGCCGCGGGCGGCTGCGCATCCAGCCCGGCGTAGTACTCAACGAAACGACGAATCACGGACGGCGAGGTACTCATGGATCACATCCTGGCTAGATACGGTGGCGTTAAGGCATACTTAAAACTTACACAAATAAAATTATTTGTCCAAGTTTGTAGAGGAATATATTTTATTTTTGTTAAAAATCATGTTGTTATGATTGGTGTTTTAAGGGGTGAAAATCTCGGGTGGTGCGAAGGGCAAGCGTGAGCCCGCCGCGCCACCGGGCGCTGGCGGAACAGAGAGTGGGGGTAAGTTAAAACAGGGGGTTAGAGCGGAATTACCTCGAGGGAGACGACCTGCTGCTGCCAGAGTTCGACCTGCCTCTGACGGGCGGCGGAGAGTTTGCCGCTGGTGACCAGCAGCCAGTTGCGCTCCGGGAAAATCTCCGGCGCCAGGGCGGCGGGAGGCACCGGCAGGACGTCGATGCGATGACCCTGGCCGGTACGTTTGAGCGCCTCAAGCCAGATTTCGCAGGCGTCGGTCAGGTGCCAGCCGGTGATCAGAAAGTTATCCCCGGGCGCCTTCTTGTCGCCTTCAAGGCAAAACGAGGTATAGGCGATGATGATGCCGTCGAGGATTTCGCGTAGCGTCATGATGGCTGGCACGTTGGCGGAGACCTGGCTGCGCAGCGGACGCAGCACTTCGGTTACCAGCTCCTGGCGCGGATATTCGCGCCCGGCGTCGTAGATCAGCTGGCGCAGGGACTCGATTTTTCCCTCTTTCAGCCGCTGCAGCATGGTCTCCTGCAACGTCAACCAGTTGTTGGTGCGCCGCGCGCCGGGGCGCGACAGCAGGGGCTTCACCTGGCTGACCGGTACCCCTTTTTTCACCCAGTCGAGGATCTTCAGCGCCTGCTGGACGTCGTCATCGCTGTACTGACGGTGACCACCATCGGTGCGCAGCGGCTTGAGCAGGCCATAGCGGCGCTGCCAGGCGCGAAGCGTGGTCGCATTTATCCCGCAAAGTCGGGCAAATTCGCCGATGGAGTAAGGCATGGAGGCCACCTGTTAACAAAGAATATTCTCAATATACTACGAATCACGGCGGCTGGCGTGAAGTGTAGCGGCTTTGCACTACACTTTCCCCCAACCGCGTAAATGAAAGGAGTTCTCATGAAGCTATGGCCTGTTGTCACTGGCGTCGCTATCGCGTTGACCCTGGTGGCCTGCAAATCGCCCACACCGCCGAAGGGCGTTCAGCCGATTAGCGGGTTTGATGCCAGCCGTTACCTCGGAAAATGGTATGAGGTCGCCCGCCTGGAGAATCGCTTCGAGCGAGGCCTGGAGCAGGTGACCGCCACCTACGGCACCCGCAGCGACGGAGGGATCAGCGTCGTCAATCGCGGTTATGACCCGGTCAAAAAACGCTGGAATGAGAGCGACGGAAAAGCCTACTTCACCGGCGCCCCCACCACCGCGGCGCTGAAGGTGTCGTTCTTCGGGCCATTCTACAGCGGCTATAACGTGATCCGCCTGGACGACGACTACCAGTACGCGCTGGTCAGCGGCCCCAACCGCGACTATCTGTGGATCCTGTCGCGCACCCCCACCATTCCGGCGGCGGTGAAGCAGGATTACCTGAATACCGCGCGCGAGCTGGGCTTTGACGTCGATCGCCTGGTGTGGATCCGCCAGACGCCGCGCTAGCCTCGCCCCTTAGCGGCTGAGCAGGTGGGTATAAACCACGAACAGCCCGGCCAGCGCCGCCACGTTCAGCGCCACGCTGACGAAAAACCACCGCCGGAAGGGCTGCTTTTGCGTTTTATGGCGAAAGCACTGCTGGCCGAGGATGGCCCCCGGCCAGCCTCCCGCCAGGCCCAGCACCAGCAGCGTGGTCTCTGGCACCCGGCGCCAGGCTTTGCGCGCCGCCAGCTTGTCGGCGCCATAGATAAGCCATGTCAGAAGACTGCTCAGTAAAAACCACATCGCCAGCGGGTAGGGCAGCAGGGCGCTGCCCACGGCGGTGAGCAGCAGCAGGGAATAACATACCAGGTTCAGATTCATAGGGACGTTCATGCCGGCCAGAAGAATGGCGCCACTATAGCCAATTTCCCGGACCGGCGTAAACGCGGCGGACTATTCGCTACGCTTGCTCCGATGCCGGGACAGCCACATCAGCTTGTATGCCGCCGGAATGATAAACAGCGACAGCAGCGGAGCGGTGATCATCCCGCCAATCATCGGCGCGGCGATGCGACTCATCACTTCCGACCCGGCGCCGGTACCCCATAAAATCGGCAGCAGGCCGGCGATAATCACCGCTACGGTCATCGCCTTCGGCCGTACGCGCAGCACCGCCCCCTGGTACAGCGCCTCGTCGAGCTTATCGACGCTGAAAGTCTGCGGATTTTCCAGCGACGGCTCGGCCTCGATGGCGTGGCGCAGGTACATCAGCATCACCACGCCAAACTCCGCCGCCACCCCGGCCAGGGCGATAAAGCCGGTCCCGGTGGCTACCGATAAATGGAACCCCATCCAGTAGAGAAACCAGATCCCGCCGACGAGGGCGAACGGCACGCTGGTGATAATCAGCAGCGCTTCGCCGACGCGGCGGAACGCCAGATACAGCAGCACGAAGATAATCATCAGCGTCATCGGCACCATCAGCTTCAGCTTCTGATTGGCGCGCTCCAGCAGCTCAAACTGCCCGGAGTAGGAGATGCTAATGCCCGGCTTCAGCTTCACCTCCTTGCCGATGGCCTGCTGCAGATCGTGCACTACCGACACCATGTCGCGGTCGCGGGCGTCGATGTAGATCCAACTGGTCGGGCGGGCGTTCTCGGTCTTCAGCATCGATGGTCCGGTGACCACTTTCACCTCAGCCACGTCGCCGAGAACGATCTGTTGCTTCAGCGGGGTGAGGATCGGCAGCTGGAGCAGGGTCTGCGGGCTGTCGCGATAGCTCTGCGGGTAGCGGATGTTGATCGGGTAGCGCTCGACGCCTTCCACGGTCTCGCCAACCATCGCGCCGCCGATGGCGGACGAGACGAACAGCTGCACGTCGCCGACGGTCATCCCGTAGCGGGCCGCCTTCTCGCGCTGAATATCAATGTTGAGGTAGCGCCCGCCGACCAGCCGCTCGGCTAACGCTGACGTGACTCCCGGCACGGTGCGCGCCACCCCTTCAATTTGCTCGGCGATGGCGTCGATATCAGCCAGGTTAGTGCCGGAAACCTTAATGCCAATCGGGCTCTTAATGCCGGTGGAGAGCATGTCGATGCGGTTGCGGATCGGCGGCACCCACAGGTTCGCCAGCCCCGGCAGGCGCACGGTTTTATCCAGCTCCTCGACGATCTTCTCCATGGTCATCCCCGGCCGCCACTGATCCTGGGGCTTAAGCTGAATAGTGGTCTCTACCATTTCCAGAGGTGCCGAGTCGGTGGCGGTTTCGGCCTTGCCGGTTTTGCCGAACACCCGGGCCACTTCCGGCACCGTCATGATCAGCTTATCGGTTTTCTGCAGCATATCCGCCGCCTGCGCAGCGGAGATCCCCGGCAGCGTTGACGGCATATACAGCAGATCGCCCTCGTTGATCTGCGGCAGAAACTCGCCGCCGACCCGGTTAAGCGGCCAAATCACCGTCAGGATCGACAGGAGCGCGATCAGCAGGGTGGTCTTCGGCCAGTGCAGCACCTTCAGCAGCAGCGGGTGGTAAATACGGATCAAAAAGCGGTTCAGCGGGTTGCTGCTCTCCGCCGGGATCCTGCCGCGGATCCAGAAGCCCATCAGGATCGGGATCACCACGATCGCCAGCAGCGCCGCCCCGGCCATCGACCAGGTTTTGGTGAAGGCCAGCGGACCGAACAGTTTGCCCTCCTGGCCTTCGAGGGTGAAAATCGGGATAAACGACAGAGTGATGATCAGCAGGCTGATAAACAGCGCCGGGCCGACCTCCACCGAGGCCTCGGTAATGATTTTCCAGCGTGTGTCGTTGCTGAGCTTCTCTCCCGGGTGCTGATGTTCCCACTCCTCCAGCCGCTTATGGGCGTTCTCAATCATCACGATGGCGGCATCGACCATCGCCCCCACCGCAATGGCGATCCCGCCCAGCGACATGATGTTGGCGTTGAGCCCCTGGAAATGCATCATGATAAAGGCGAAGCACAGGCCGAGCGGCAGTGAGATAATCGCCACCAGCGCCGATCGCACGTGCCACAGGAACAGGGCGCAGACCAGCGCGACGACGATAAACTCTTCCAGCAGCTTGTGGCTGAGGTTGTCGATGGCGCGGTCGATAAGCTGGCTGCGGTCGTAGGTGGTGACTACTTCAACCCCTTCCGGCAGGCTGCTTTGCAGCGACGCCAGCTTCGCTTTGACCGCCGAGATCACCTCGCGGGCGTTCTTGCCGGAGCGCAGGATCACCACGCCGCCGGCCACTTCGCCTTCGCCGTTAAGCTCGGCGATACCGCGGCGCATCTCCGGGCCGATCTGCACCCGCGCGACGTCGCCGAGATAGACCGGCACGCCGTTGTCACCGGTTTTCAGCACGATATTTTTGAAGTCGTCGAGGGTCTGCAGATAACCGCTGGCGCGCACCATATATTCGGCTTCCGCCAGTTCGACGGAAGATCCGCCCGCCTCCTGGTTAGAGGCGTCCAGCGCCGATTTCACTTCGCCGAGGCTGATGCCGTACTGGGTCAGCTTCATCGGGTCGACGACAATCTGGTACTCCTTGACCACGCCGCCCACCGACGCCACTTCCGAGACGTTAGGAATGGTCTTCAGCTCATATTTTAAGAACCAGTCCTGCAGCGAGCGCAGTTCGGCAAGGTCGTGTTTGCCGCTGCGGTCGACCAGCGCGTACTCGAAGACCCAGCCGACGCCGGTGGCGTCCGGGCCCATTTCGGCGCTCACCCCGGCGGGCAGTTTGCCCTGCACCTGGTTGAGATACTCCAGCACCCGCGAGCGCGCCCAGTAGGGATCGGTGCCGTCTTCAAATATCACATATACGTAGGAATCGCCGAACTGCGAGAAGCCGCGCACCGTTTTGGCGCCGGGTACCGACAGCATGGTGGTGGTCAGCGGCCAGGTGACCTGATTTTCGACGATCTGTGGCGCCTGCCCCGGATAGCTGGTTTTGACGATCACCTGTACATCAGAGAGATCCGGCAGGGCGTCTACCGGGGTATGGACGATAGTCCAGGTGCCCCAGATGCTGAGAAACAGTGCCCCCATCATGACCAGGAAGCGGTTGGCCACCGAACGGCGGATAATCCATTCAATCATGGTTCCGTTCCTCAGTGCGCGTGGGCGGCAGGGGCTGCGCACGCATGCGCTCCAGCGCACCGGCGATATTGGCCTCCGAGTCGATCAGGAACAGGCCGCTGGCGACGACTTTCTCACCCTCCTGCAGCCCGCTGCGAATGGCCGTGACGCCAGCGGATTCATGGAATACCTGCACGCGTTTCGGCACGAAGCGGCCCTCATTATCCACGGTAATCACTCGCTGCTCGCTGCCGCTGTCGATCAGCGCTTTGGAGGGGATCAGCAGCATCGGTTCGCTTTCACTGGTTAGTTGCAGATAGGCATTCATCCCCGGCTTCAGCGCTTCATCCGGGTTGTTGACCTGCAGGCGCAGCTGCAGGGTGCGGGTGGCGCTATCTACGCTGGGGAGAAGGGTCCATTTGCTGATGCTGAAAGTTTTGCCCGGCCAGGCGGGAACCTGAATGGCGAACTGCGAGGCGTCTTTAATCAGCCAGGCGATGGATTCCGGCACCGCCACGCTGACCCACACCGGGTCCATGCCCTGAATTTTCGCCACTACATTATCTTTGGCGATGTTCATTCCGGCACGCAGATCGAAGGCGGTAATAACGCCATCGATCGGTGCTTTGAGGGTAAAGCGGGTCTGGATTTTACGCGTGGCTTTCAGGCGGCGGATATCGTCATCCGGCATTCCGGCAAGGCGCAGGCGTTCGAGGATCCCCTCAACCTGTGTGGCGGTGCCGCCGGTCTCCTGCAATAACAGATATTCGCTCTGCGCTTCCACCCAGTCCGGGATGGTCAGGTCGAGCAGCGGCGCGCCTTGTTTCACTTTGTCGCCGACGGTCAGCGGATAGACTTTATTGATAAAGCCCGCCGCCCGCGCCTGCATAATCACATACTGGTACTCGTTATAGCTAATGTTGGCCGGGAAGGTCTGAGCGTAGCGCAGCGGCCCGCGGGTGACCGCGGCGGTTTTTACGCCGAGATTCTGGGTCTGCGTCGGGTCGATACGCACCCCCGGCGCACCGGCGGCGGTACTCTCCTCATCGGCGTATTTCGGCACCAGATCCATATCCATAAACGGCGATTTACCCGGTTTATCGAAGCGGGTGTTCGGGTACATCGGATCGTACCAGAACAGCACTTTACGCTGCTGCTCGGCCGCCGGAGCGGCAGCGTGGGGCGGGGCCAGCCGGGCGTACAGCGCCGCGGTAAGCGCGCCGCCAATCACCATGCTGCCGAGGATCAGCGCCGTATTTTTCAGTGTCAGGGATGCCATGTGTCGTCCATTTAGTCGTTGAGGGGCTTACCGTCGCCGGGCCATTAGTTGGCGCGAATATCCTGCAGCAGCGACAGGTTGCCCTGCTGAACGAAGGTGAAGTCCACGCTGTCGCCATTCTTCACATTGTTGAGCTGCGTCTGCGGGGTGATGGTGAAGCGCATGGTCATCGGCGGCCAGTTCACCGCCGGGATAGCTTCGTGGGCGATGGTGATTTTTTTGCTATCCATATCAATAGCTTTAATGACGCCTTTGCCGCGGATGCTTTGCGTCTGCGTGGCGGCGGGTTGTTCGTGCATCGCCATGCCGGCATGCGGGTCGGCGGCCTGGGCGGCGAACACCGCGCCAGAGAACAGGGTGAACAGGGCGACTTTAGAGAGTGAATTCATGATCGGGACTCCTTGGGTTATTCCATCCAGCCGCCGCCGAGGGCGGTGAACAGGGTGATTTCATTTGCCTGACGGGAATAGTTGAGTTCCAGCAGGGTTTGTCGGGTGGTAAAAATGTCGCGCTGGGCGCTCAGGACTTCGATGTAGCTGACCGCGCCGTGGCGATAGAGCGCGCTGGCGCGCTGCAGGGTGATATTTAGTGAAGCGAGATAACGCTCCTGCGCGGCAATCTGATCGGCCAGGCTCTGGCGCAGGGCCAGCGCGTCGGCCACCTCTTTAAAGGCGGACTGAATTTTTTGCTCATAGTTGACCACCTGCTGCTGCTGGCGGATCTCCGCCAGATCGAGGTTGGCCTGGTTGCGCCCGGCGTTGAAAATCGGCAGCTCGATTTTGGGGATGAAGTTCCACATCGCGCTGCCGGCGTTAAACAGGCTGGAGAGTTCGCTGCTGCTGCCGGAGAGCGAGCTGGTCAGGGTGATCGACGGGAAGAAGGCCGCCCGCGCGGCGCCGATGTTGGCGTTGGCCGCCCGCAGGCTGTGCTCCGCTTCTAAAATATCCGGCCGCTGCAGCAGGATCGCTGAGGAGAGCGATGGCGGCAGAGTGACGCCTTGCAGATCGATGGCGCTGCTGGCGCTATCATCCGGCAGATGCTGGTAGCTGCCGAGCAGCAGCTGCAGGGCGTTATTGGCCTGCGCCAGCTGGCCCTGACGTTTGGCGATATCGGCGCGGGTGCTCTCGATCATCCCGCGCGCCTGCTCCAGCGCCAGCACGGTGGTGCTTCCGGTCAGCAGCTGTTTTTCAACGAAGGCGTAAGACTGCTGATAGTTCTGTAAGGTGTCGTTGGCCACCTGCAACTGCGCTGCCGCCAGCCGCTGGTTGAAGTAGCTTTGTGAAACGTTAGCAATCAACAGGATATGCACCGCACGCCGCGCCTCTTCGCTGGCGAAGAAGTTCTGCCGGTCGGCCTCGCTGAGATTTTTCAACCGGCCAAAGAAGTCGAGGTCATAGCTGAGATTCAGACCGGCGGCATAATCGCTGCTGGTGGTGGTGTCGCCTTTAAGCTTGCCGCCATAGGTGGTGCTGCCGTCACCGTTCAATTGCGGGTAGCGGTCGGCGTCGGTAACCCGATATTGCGCTCGGGCTTCCTGCACTTTCAGCGTCGCCATCCGTAGATCGCGGTTATTTATCAGCGCGGTGCCGATCAGGCTTTTCACCTGCGGGTCGACGAAAAAGGTGCGCCAGCCGGTCTCCTGGTAACCCGCCGTCGCGGTAACCAGCTTGTTCTGGCTGAGAGAGAACTGCTGCGGCACCGGCGCGGCGGGACGCTGATAGTCCGGAGCAAGTGACAGACAGCCGGTTAAGGCGAATATCACGCTGAGAGTAAGAAGCTTTATTGGGCGCATGGCGGCAGACGGTTTCGGCGATTTATCCATGGCGGCTACTTTACGCAGCGGGCTCTGTTCAACGCGTGACAGGAAAATGACAAAGCTGTCATTTTCCTGATATTTCATTGCTATCCGGAGGCGCTCCTCTAAAATTGAATACCCGCACGAAGCGCACGTGAAGGAGCCTGCCGTGAAGATTCTGATTGTCGAAGATGAGAAGAAAACCGGGGAGTACCTGACCAAAGGGCTCACCGAAGCTGGATTCGTCGTCGACCTGGCCGATAACGGCCTCAACGGCTATCACCTGGCGATGACCAGCGACTACGATCTGCTGATCCTCGACATCATGCTGCCAGACGTCAACGGCTGGGATATCGTGCGCATGCTGCGCGCCGCCAATAAAGGCATGCCGATCCTGCTGCTCACCGCGCTTGGCACTATTGAGCATCGGGTGAAGGGGCTGGAGCTGGGCGCCGACGACTATCTGGTGAAGCCATTTGCTTTTGCGGAGCTGCTGGCGCGAGTGCGTACCCTGCTGCGCCGTGGAGCGGCGGTCATCGTCGAAAGCCAGTTTCAGGCGGCGGATCTCAGCGTCGATTTGGTCAGCCGCAAGGTGACGCGCGGCGCGACGCGCATCACCCTGACCAGTAAGGAATTCACTCTGCTGGAGTTCTTCCTGCGCCATCAGGGCGAGGTGCTGCCGCGTTCGTTAATTGCCTCGCAGGTCTGGGATATGAATTTCGACAGCGACACTAACGCCATTGACGTGGCGGTGAAGCGGCTGCGCGCCAAAATCGATAACGACTTCGAGCCAAAGCTAATCCAGACCGTGCGCGGCGTCGGCTATATGCTTGAGGTGCCGGATGGCCGCTAAGCGCCCCTTTTCCCTGGCCACCCGGCTGACCTTCTTTATTAGCCTCGCCACCATCATTGCCTTCTTTGCTTTCACCTGGATCATGATCCATTCGGTGAAGGCCCACTTTGAAGAGCGCGACGTGCACGATCTCAGGCAGCTCAGCACCACGCTGGAGACGGTGCTCAACCACGCCGACTACCCGCAGGTGCGGCGGCTGGAGATCGTGAGGAATATCATTGCGGGTTACGCCAACGTCTTTATCTGTCTGGACGACGGCCAGGGCAATATTTTGTTTCAGTCGCCCGACGGGCCGGATCTCAGCCATATGCTGAGTACGCCGGGGCTGGCGATGCAGCTGCGCGACGGGAATGTGATTTCATGGACTGACCCGCAGCCGCGGAAGATGGTTCATGATAATCATCCAATGGAGACCCGCTCCTGGCGGCTGATCATGCTGCCGCTGGGCAAGCAGGCGGACGGCAAACCGGCGTACCACCTGCTGATGGCCTTATCCATCGATTTTCACCTGCACTATATTAATGAGCTGAAAGCGAAGCTGATTTCCGCGGCGACGATAATCAGCTTGCTGATTATCGCCATCGTGCTGTTTGTGGTCTATCAGGGGCATAAGCCCATCCGCCAGATAAGCCGCCAGATCCAGAATATTACCTCGCGGGATCTCGACGTGCGCCTCGACCCGCAGGCCGTGCCTATCGAGCTGGAGCGGCTGGCGCTGTCGTTTAACCATATGCTGGAGCGCATAGAGGATGTCTTTACCCGCCAGTCCAACTTCTCTGCCGATATCGCCCATGAAATCCGCACGCCGATTACCAACCTGGTGACGCAAACCGAAATCGCTTTAAGCCAGAGCCGCAGCCAGCAGGAACTGGAAGAGGTGCTCTATTCCAATCTTGAAGAGTTCTCGCGGATGTCACGGATGGTCAGCGATATGCTGTTCCTCGCCCAGGCGGATAATAACCAGCTGATCCCCGAACAGCGGGCGCTGGATCTGGCCGAGGAAGTGCATAAGGTGTTTGAGTTTTTCGAGGCGTGGGCGGAAGAGAAAGCGGTGGCGCTGCGCTTTGTCGGTAGCCACTGCCGGGTGACGGGCGATCCGCTGATGCTGCGGCGGGCAATCAGCAACCTGCTGTCGAATGCGATCCGCTACACGCCGGCCGGCCAGGCGGTGACCATCCAGTTGAGCGAAAGCGCCGAGACGATCCGTCTGGTGGTGGAGAACCCAGGCACGCCGATTGCCGCCGAGCATCTGCCGCGCCTGTTTGACCGTTTCTATCGCGTCGACCCCTCGCGCCAGCGCAAAGGCGAGGGCAGCGGTATCGGCCTGGCGATTGTGAAATCGATTATCAGCGCCCACGACGGCAGCGTGGCGGTGCAGTCCGATCGGCGTTCGACGCGGTTTATTGTGGTGTTGCCGAAATATGCGTAATAACGGCTGAAAGCCAGCGGGCAGCGCCAGGTGGCCGCCCGCAGTATTGCCGCTCTCTTACTCTTCGAAGTACCAGTAGCCCTGATTAATCAGCCGCGTCAGTTCACTCACGAACGCCGGATTCTGCAGGCCGCTGCCGAGCTCTTCCTGACCTAATGAGGTATAGCGGCACAGCGCATCCAGCGCTTCGGCATCGGTGGTGTCCAGCTGTTCGCTATGCACGAAGAAGCTGTCGCCGATATGCAGAACGCGCAGGCCGCTCAGACGAGAAAGCTTTTCGCCACCCAGCAGCGCATCGACCACTTCCTCTTCTTCATACGGTGGTTCCGCCGGCGCAATATCCAGCTCGTGACGCGGGGTGGTCACGAAACTGCCGAACCACTGCTTGAAGTCTTCCGGCTGGCGAATCATGTCGATCATCATGGTGCGCAGACGTTCGAGTTCATACTCCTCAACCCGGCCCGGATGCTCGCGGCAGGTGAGGTCCGGATCGCTGTAGTGTTCGCCGCCAAGATCGTTCTCCAGCACATAGTCGGCGAAGTTGCTGATCAGGTCGCGACCGTTTGGCCCGCGGAAGCCGACGGAGTAGTTCAGCGCGGTTTCGTGGGTCACGCCATCGTGCGGGAATCCTGGTGGAATATAGAGGATATCGCCCGGCTGCAGATCTTCATCAATGATCGGCGGGAACGGATCGACGTGCAGCAGTGCCGGATGCGGGCAGAACTGACGCATCGGCAGCTTATCGCCCACGCGCCAGCGGCGGCTGCCCATGCCCTGAATAATAAAGACGTCATACTGATCGATATGCGGGCCGACGCCGCCGCCGGGGACGGAGAAGGAGATCATCAGGTCGTCCAGACGCCAGTCCGGCAGTACGCGGAACGGGCGCACCAGCTCGGCGGCGGGCATATGCCAGTGGTTTACCGCCTGGGCCAGCAGCGACCAGCCGGTTTCGCCCAGCCCGTCAAAATGTTCAAAAGGACCATTGCTGGCCTGCCATTTGCCGTTGGTCAGGCTGACCAGTCGGCTGTCTACTTCCGGCTCCATGGCTAATCCGGCCAGCTCGTCCGGGGTAATCGGGTCGACGAAGTCCGGAAACGCGTTTTTTAATACCACCGGCTGTTTTTGCCAGTACTTCTCTAAAAACTCGGGCCAGTTAATGTTGAGTTGATAAGCCATCGATTATTACCAGTAAGAAGAAACGGGCCTGATTATAGAAACGGGGGCCTGGTGGGCGCTTTGTCGTGGGTCAAGAGTGGTGCTTAATTCACCATCGGCGCGATAATGGCGTTGGGTAAGAGAGAAAAATCACATTTTTGCCAAAAAACGATCTTAGCGTAAACGGTGCTGCAGGCCGCATGAACACTGGGATGGCGCCTTGAATGGTAAGAAGATGAATAAGCGAAAAGTTCAAATAATGAGCGGTCGATAAGATTTTTCTATTTTAACGCTTGCTACTTCCGGCGAACTCCCTATAATGCGCTCCCACTGACACGGCAGATGTGAATCACTTCACACAAACAGCCGGTTCGGTTGAAGAGAAAAATCCTGAAATTCAGGGTTGACTCTGAAAGAGGAAAGCGTAATATACGCCACCTCGCGACAGAGCGCTAAAGC